>VBGM01000166.1:0-18373 GCA_005880855.1 Chloroflexota bacterium
ATAATCGCAGGGTGACCAAACTGCGAGAGGAGGTCGACATCGACGCGCCCGCCGATCGCGTGTGGGCGGTGGTGCAGGAGGACGCGACCAACGCGCCCAAATGGTCGAGCCACGTGGCGAAAATCGAGAAGCTGGATGCTGGCCCGCCGGCCAAGGGCACCCGCTACCGCTATCACCTGGATCTGCCAGGGGGGTTGAAGGAGACGCTCGAGGTCGAGCAGAGCATCTACAACAAGCCGAAGAAGTGCGCCGGGAAATTCATTCGCGGTCCGCTGAAAGGAACCTGGTCGTACACATACACGGAGAAGGACGGGCGGACGCATGTCGTTTATGAGATGGACTACGAGCTCGCAGGCTTCCTGCGCTTCGCCGGCGGCCTGCTTGCGGGCCAGTACGCCGACGGCATTCGCCGCAATATGTCGGCCCTGAAGAAATACATCGAAGGCGGTAAGGGCCCGAAGGGTTCAAAAGCGAGCAAGGCCAAGGCCGAGTAGGACGATGCTTGCCTACGTCTTCAGCCATCGTCCCGCCGGCAGTGTGGACGTCGCCGACTATGAGGCTGCGCTCCGGCGTTTCCACGCCACGCTGGCGAGCGCAGCGCCGGCCGGGTTTCTGAGCTCGTCCACGTTCCGGGTCGGAGATCGCTACAGCGACTGGTATCTCGTCGCCGACTCGGCGGCTCTCGATGCGCTCAACGAGGCCGCCGTGAGCGGCGCCCGCACGCCGGTGCACGATGCCGCGGCCAGGATGGCGGTGGACGGGGTCGGCAAGCTGTACAGCCTCGCCGCGGGCGAAGGCGAGTCCTTGGCGGGCTTTGAGACCCATTTTTCGAAACCGGCAGGCAGCGGTTATGCCGATCTGTATGAGCGGATGCAGCCGTTCACGGGCCGGCCAGGCACGAGCCTGTGGCGCCGGATGATGGTGCTCGGTCCGCCGCCGGAGTTCTGCCTGCTTTCGCCTGCGGAGGTCGAGCTGGCGCGCGAGCTCCGTCCGGAGGCGCTTCGCCGGGATCCCATATGAGCAGGGACGGTGGCGTGCGAGCGATGGCGAATCTCTGGGATGACGTTCAGATGAGCGGTGCTGTGTCCGCTCGCACCTAGATAGAACGGGGCCATGCCCCAGAAAGCTACGGTCGGCGGAAGGGCAAAAGCTCCAGCTGCTCGAAGCGATCCTGAACCGCGTCTCGCAGCTCGTTCGACAGCGTTCTCAGGCGTTCCTGAGCACCGCGGTCGTCGAGGCTCAACGTTCGAAGCCTGCGGAGGGCGGTCTGCATCGCGTACAGCCCCGACGGCTCGTCGCTGGTCATGCGGCCTGCCGCGCTGCGAAGCTCGCGCGCGACCTCTTCATGGTTCTGCGCGCGCAGCCAATTGCCAAGGCGGGACGCGGCCACGAGCACTCGCTGCGTCTTCGGGTTGAGACCCGTGGCGACGACCTCACGCGGCTTGGGAGGCTGGAATGCCGACAATGAAGGTCGGCGGCGGCGCAGGACGGCGACGCGCCGCACCAGGCCTTTCGCGTTGGGTCCCAGCATGACGAGGATCCCGGCAACGATCAGAAGACCGGCGACCAGCCCCGCCAGCACCTCGAGCATCGTCCCTAGCGTACATTCTTGACGGCGTCGCGACGTTTATCGGGGGTAATGAGTGGCAAGCGGTTATCGACCTGTGGCCGTGGTAACCGGAGCTTCGTCCGGTATTGGCGCCGCCACGGTGGTGGGATTGGGCCGCGCCGGCTACCAGATCGCGGCCGGTGCGCGCCGATTGGAGCGAGTACGGCGCGTGGTAGGCGAGTCCGGGCTCGCGCTGCCCCTCGACGTGACCAGGCTCGAGAGCATCGATGCCTTCGTCGCCGAAGTGAAGAAGAAATTCGGGCGCATCGACGTGCTCGTCAACAATGCCGGACTCGCGCGCGGACTCGCGCCGATCGCGGAAGGCAAAGACGAGGACTGGATCGAGATGTGGGAGGCAAACGTGCTCGGGCTCCTGCGAGTGACGCGCGCCAGCTTGCCTCTGATAAGAAAGGCGCGGCACGGACACATCGTCAACCTCGGCTCGATCGCGGGATTCGAAGTGTACAAAGGCGGCGCTGGCTACACCGCGACCAAGCACGCGGTGCACGCCATCTCGCGCACGCTGCGGCTTGAGCTGAACGGAGAGCCCATCCGCGTCACCGAGGTCATGCCGGGCATGGTCAAGACCGAGTTCAGCGTGGTGCGCTTCCACGGCGATCGCGATGCGGCCGAGTCTGTCTATAAAGGTGTGAAGCCGCTGGTGGCGGCGGACATCGCCGACACCATCGTGTATGCCGTCACGCGCCCACCGCATGTTGACGTCGACGAGCTCGTAATTCGCCCGGTCGCCCAGGCCGCGAGCTTTCTGGTGGCGCGAAAGCCCTAGCTTCGGCCGGCGCTCATCAGTGGAGCCGGTGCCAGCTCTTGCCGTTCCACGCCCACTCGGCGGTGCTCAGCTTGCCTCCGGTGCCAGGGGTTTCATCGAGTCCGCCGAAAACCAGGATTTCGCGTCCGTCGAATGCGGCTCCGAAGCCCAGCAGCCGCGGCCCCGGAGTGCTGGTGGTGACCGGGGCCCACGTGCCGGCCGACCAACGCCACAGCTCGACTTGGTTCGAATAAGGGGCGTTCGCAAGCAACCAGAGCGAGTGACGATCGGCCACGACGATGCCCGAAACCGGTAGGTACAGCTCGTTGGTGGCGGCCCGCTCCAGCAGCCAGTCCGACCCAGTCCATCGCCAGGTGTTTGTCATCGAGTCTTTGGGGATTCGAAAGCCGCCGAACGCAATCGGGTCACCGGTAGCTGGATCGATCCCCAGACTCGCTCCTAGCCGCGACGAAGGCGAGTGTTCTGGATGCAGCTGGCGCCAGCCCGACTTCGACAACAACCACGTCTCTTCGGTATCCGCGTCGGCTCCAATCAGGAAGACGCCTCCGAGGCGCGGGTCGTCGATCGCAGTCGGGCCGGCGAGCCTCGGACCACTTCCGAGCACTTGAGTCCACCTCCCGCCACGGAATTGCCAGGTCTCGTAGCGCGCCACATATGCGTCGGAAGCGGTCGCGTCCCAACCGCCATATGCGACGACGCTCGACGTCGACGGGTCAGAAGCCAGCGCCGGACCGAAAACCGGATGCCCCACGAAAGCCGGCTCCTCGCTCCAACAGGACCCAGACCACATCCAGGTGGCATCGGAGGTCGTGGCGTCATCGAGCCGGTCGAACACCAGGATCCCAGAGCCAGACGGAAGCGTTACGGCAGTCGAACCGATTGCTGGGAGCCAGGAATGGCACACAGGCGTCGCGGCGGTCGGTTTGGAATTGCAAGACGGCATCAGCAAGGCCGGGATGACCAGGCCGAGCGCGGTGGCTCGAGCGATCATTTATTGCTTACTTGACCAGGCCGGCCGCACGGGCCTCTGCGATCGTCATTCAACACCCTGGGTCGCCGTAGTTCCCACAGCACCTCTGGCGGCGGACAACCTTGCGTCCGATGTTGCCCAGGATCTTCATCGCCCTGTCCAAGGGGTTGAAGTCGCCGGCTCCCAGGTTGCTGAACAAGCTGTTCCGGCCGGTTCCGGTTCTCTTCTGGCTCACTCGTTGGTAATTGTTCTCTCTATGGACAACGCGCAAGCCGGATCTGGCTGTTCCTACTCGTAATAGTTACCCGCGAGCTCGATCCAGCCCGGGTTGGGGCACCCGGTGGAGGTGTGCGAGTGGGTGCAGTGGACTCCGACCACGGGACCGGGATCGATGTAGAGCTGCCCGTGGATGATGACCCCGTCGCCGGAGTGGGCGGGCACGTAAGTGGCGAGCTTCGTGTTGTGATCGACCTCGAGCCTTTCACCCGTGGCGGCCTTGACCACGAGATGCTCGTGGTCACCCGACTGTATCGGGTCGTTCACCAGCGTGGCGTCGAACGTGACCTCGGCGCCATTGCTGCCGTTGACGACATCCTGGTGAAACCCCTGGTCGTCGGCCGCCTCGCGTTCACCGCAACCGGTGGCCGTGATGAGAGTCACGACCAGCGCCGCCACCGCCACGGCGGTTCGACCGCTGGTCATAGAGCCAGGGCCTGCTCCAGCGAAAGCTTGCCCTCATAGAGCGACCGCCCGAGGATCACTCCGGCGGCCCGCGCTTCGCGCACGCGGCGAATGTCGTGCAGCGACGAGATTCCGCCTCCGTATTGCACAGGCAGCTCGGTCATGCCGAGCACCCGCTCCAGCGTTGCGAGGTCCGGGCCGGCGAGGGTGCCGTCTCGCTCGGTGCAGGTGAGGATGATCCCCGCCAGCGGGAGCACATTCCAGCGTGGGATGAGCTCCGAGATGTCGAGCGGCTCGGTCTCGGTCCACCCGCTGACAGCGGGCAGGCCGTCTCGTACGTCGAGCGCGGCCATGACATGACTGGGGAAGCTGTGGGCGCACTCGGCCAGCAGCTCCGGCTCGCGCACCGCGGCTGTGCCCATGACCACCGAACCCGCTCCGGCGCTGATCCACGCCTCGACCTGCGCTGATGTCCGGATGCCTCCCGCGACCTGGATGGTCAACCCCGCCTCGATGACGGCTTCGATGACTGTGCGGTTGTCATGCTCGCCGCGCGCGGCGTCGAGATCGACCACATGCAGCCGTTCCGCGCCTGCGCGCGCGAAGTCCACCGCGATCGTCGCAGGGTCATCTGAGTAGACGGTCCGCTGATCGAAGTCTCCGCGCACGAGCCGGACGCAGTGGCCGTTCATGATGTCGATCGCGGGTATCACCAGCACCCCACTATCCTGATCGGCCGGCCGGCTTTCTGGCCTACCTGTAGTTGGTGAACTGAAGGGGAACCGGGATGTCCTCGGCCTCGCGAAGGTTCTTGATCGCGGCCTGCAGCGTGTCCTTGTCCTTGCTCACCACTCGAAGCTGGTCGCCCTGGATCCGCACCTGGAGCTTGGGGCTCACGGTCTGGATCCGCTTGCGCAGGTCGCGCGCGAGCTCGTCCGTGATGCCGGCGTTGAGCTGCACCTCGATCTGGCCGCGGCCCTTGCCGACCGTCTTGGGGTCGCCGGCTTTGAGCAGCTTGGGCGAGATCTGGCGCCGGGCAGCCTTTTCGCGCAACACCTGGAGCGCCGCCTTCGCGCGCTCCTCGCTCGCCGACTCGATCAGGATCTTCTCGCCCTGTCGGTCGTAGATGGTCTGGGTGTCTTTGAAGTCGAAGCGGGTGGTCACCTCTCGCCGCGCCTGGTCGAGCGCATTGGTGAGCTCGGCGGGATCGAACTCCGAGACGACATCGAAGGAAAACTCAGCCACTCGTGTGCAGGATCGAGTTGATGCCGGCGTAAACGGCGGCCGCCGCCAGCACCAGGCCGAGAATCGACGTTACCGCAAGCGCTGCTCCGATCCCGACCGTGCCCTCGTCCAGTGGCTCGGGGGGCGGCCGGTCGTAAGGGTCGGGGCCGAAATCGAGGTCGTAGACCCCTTCCTCGCGGGCCCGAGCCACCAGCTCGTCGAGCACTGGCTTGCCGCCTGGCGGCAGTGGCTTCTTGGCGAGGTTGGCGACAGCGTCTTTGAGGTTGTCACGCGTGCGGCCCAACTCGGCCACGACCAGGTCCAGGGTCTCCATCGCCGCCGGCGTCGGGTACTTCCGGCGCAGGTCCGCGATGATGCCGTAGAGGCTCACATGGGCGATTCTTTCAGAAGCCGAGGGCGGTGTGCAGGTCCCCAATTAGTATTAGGGCCAATATGGGTGTGGAAACGAAGTCGAAGGCTGCGTCGAAAAAGTCGGTGAGCCATCCGAACACGTGGGTGTTCTACGACGGCGAGTTCGGCCGCTATCACGACATCAAGCTCGGGCTGATGACGCACGCGCTCCATTACGGGACCGGGTGCTTCGAAGGCATCCGCGCTTACTGGAACTCGAAACAGGAGCAGCTCCATCTCTTGCACGCGCCCGCGCACTACGCGCGGCTGCACCGCTCGGCAAACATCATGCGGATGACGGTGCCGTACTCGACCGAGGAGCTCGTCAATCTCACTGTTGAGCTCCTTCGGCGCAACCAGTTCAAGTCCGACGTCTACATCCGTCCCCTTCTATTTGCATCCAGCGAGGAGATCGGCGTCCGCCTCCACAACCTTGATCACAGCTTCTTCATCTACGCGATCCCGTTCGGCAATTATGTTGAGGTCGAGTCTGGGATCCGGTGCATGGTCAGCTCGTGGCGCCGGCTGCCCGACCAGTCGCTGCCCGCGCGCGCGAAGGTCACCGGCTCCTACGCGCAGTCGGCGCTCGCCAAGTCGGAGGCGGTCGAGTCGGGGTTTGACGAGGCGATCGTCCTGACCATCGACGGCCACGTTTCCGAAGGCTCGGCTGAGAATGTGTTCATGCTCAAGGACGGTGTGTTCGTCACGCCTCCGGTCACCGACGACATCCTCGAAGGCGTGACCCGCACGCTGATCATGGATTTGATCAAGGGCGAGCTGGGCAAGAACGTGGTCGAGCGGAGCATCGACCGTACCGAGCTTTACACATGCGACGAGCTGCTCCTCTGCGGGACCGGAGCCCAAATCTCACCGGTGATCGAGGTCGACCGCCGGCGGGTGGGCACGGGCAAGGTCGGGGAGTTCACGCAGGAGCTGCAGAGCATCTACTTCGACGCCGTGCGCGGCGACTCGCCGAAGTTCAAGGACTGGACTATCCCCGTCTATTGATTCGGGGTGGGGACTCCGTCCCCTCGCCGGGCCAATCCCTCTCCACGGCCGCCTAAGGCTCCACATGGCATTGAATTAGCGGCGGTGAAAGTCGTCGTTGCGCCGAATTCGTTCAAGGGCAGCCTCTCTGCTTCTCAAGCAGCCGCGGCCATCGCGCGCGGAGTCCGCGAGGCCCGACCCGAAGCGGACGTCGTCGAGATCCCGGTTGCCGACGGCGGGGAAGGGACGGTGGACGCACTCGCCTCGGCGAAAAAGGGCACGTATCTCTCGGTGGAGGTCGAAGGCCCGCTTGGCGGCTCTGTGCGCGCGACCTATGGCCTGATCGACGCAGGCTCCACGGGCGTGGTCGAGCTGGCTTCGGCGAGCGGGCTCACGCTCATTCCCGCCGAGAAGCGCGACCCGCGAAAGACCTCCACCTATGGATTCGGCCAGCTGCTTGACGCGGTCCGCAGGCAGGGCGTGGGGCAAATCATCGCGGGAATCGGCGGGTCCGCCACCAACGACGGCGGCGCCGGCATGGCCCAGGCGCTGGGCTACCGGCTGCTCGACGCGAGCGGCCACGACCTATCCCGTGGCGGAGCTGCCCTAGCTCGCCTCGATCGGATCGACACATCGGGGTTCGACCCGGCGTGGCGGTCGATCAGCGTGATGGTCGCCAGCGACGTCACCAACCCGCTGGTCGGGCCGCAAGGAGCCAGCCACATCTACGGACCGCAGAAGGGCGCGGACGACGAAGCCGTACGCGAGCTCGATCAGGCCCTGGCGAGGCTCGCCGAGGTGATCGAGCGCGACCTGAAAAAGAAGGTCGCGGACATTCCCGGCGCCGGCGCCGCCGGCGGGGCCGGGGCGGGCCTGATCGCCTTCCTCGGCGCCAGGCTCGTGCCTGGAGCTCCGCTGGTGGTCGACGCGAGTGGCTTCGACGCAGCGCTCTCGGGGGCCAGCCTGCTGATCACCGGTGAGGGGCGTGTTGACGCCCAGACCGCTTACGGGAAGGCACCTGGTGAGGTGGCGAAGCGGGCCCGGGCGGCCGGCGTCCCGGTCCTGCTCCTGGCCGGCAGCAAGGGCCCCGGCTGGGAGTCTCTGAGCTCGATGGGGGTCGATTCGATCGTTACGTTGGCTGAAGAGGGCGATCCGGGAGGGCACAATCTGCAGGTCCTCATGCACGACGCCGCACCAGAACTGACCCGGGCAGCCGCCCGCGCCGTTCAAGAGTTGCTGTGACCGACGAACCTGAAATCGCGGCCAAAGTCGGAGTCGACCCGACCGACGTCGAGCTCGTCCGGGCGTATCGCAACGGCGATGTGCACGCCTTCGAGGAGCTGCACCGCCGCTACGTCGCTTCGATCTACCGCCTCGTTCGGCGCAAGCTTGGTGACGCACTGCTCGCCGAGGACATCGCGCAGGAAACCTTTATGAAGGCGCTGCGCATGATGGATCGGGTCGACGATTCGTTCAACTTCGGGGGGTGGGTGCACACGGTCGCCCGCAACCTCTGCTTCGACGAGCTGCGCCGGCGCCAGCGCGACCTGAGGGTGGAGGGGTCGGACGATGAGGACGACGAATTCCTGGCCAACCTGCCGTCGACCTCACGCAGCTTCGACCCCGTGGACGTGCAGGAATCCAACGAGACCCGGAGGCGCGTATGGGCCGTCGCCCAGCGATTGCCCGAGAAGTACCGGCTCGTGCTAACGCTCCGCGAGCTGCAGGACTTGAGCTATCGCCAGATCGCCCGCACCCTGAAGATGTCTGAGAGCGCAGTGGAGACACTCCTCTACCGTGCCCGGCTCCGCTTCAAGGAGGAGTACCTCGCGTCCGAAAGCGCTACCGATCTGACTCATGAGGAGGTGGCCCCATTGCTCGCTCCCTACCTGGCCGGCAAGCTGCGACGGAATCAGGCTGAATCGGTACGCGCCCACATTGCCACATGCGCCAAGTGCTCGCGGCGATTGGGCCGCCACACTGTCCGCAGGACTCCCGCCAAATGAGGGTTAGTAGAGTAGGTGATGGCATGGCCAAGGTAGTCGTCCGCTTCTTCGACGACGAGACCCTCGAGGGGATCGCCCGTGATCTCGATTTCGACGAGCCGGACTTCCTCGTCGAGGTCGACGACGCCGGCGGCCTGGAGAACAACGAGACCGCCTGGATACCGCTGACGGCGGTGAAGTGGGTGGAGTTGCCCAGAGACCAGAATCTCGCCTCCGAAACTCCGACCCGCAAGGTGGCGATCCGGTTCCTCGACGGCGAGGTGCTGCGCGGCCATCTGGACGGCACCCTGGAACGGCATCGTTACGGTGTGGTCCTGCACCTCCACGGCGAGCAGGCCGACAGCCCGATTCGCAAGCTTGGGATCCCTTTCTCAGCGGTCAAAGCGCTCTTCTTCATCCGCGAGTTCGACGCGCGCGGCGAAGACGCCGGCACGGCTTCAGAGGCCTACCTGGCGCGGCGCACCATGGCCCCCCTGCTCGACGTGCTCGAGGAGATGGACATGCTCACGCGCCTGCACCGCGACGGCTTGCTGTCCGACGACGAGTACGCCAGCAAGCGAACGCTGGTGCTGGAGCGCCTCTAACCGGCTTCGGCTAGCGCGGAGGGAGCGGCCGCCAGAAGGCCCCGTCCCACCAGTATCTGCCGTCCGGTGACAGCTGGTCCGCAGGGATCGCGTGAGGCCGCCGACGCAGCATTACCACTGCCACCCAGATCGACAGCGCGGCCAGGCCGAGCAGAAACGTGAAACCGGCCACGGCGGCATCCGTCGCGGCGCGAGGGTCGATCGTTCTCAGGGGATTGGCAAAATCACGTCCAGCGCTGCCTGTGATTCCGGCGGTCCCGGTGGCTGTGTTGGCGCCCCCGGCCGTGCCCGCGTTCCCGTTTGCGGGGCTTGCGCTTCCGCCGGACGTGCCGCCGCAGGCGAGGGCGCTGACAGGCGCCCAGCAGGCCAACGAGACCGCCAGCACGGCTGCGACTGCCAGCTTCCGACCGCTCGCGACCACTTTCAACACCGTACCTCAGTCCAACGCAAAACTGATCGGAATCCAGCTAACCGGACGGCCGCGTCGAAGGCGACGGGCGCCAGGCACGACCATCCCACCAATACGCGCCATCCGGCGAGCGCTGCGCCGTCGACGGAACCTCCATCGAGGCCTCGCGCCACTGCGCGCCGTCCCACCAGTACGCTCCATCGGCCGACATCGTCAATCCGCCGGGGAGGACCCCGACCGTCTGTCGTCTGCGGCGTGTGACCAGCAGGACGGCGCCCGCGGCGACAAACGCCAGGAACACGATCAACGCACCCGCGGCGATCTCGACATTGCGGACGAGGTCGTTCACGGCCTGGCCGGCGCCCGGAGGCACGTCCGTACGGGCCGGCGCGGCCTCGAACATCGCGGCGGCTTGGGTAACCGCAGGTCGCGACAGGTCATTCACATCCGAATCCATGTGCACCACGAAGACGAGGTTGCCCTTGACGAACTCGACACGGTACTGGTAGCCGTTGCCAGGCGCGTAGAGCACCGCCCCGAACGAGTTGGGCAGCGAGGCCGGGATGGGGATCGCCCGGGTGTACTGCTTGGCACGCTCGGATCCGCTCTTCAGGGTGCCGTACCAGAAGCCCGCTCCGCGAGAGTCTTTGAACTCGAAAACCCGCTCCACCAGCAGGTCCTGGGTGCCTCGCTGCTCCCACTCGAGCCCGTAGCCCCGAGTGAAGCCGTCGAGGTTCAGCTCCGTCTCGATGCTGCCAGGACTGGACCCGGCTGCCTTCAAGAAGAGTGCGTAGTCGTGCGAGCTGAACGTCCCCACCAGCCTGTCCGCCGCCGGCCCGACGTCGACCCAATCGGTCCCAGGTGGGTTCGCCAGGAGCGTGGTCAGGTCGGTGGCGGCCGCGACCGGCGAGCCGGCGAGAAGCATCGCCAGGGCAGCCATGCCACCCCCGATACATGCCCGCCCGCCCACAACCTGGATGTTAGGGGGGCCGCAGGGACCCGGCGTAGAATTTCGACCAATGGCCGAACGCAACGGGTCGCGTAATGGAACTCGGGTCGTGAAAGGTTCTTTCAAGGTCAAAGCCGGGCTTGCGCAGATGCTCAAGGGCGGCGTGATCATGGACGTGGTCACGCCCGAGCACGCACGCATGGCCCAGGATGCCGGCGCCTGCGCCGTCATGGCGCTCGAGCGGGTTCCCGCAGACATCCGCAAGGAAGGCGGTGTAGCGCGGATGTCCGATCCCGCGCTGATCCGCTCGATCATGGAGGCGGTGACGATCCCGGTGATGGCGAAGGTCCGGATCGGCCACTTCGTCGAGGCGCAGATCCTCGAGTCGATGGGCATCGACTACATCGACGAGTCCGAGGTGCTCACGCCGGCCGATGAGGAGAACCACATCGACAAGCACCCGTTCAAGGTCCCGTTCGTGTGCGGCTGCCGCGACCTCGGCGAGGCGTTGCGCCGCATCGCGGAAGGCGCCGCGATGATCCGCACCAAGGGCGAGGCGGGAACTGGGAACGTCGTCGAGGCCGTGCGCCACGCCCGCGCGGTCAACGCCGGCATTCGCAAGCTGCAGGGCATGAACCACGCCGAGCTCGTCCACGAAGCCAAGCAAATCGGCGCGCCGGTCGAGCTGCTCGCCGAAAGCCAGCGTCTGGGCCGGTTGCCGGTGGTCAACTTCGCGGCCGGTGGCATTGCAACTCCCGCGGACGCCGCATTGATGATGCAGCTGGGCGTTGACGGCGTCTTTGTCGGCTCCGGCATCTTCAAGTCCGAGGACCCCTTGAAGCGTGCCAAGGCGATCGTCGCCGCCACCACGTACTACGACAAGCCGGACATCCTCGCGGAAGTTTCCGCTGGACTCGGCAAGGCGATGCCCGGGCTCGAGATTCCCGCCATCCCGAAGGAAGAGCTGCTCGCTGCCAGAGGCTGGTAGTCGCCGGGCGCGTTCACCTCGCCCGGTCAACAAGCAGGTGCGCAACGACGCTCCCCTGATCGGGGTCCTGGCGATGCAGGGCGCTTTTGCTGAGCATAAGCGCGCACTCGAGGCGAGCGGCGCGCGAACGCGGCTCGTCAAGAATCGCGAAGACCTCGAGGGCCTCGAGGGTCTCGTGCTGCCGGGCGGCGAGAGCACGACTATGACCATGCTGATGGAGCGCGTCGGCCTGCTCGAACCGCTGCGGGACGCTATCACCGGCGGATTGCCGACGCTCGCGACATGCGCGGGCATGATCGTTCTCGCGCGCGAAGTCACCGACGGGATGCACGGCCAGAAGGGCATGGGCCTGCTCGACGTGGCGGTGAGGCGTAACGGCTATGGCCGCCAGGTCGACAGCTTCGAGGCCGAGCTCGAGGTCGCCGGCCTGGGCGGCAAGTCTTTTCCGGGCGTGTTCATCAGGTCGCCGCTGGTGGAGTCGACCGGAAGCGCCGAGGTCGTTGCCACGCACGAAGGTCGTGCCGTGGCGCTGCGCCAGGGCAACATCCTCGCGCTCTGCTTTCATCCGGAGCTGACGAGCGACCGGCGCTTGCACCAGGATCTCGTCAAAAGGGCGAGCGAACGATGAAGCTCAGGGCTGCGAGCGTGCTCGACCTGTCGCGCATCGAGGAGATGCACCGATCGGCCGACCGTCTGCTCAACGACACGGACCCGCCCGCGGCGAGGCTGTGGTCCCTGCTGAGCTCCACCCTGTCGGCATTCCTTCCCCTGGCGCAGGAGTCGCTGATGTACGTCGCGGAAGAGGGCGGCAAGGTCGTCGGCTACGTGCAGGCCTCCGGCTCGCAACGTGGCCTCGAGCTGTCGCGCGCGAAGGTGCTCCAGGTGCTGAACCTGCAGGTGGCCGAAGGGTCGGACACCGACACCGTGGCGCCCGCGCTGGTCGATCACCTGTGCAACCAGGCGCTGGAGCGTGGGGCGCACCGGCTGTTCGTGCGCCTTCCGGAACGCGACGCGCTCTTGCCCGTCTTCAGGCTCCGTGGCTTCCGCCAGTACGCCACCGAGGTGGTCGTTTACGCGGAGAAGACGAGCCAGCGGCTGGCCGCGTCCCCCGATGGGGCTCGCCAGATGAAGCGTGGCGATGGGCGGCGGCTTTACCAGCTGTACAGGAAAGTCACGCCTCAAGGCGTCTCCCAGCTGGAAGCGCCAACGTACCGGGATTGGCGCGCCCTGCATGGCGAGTGGACCGGGCGCCTCGCGCCACGAGGCTCGAACAAGGAGGAGGTCGTCATCGATCGTGTCGAGGTGGTGGGCTGGGTGAAGGTCGAGCGAAGCTCAGGCGCTCGCCCCAGCACCCTCAGCTTCATGGCGCTGCCCGAGAGGCCGTTGCCCGACGAGCTGGCCGACCTCGGCCTGTCGCTGCTCGGGAACACGGATGCTCCGGCCTGGTCGAGCCTGCGCCACTATGATTCCCACATGATCGACGCCCTACGAGGGCGTGGGTTCAGTGTGCTGCTGACGCAGCTTCTCCTCGTCAAGGAGCTGGCCCTTCGGGTCCCCGTGGCCGAGAAAGGACTGGTGCCTTCGTTCGGATGAGTCAGCAGCGAGACCGAGACATGTCGAGCCGCGCGTCCAACTGGGACGAAGAGATAGAGCTGCTCGCCCGGGCGCTGCCCACGGACCTCGCGCGAGCACTGCACGAGCGAACCGACCCCGGCGAGCTGCTGGAGATCGTGCTCGACCTCGGCCGCGAGCCGGAAGCCCGCGTGCCTGGGCGCGAGGTGTTGCTCGCCGACCGGCCGGTGTCGGGATCCGACCTCGACCACGTCGCGAACAACGTCGGCCAGTTCGGCGACGACAACCGGGCCGGCATCGAGCGCACCCTGCACCGCGTCTCCGCGATCCGTAACCGCTCCGGGCGCATCACCGGCCTGACGATGCGCGTCGGCCGCGCGGTCACCGGCACCGGCGAGATCATCCGCGACATCGTGATCAGCGGCCAGAGCATCCTCTTGCTCGGGCGCCCTGGCATCGGCAAGACCACGATGCTGCGCGAGTGCGCGCGCCTGCTTGCCGACGAGCTTCGCAAGCGCGTGGTCATCGTCGACACGTCCAACGAGATCGGCGGTGACGGCGACATCCCGCATCCCGGTATCGGGCGCGCGCGGCGCATGCAGGTGAGAACGCCATTGCTCCAGCACGCGGTGATGATCGAAGCGGTCGAGAACCACATGCCCGAGGTCATCGTCATCGACGAAATCGGGACCGAGCTCGAGGCCGGGGCGGCGCGGACCATCGCCGAGCGCGGTGTGCAGCTCATCGCGACCGCACACGGCCAAACGCTGGAGAACCTCCTCGTCAACCCAACCCTGAACGACCTTCTCGGCGGCATCCAGAGCGTGACGCTGTCGGACGAGGAGGCGCGGCGCCGCGGCACGCAGAAGTCCGTGCTCGAGCGCAAGGCGCCGCCGACATTCGACGTGCTGGTCGAGATCCAGGACCGTGACCGCGTCGCCATCCACATGCCGCTTGCGGAGATCGTCGACACCGCGCTGCGTGGCCCGATGCTCACGCCGAAGATTCGAATGCGGACGCGGGACGGGCGCGTGATCTCGAACGTCGACGCCACACCCGCGATAGTTGCCGAAGCTCCCGTCATATCCTCGAACAACAAGCCTCTCGGCATCTTTCCTTACGGCGTAAGCCGTCACCACGTCGAGCAGTCGATCCGCGACCTCGACCTGCCCGTGCGGGTGCTCGGCAACCTCGACGGCGCGGGCGCGGTGCTAACGCTCAAGAACCATTACCGCCGGCGCCCGGACAGCCTGCGCCAGGCGGAGAGTCGCGGCCTTCCGATTCACATCCTCAAGAGCAACTCGGTGACGCAGATTCGCGACGCGCTGACACGCATCTATGGAGTCGACAGGCACGATGAGGCCACTACTCGCGCGCTCGCCGAGGCCGCGGCCGCCATCAAGCAGGTGAAGTCGACACTTCGCCCGATCGAGATCTCGCCGCAGAACGCATACCTTCGCCGGCTGCAGCACCAGCTCGTTGCCGAGAACGAGCTCTCCGCACGCAGCACTGGCAAGGAGCCTCAGCGCCGCCTGCGCATCACACCCGCACCCGAAGACCCCCTCGGGTAGATGTCGGGCCTTTTCATCACCTTCGAAGGCCCGGAAGGGTCGGGCAAGACCACGCAGGTGGAGCTCCTCGGACAGGCGCTGGCGAGCAACGAACCGGTGATGGTTCGCGAGCCAGGTGGCAACGAGCTCGGCGAGAAGATTCGCGAGATCGTCCTGTACGGCGCACTCGAGCTCGACGCCGAGGCGGAGATGTATCTGTTCATGGCAGCCCGCCGCCAGCTGATCGCAGAGGTGATCGCGCCCGCGCTTGCAACGGGCCAGATCGTGGTCGCCGATCGCTATCACGACTCCACGCTTGCCTACCAGGGCGGCGCCCGCGGCGTGCCCACGACCTGGCCGTCCACGTTTCCGCGCCCCGACGTCACGTTCCTGCTGTCGGTCCCGGTCGAGAGCGGCCTCGAGCGCCTGGCCAAGGCGGGCAAGAAGCCCGACCGCGTCGAGCGCGAGTCGATCGACTTCCACAACCGTGTAGCTGCCGCCTACGACCACTTGGCTCAGGCTGAACCTCAGCGGTTCGCGCGTCTCGACGCCACCGCGTCGAGAGACCACGTCCACCAGCAGGTCATGAACCGCCTTCAGCCCCTGCTCGACCGGTTCAAATAGAGACTCGATTGATCAAGGTCGAGGGCCTCCGCAAGAGCTTTGGTGACGTCCATGCCGTCAACGGCGTGGACCTGCGTGTCGAGCGCGGGCAGATCCTGGTGCTGCTCGGACAGAACGGCGCCGGCAAGTCGACGACGCTCCGGTGCCTGGGCGGCATCCTCCGGCCCGACGCGGGCCTCATCGAGCTGGACGGCCTGCGCCTGCCCGAGAAGCTGGACGAGGTGCGGTCGCGCCTCGGGGTGGTGCCGGACCAGGCTCGGCTTTACGGCCGTAACACCGCGGTCGAATACCTCGATCACTTCGGCTACCTGTACGGCGTACCGACTGACCTGCGCGCGAAGCGCATCGCCGCGCTGCTCGAGCGTTTCGAGCTCGCGGACCGCACCGACACCATCCTCGCCGCGTACTCGCGTGGCATGGCCCAGAAGGTCGCGCTCATTCGAGCCACCCTTCACGAACCGGACTGGATCTTCTGTGATGAGCCGACCGCCGGCCTCGACCCCGTCGCGGCCGCCGACATGCGCCACTACCTCGGCGAGCAGCGCGCACGCGGCGCGGCGCTCATCGTCACCACGCATGTGCTCGGCGAGGCCGAGCTGATGGCGGATCGGATCGCGATCATGCGGCGCGGCGTGATCGTCACCCACGGCACGCTGGACGAGCTGCGGCGCGAGGCTGACGTCGGCAGGCGTTTTGCGGTCCGCCTCAGCCGCCCGCCATCAAATCCCGAGATACTGCGGGGCTGGCTACAGCAGCACACGCTGGCGTTCGATCTGGCCGGCGATCGCATCACTTACAGCCTCGCCTGGCAGGCCACGGTGGCCGAACGCGCCGACTTCGCTGCCGAGCTGCAAAAGCGGCTGGCCTCCCAGGACGCTCCCTATTACGAGCTCGATGAGGAGCAGGTGAGCCTCGAGTCGGTTTACCTCAACGCGATGGACCAGCCGCTGCCTGAGCCGGCGCCGGTCCCGGCGCCGCGGGCGCGCGTCGTGTCAGGAATCAGCGCGCCGCGAATGTTCGGCTCGCTGCGCTCGCAGTGGCCGCTGCTGCGCCACTCGCTCCCGTTCTACGTCGGCTCCTGGTGGCGTCGCGGCGACCTGAGCTGGGTCATGTACCTGAATGCATTCGTGTTGCTCCTCGTCGCCGCCACGTCGCTGTTCGGTCAGCTGCCGGGAGTCGGATCGCTGACACAAAGATTCGCCGGTGGCATCGCCCTGCAGGCCGGGCTGCTGCTCCCGCTCTTCTTCATGTCGTTCGCGCTCCTGGAGTCGATCAAGAGCTCGATCGGAATCTGGTGGGAGAAGGCCCAGCAATCCCTGGAGGTGCTCCTCTACACACCGATCGACGACCCCTCGCTCATCTGGCTCGAGGTCCTGCCCGGAGCCGTGGTCAGCGCCGTGTGGGTGACGCTGTGGATGGCCGCGGGCATGACGCTGCTGTCGCTTTTCGGACAGAGCGCGCCGTGGGACTTGCTGCCCGTCTTCGCGTTCGTCGCAGCGGTGACCGCCTACTGGGCTGCGATGGGACGCATGCTCGGGTTCATGCTCTTCCCGCGCGAAGGTGCGGCGGGAGGCGCGTGGTCGTTCCTCTTGTCACCGGTTTCGGCCGCTGTCGCCGACCTCCCGCTCGCGCTCTTCGTATTCCGATCTCCGCTCGCGATCGGCTCGTTGCTGCTGCCCCTCACAGCCTGCTTCGCGCTCACGGTTCTTTGCGGCACCACCTTCGATCGCGAACGCCTGATGGAGACCGGCATCGGAACCCGGAGACCGCGGCGCATATGGCTGCCGATCGCCGTCATCCGCCGCAACGCGGCCGCCATCGCCGTGGGCCTCGTGCTCGCGGTGGCCCCGGCCGGCATCGCTGCGGGCCTCACGTCAAACGCCAACCTGCATTCGTGGACCTCCGTGTGGGCATCGGGAGGCGGCCAGGTGCAGAACGACCGGCCCCAGCTCGCATACGCGCCCGTCGCAGCCAAGAGCCCGCCGCAGGCGAGCGGCGCCACGATCGCCGCCGCGGCCCTGGCCGGCATCGTCGCGACGCTGGCGTTGATGCTCGTGCTCGTCGTCGTGAGCTTCGCCGCCTTTTTCCTCCTCGGCGCGCCGGCTTTGCTCGGCCTGGTCGCGGCCGCGGTCGCCTGGGGGATCCAGGCGGGCTTCGGCACGTCCGCGCCGCTCCAGGTGTGGCTCGCGGGCGCCGGCGGCATCGCGCTCCTGGCACTTGCCCTCAACACCGGGGCGGCGCTACCGATCTACTGGTCCCTTGTTTTCGGCTCGGGCCGCCGCCTCGATCGCTTGAGAGAAGCCTGGGCGGGGTATTGGTCGCTCTACCGCGGCATCGTGATCCCGGCCTGCGCACTATTCGGGCTGGTTGTATTCAGGCTCCTCGCCGGGGGCTGAAAACACCGTCCGTAGCCTCAGAATGCACGCGGGTGAAACGCTTCCTGGTCGTGCTCATGCTGCTCGCTGTCGCGTGCGGCAACAGCCCTAGCACGGCAAAAACCTCGCCTTCAGCCGCGGCGACCTCGTCAGCGCCAAGCGCGTCTCCGCTTCCGTTCCCGAGCCCGGCGCCCGGCGGACCGACTCCACCTGTTCCGATGGCTGTCGTCTGCTCGTCGCAGGTACCGCCGGGACACCAGCTCGCCCTCGTGACGCTTCGTGCGGTCCAGGGGATTGTGGTTCGCGATGTCACCGATCTCACGCATCCGGTCACCCGCTGCGGATTCAGCGGGGGCGCCTACTTCCGCTTCGCTACTTCAACCCGCGTCTCTTACATCGTGATGTCGGGCACCGGCCTCGGCGCCTCAGGCGCGCTGTACCTGGTCGACCTCACGACCAGCACGACAAGCCTGGTGCGCGCGTGGAGCTCTGGTGGATACGCGAGTTGGGTGTACGCATGGAGCCCTGATGGGCAGAGGCTCAGCTACCTGAGCTCTGACTCCGGCGGCCTGAAGTGGCACGTCCTGTCTGCAGCCGGGGACAAGGTCCTGAGCAACCTGGGCACCGTTGGCGCCCGTGGCGTGGAT
>VBGM01000166.1:18423-18862 GCA_005880855.1 Chloroflexota bacterium
AGAAGAACGCAGCGACGACGACTCCTCCGATTCAGATCGTGCGGCTCTCGGATGGGAAGCGCATGTACAGCCGCGCGGACGGCACCATGGCCACCTGGGCGGCGAACGGTGCGCGCTTTTACTTCCGCAGCACCGCCGGGATTCAGCTGTGGGAGCCGACCGGAAAGGTGCAGACGGTTTCGCCGGGCCTGCAGTGGATCCGCCCATGGCCGAGCTCGGACGGAAGCCACATCACGTTCTCATCGCTCAATGCTCAGGGCAATCACCTGGTCGGCATCCTCGACACCAATGGCGGTCCCGTCGCGCAAGCATCCCCCGAGCCACGTCAGAACCCAGGATTTCTGACTCCAACCCTGATCTGGTACGCCGGCGAGCAGCTGTGCACGACCACGACCCCGTGCGGGTTCGGGGGCCCCGCCCAGAACGGTAAGTTCTATGT
>VBGM01000167.1 GCA_005880855.1 Chloroflexota bacterium
ATCGCTCGTGCATCCACTCGCGCACGTGCACCCCATCCCTGAAACCGTCCTGAACAAACGGGATGTCCGTGCCGGTAAGAATGTAGAGGGCGTAGCTCCGGGAGACAGAGATGCGAGCCACCTCTTGCGAAATTGTGCCGACGTAGCGCTCGTGCCAGATCTCGGTTGCGAACGGGTCTGTGTCGCAGATCAGCACCCTATCGGAGAGGCAGGCGGCAAGCTCCTCCCATTCGGCCTGGCGCTCCGCGATCTGCACAAACTCCGCCGTCGTCCAAGGAGCACCGCCTCGGCCACTCCGCATACGGTCCTCGTAGTAGTCCCGGCCATATTCCGGAACCAAGACCGTTTGATAGTGCTCTGCCAGATTCCGGGCAATTGTGGTCGTACCCGTCGACTCTGCCCCCACAACAGCCACACGGCGGGCGTAGTAAGCCCGGACGATCGGGTCAAGGCATTGCCAATGCCCCATCGGATCAGATCGCACGGTGCGTCCGGCGCATTCGCTGGCGCCCCGCGTTCGGTCCACCATCTCGAAGCCGCAGCCCATCTCGCCCGCCCAGGCGGCGCCGTAATCCTCCCCGGCGAAAGCGACGTCGGGCGTGAAGCCGAGCTCTCGGACTGTGACCTCAGCCCAAACCGCAGGCGCTTCGGGATAGGTGTCCTCAACAAGGATGAAGTGGACTTCGGGGAACATCTGCTGCAGCCAGCCCAGCCGCTTCGCCGCGGGGGGATCTTCGCGAGGGCGTGATGCGACCAGCACGAATAGTTCGTCGCAGCGGCTACGGGCCGCCTCGATCAGGCGGCGGTGGCCGCGGTGCGGCGGATAGAACTTGCCGACGGTGACTCCGCGTCTAGGCACGGATCGGCTCTGGGGCTATTTCGGCTCGGCCCAAGCGCAAGACGGCGGACCAGCGCCACCAGCCGGCCACGCACATGGTCAGGAAGATGACGTAGAGGACACTCGTCAGGTAAAGCGAGCGATAGGCGTAGAGACCGATGTAGATCACGTCAGCCGTCATCCAGAAGTACCAGTTCTCCAGCAGTTTGCGGGCCAGCATGAACTCCGCGATGAGGCTCAGTACTGTGGTCAGAGCATCGAGAAACGGCGCCGAGTCATTGACGCTCGTAAGAAATCGAGTCATCCCTAACGTCGCGAGCACCCCAAGCGCGAGCAGGACTGCGCCCGCGGTGACTGAGGTTCGGCCGACGTGGAGGACACCGCGGTTCTCACCGCCCCGCAACCACCAATACCAGCCGAGCAAACCGAGGATCACATAAAGGGCGTTGAGGCCCGAGTCGGCGAAGAGCCGTGCGTGTGCGAATACGATCACATAGAAGGCGCTGTTCGCGACCCCAATCGGCCAGTTCCAGATGTTTTCTTTAACCGTCAACCAAACGGACCACGCGCCGGTGACGAACCCAAGCACTTCCGTGATGTCCATTGGCAGTCGGTGAAGGAGCGAGCCACCGACGAGGACCGCCGACGCGGCCGCTCCAAGGACGTATCCGACAAGCTCCAGGCGACGCCGCATCCCGCTCCGGTTCATGCAGAGTGCCACCTCGATACGAGTGCGGATACGAGGGGTTCGACCAATTCTCGGCCTCGCATCGCTCCGACCCATGGACCCGGAATCGCAGCCAGGCCCCACCGCAACCCTGCGAGGCCGCCAGCCAGACAAGCCGTCGTGTCGGTGTCGTTCCCAAGCGTTACGGCGCTCTCAACCGCCTCCTGGTACGTGTCGCTCGAGACGAACGAAGTCCATGCGGACCAGAAGCTGTCAAACACATAGCCCGTCCCATCGCGGTGTGGGTAAGTAAGAAATCCTGGAAGTTCAGCCAGGAGCTCATCGGGAGCGACAGCTTCGACGTCGCGGGTCGCCTCCTCGAGGATCCCAGGCAAGTCATCCTGGCCCTCGACCAGTCGGCGCGCAGCAGAGCAGTAGACGGAGCAAACGAGCTGCGATCGGGGATGGGCGTGGGTAATGCAGCCGGCGCCCATCGCGTAGTCGATGATGTCCTGCTTTGTGAGGTTCGGATCGAAGATCACCACGGGAAGGATGCGCATCAAGCTCCCGTTACCGTTGTCGAGCTCATCGGTTCCACCCGCATCGATTGCAGGGACTCCCGCCTTGAGGCGCTCCAGCGCTCGACGTGTTGTGCTCCCGATGTCGAACAAGGCTCCCGGCTTGTAGGCGTGGGTGTCGTACCAGGCGAGCGCCCGCCGCGCCTGGTCCTCCAGATCAAATCCCACGTGCAGGAGCGAATCAAGGAGCGCCAACATGAGACCGCCGTCGTCGCTCCAGGTCCCAGGCGGCTGCCCATGTGTACCCCTAGTGCCCCATCGGACCTCAGTGACGGATCCGGGCGCGCGGAACTCGTACGGCACGCCGAGGGCGTCGCCTACAAGGTGGCCCCATATCGCTCCGGCAAGCCGCTCATCGATCGGGAGATTCATCAATGTCTCCGACGGTCGGTCGCAGCATCGGCGGGTGGAGAAGCCGGGCGGAACCGAGCTTGTATAGCTCCGCCGGGCGACCGACCTCGATCCGAGTCCTGCGCAGTGGAAGCAAGAAGTCGGCTGCTCCCGTGACCTTGCGATGGAAGTTGCGGGGGTCGAGTGGGGTACCCCAGACGATCTCATAGACCTTGCGGAGATCCGCAACGGTGAACTCCGCAGGGCAGAAGGACGCGCCGAGGGGGCTGTACTCCAGTTTCGCGCGGGCGCGTTCCAGTCCGTCCTTGAGGATCTGATTGTGATCGAAGGCGAACGCAGATCGGTGCTTCACTAGCTCATCCACCGCCAGCCAGTCGGCAGCTGCCGCATCTCCACCGGCTCGCGGTGCCGGCAGATCGGGGGCAAGGGCGAGGTAGGCCACGGTGACCGTCCGCATGCGCGGGTCGCGATTGGGCGCCCCATACGTGGCCAGCTGCTCCAGATGAACTTGGCGAGGTTTGAGTCCTGCCTCCTCTTCGAGCTCCCGTTTTGCTGCCCCCTCGAGGTCCTCTTTCGGCCTCACGAATCCGCCCGGTAGCGCCCAACGGCCCTTGAACGGCGCCTCGCTCCGACGAATAGCGAGCACCTTAAGGGCGCCGTCGCGGACGGTCAGCACCACCAGGTCGACTGTGACGGCGAACGGCGGGTAATTGGCCACGGGAGCATTCTAAGGGCATTTGGCGTCATAATGACGAGAATGTGTTATCGTCGAGGCGACGAGAATTTCCAGGAGGTGCCCCCCACATGGCAGACATCACCCGTTATCCCGTAGTCCGACACATTCGAGGGCGACCGACCACCTTCGTCCAGCACCTGAGACACGGCCGCGTGATCCACTCCGGAACCGGCCTGTCCTTCTGGTTCATGCCTCTCAACGCAGTCCTCTCCGAGGTTCCCGTAGATGACCGCGAGCTTCCGCTGCTATTCCACGCCCGGACCTCGGACTTCCAAGACGTGACTGTCCAGGCGAGTCTGACCTACCGCGTCGCGGAGCCGGCCACGGCGGCTTCCCGGATCGATTTCTCAATCGATTCGGTGCACGGAAGGTGGCGGGCCACGCCTCTGGAGCAGATCGCGAACATGCTCACGGAAGCCGCCCAGCAACAAGCGCTGGGGCTGCTCGCTACGATGCGGCTGGCCACGGCCCTCGTCGACAGCATTGCAGCTGTGAGGAAGCAGATCGAGTCTGGTCTCGCCGCTGATCAACGGCTGCAGCAGACTGGCATCACGATCATCGGGGTCAGGGTCGTCGCGATACGGCCGGAACCGGAGGTCGAGCGCTCCCTCCAAACACCAACTCGGGAGGTGATCCAGCAAGAGGCCGACAAGGCCACATTCGAGCGCAGGGCCCTCGCAGTCGAGAGTGAGCGTGCGATCAGCGAGAACGAAATGCAGAGCCAGATCGAGCTCGCGCGGCGTGAAGAGCAGCTGGTCGCGCAGAGAGGCACCAACGCCAGACGCGAGGCCGAAGAGAAGGCCGCTGCAAGCGGAATCGCGACCGAGTCGGAAGCCGCACGGGAGCAGAGGCTTGCGGAGGGGCGGGCCCAGGGAATCCGGGTCGTGGGCGCAGCCGAAGGCGCGGCCGAGACAGCGCGACTCGCGGCTTATCGCGACCTGCAGGACGGAATTCTGCTCGGTCTTGCGCTGCGTGAGCTGGCCGGGAACCTCCCGAAGATAAGCAACCTCATCCTGACACCCGATCTGCTCGCCCCCGTCCTTTCGAAGCTCGCTACAAGCGCGACTCCAGCGGTCGTGGCCCCACCCCGCCCGGCGCCGAGGAAGTCATGAGCGTTGCGCCGCGAGTAGTGCTCGTCCACCGGCCGACTGAGCTGGATGAACTAATCGAGCGACACGGCACGCGCGGCCAGACAGCCTTCTTCCTGTCGACTCGAGGCCGCAACATCGGGGAGGTCGAGGAGCGTAATCGGCTGCAGGCGGCCGCCATCCATTCGGTCGCCGCAGCCATCCCGGTCGACTGGCGACGGGGAGCGGTCCTCCGAGCGGACCTGCCCCGCTTCCACTTCGAGCCGGAGGACCTAATCGTGGTCGTCGGTCAGGACGGCCTCGTCGCCAACGTCGCCAAGTACCTATCCGGCCAGCCGGTCCTCGGCGTCAACCCCGACCCAGCGCGGAACCCCGGCGTCCTGGTACCGCACGATCCGGAGTCGGCAGCCCGGCTCGTACCACGGTTGGCGGATGCGAGAGCGCTCCACTTTCAAGAGCGGACTATGGTCGAAACGGTCATTGATGATGGCCAGCGCCTATGCGCGCTCAATGAGATCTTCGTTGGGCCGGCCACCCACCAGACCGCCCGTTATACGATCGCGCTCGCCGACGGCACCAGTGAGCGGCATGCCTCCTCTGGGGTGATAGCGAGCACCGGCACCGGCGCCACCGGCTGGTGTCGGTCGGCTTGGTTGGAGCGGCGAAGCCACCTCCGGCTGCCCCAGCCAGAGGACAGCCGATTGGCGTGGTTCGTCAGGGAGGCATGGCCCTCGCCCGCCACCGGCACGACCATGACTGAGGGCTGCCTTGAGGCCTCCGACCGCCTTTTCCTCACGATCCAGTCGGATCGCCTGGTCGCTTTCGGCGACGGGATCGAGCCCGACGCCATCAGCCTGACGTGGGGGCAATCTCTTCAGATCCGCGTGGCGAAGCAGCGTCTTAGGCTGGTTGTCTGACCAGGTCGGCGACCATATACGCGTGAGCGATTTCCGCCACGTGCTCATCCCGGGGCGGCACCATGTGGTGACCCGGTTCCAGGCTCGATTCCTGGCCGACCTGCTCGGCGGGCGGTTGAAGGACCTCGATGGCGAGCCAATCGCCCCCATGGTCGACGCGCAGCTGATCTGGGCGGTGACCAGCGCCAATCACCAGAACACCCGACGGAACCCAATCCCGGCCAACCGCCGTGAGGTCGCTATCGAGCTCTTCAGCCGAGCCGAAGGCTTCCACTCGTTGGTCGTACCGATCTTCGACACGCCGCAGACGCCGCGCTTCGCCGAGATCACCGTGAAGGCGATAGCGGCGGCGACTGGCGGGCTCGAGCTGACACCGGACAACTCCATCGTGGCTGTTTCTACTCCGGCGGTGATCACGATGTACCGCCAGCTCGGCTTCCGGATCGCGGAGCTCGAACTCGACCACCCCGATAAGCCGCCGCGCGCATGGGAGGTCCTGGAGATGATCGCGGCGGCTGATCCGGCATGGCAGGAATACGCCCATCCCGCGACCATTGACGTGTTCCAGCGCTATGCGCTGCCCGAGCATGTGCGCCTGGTGCTCGGCGATCCGGTCGTCGGCACCGAGGGGTCGCTGACTGAGACCCGAAACTACCGAACCTATGCGGCCTCATTCGAGGCTGCGGCGGAGCGGAAATGGGAACAGGCAAGGCCATACATAGTCCCCGGGCGCATCGTTGACGTCGGCTGTGCGACCGGCGCGATGCTGGAACTCGCCGGACGGGATCCGGAACTGGCGGAGTCGGACCTCTTCGGCATCGAGGTCGCCCAGCACCTCTACGAGGAGTGCGTCCACAAGAAGTCGCAGGGCGCCTTCGCGAATCCGAACACTTTCTTCTTCCAGCGCAACATCTTGAGCGGCAGGGTCTTCCCCGATAACTCGATCGATACAACATTGACGTTCGCACTGACACACGAGATCCTGAGCTACGCCGGCGGGCTCGAGGCAGTGAAAGCGCTGGTCGCGGCCATCTACCAGCACACCGCGCCGAGTGGGGTATGGATCAACTCCGACGTGTGCGGGCCCGAGGACGGCGACCGCGTGGTCGTGCTCCGGTTCCATGAGCCGGGACTCGGGCACGCCTCCCTCGATATTGGGTCCATGTCACCGGCGGAAGTGACCGGGTACCTCGACAGCCTGACGCCCGCGGGAAGATTCATGCAGTTCGCTCGAGACTTCCCACACCTCGCGCACGCGTCCTATGAATGTGAAGTGATCGACGACAGACGCGTGCGGCTCGCGCTGCGCGACGCAATGGAGTTCGTGGCCAAGGCGGCATACACCGACAACTGGCTTTCCGAGTGCCACGAGCGCTTCTGCGCGTTGGATTGGGCTTCTTGGCAGAAGATCGTGGAGGCTGCCGGGTTCACGGTCGATCCTCGGTCGGGACCGTATCGGAACGACTGGCTGGTTACGAACCGATTCGCCGCGATCGGGCATCTAACCGACGATGGCGGCGATCCCGTGCCGTGGCCTGAGACCCACGTACTTCTTGTCGCCCGGCGACGAGGTCTAAGCACCTGGACCAACGCCTAATCTGAGGCTTCACAAGCGCCGTTTGGTTGATTGCCGTGACGGTTAACGCCGTCAGGCGCTACCGCGGATGGGTGCACAGAAGGTTGGCGAGCAACTTACTGTTGCGGTGCGAGGTTCGCTGCGTTTGGTCGGCCCGAACACGAAACGACACATATCGACACCATGCGATTCAGGGCGACTGCGTACTGGGACGCGTACAGGTACGTCCAAGTTACTGTGTCCCGCAGCCTCACGGTCCCGAAACGCGATCACGGTGGCTCCTTTAGGGATACAGAAGGTGGGCCGAGAACGGACATAAGCCGGGTTCTGTGTTTGTGAGATCGACCTGCCCATTCTGAGTACGAAACGACACCTGACGGCATCCAACGATTGAGGGCGGCTGCGTACTGAATGCGTACTGGGTACGCCGGACTTACTGTATCCCTGTACCTACTTGGGCTTACTGATGAAGTCGAGAAAGCGATTGCCTAGTGGCATCGTGATTGATTGCCACATACCCTGCTCGCTGACCATGCCACTCAACGCGGCGGCTAGAAGTCAACGCGTGCCCAGTTCGCTTGCAGCCTGCATATAAATGTCCTTGCGATTCCTGAGCTCGGGTACGCCGTCCTCAAGAACCTGACCACGTCCGCCCATGTAGTAGCTCGGGCGCGGGATGCCGTGACTTTCAAACCAAGCCGCCGGGTCGCGGAAGAAAGCAAGGATGCGCAGGTGCAGAGCGGTGAACTCGTCAACGAACTTCACAAACATGATCTGCATGTGCTCGTCGGGTTCGAGTCCGAGGGCGGCGTTCGTAATGGCACTACGCAACGCTTCGAGCTTTTCCTCCTCGTGAGTGCGAGCTGCGGCGGCAGTCGCGTTGAGGATGACGGTGATCAGCGGCTCATTAC
>VBGM01000148.1:0-47561 GCA_005880855.1 Chloroflexota bacterium
AAGCGAAACTGGTTGCGGACCTCGCCGGGCTCGAGGGCATCACCGAGGTCACGCGCGTGCCCACGTTCCAGCGCATCTACGGCAAGCGCGTGATCGTGATCGGCGGCGGCGCGCAGGTTGGCATGGTGGCGCAGGGCGCCGTCTCGGAGGCGGACAGGCACAACATCCGCGGCGAGCGCATATCTGTCGACACGATCCCACTCGTTGGTGAGGAGCAGCTGGCGCAAGCCGTGCGCGCAGTTGCGCGCCTGCATCGAGCTCGGGCGCTGGTGCTCGCGGGGGCGCTGATGGGCGGCGACATCACCAACGCCGTGCGCGAGATTCGCGAGGCGGGGATCATCGTCCTCTGCACCAACATGGCCGGGTCGGTGCCCGACGCGGCCGACGTTGTCGTCAGCGACCCCGTGGAAGCCGGCGTGATGGCGGTGATGCTGATCGCCGACACCGCGAAGTTCTCCATCGACATGGTCCGCGGCCGGCGCTTCTGAACCAGCTGGGCAATTCGCGACCCGAGTGTGCAGGAATGGCTGATTCACATGCCGGGGATACAGCCTTTTGTGCCCGAATGGTCGAGCTTCTCCCCTAAGAGTTCAGCGCCCTCGTTCTGACCTTCACGTCCATCGTGCCGGTGGCGGATCCCACGTACACGCCCCGGGTAGGGGCGGCGTCGCCGTAGTCCCGGCCGACCGCGATCCGCACGTGGTTCTCGGTGATGCGAATTGGATGCGTCGCGTCGTAACCGATCCATCCGTGCCCCGGCACCCACGCCTCGCCCCACGCATGAGAAGCGCCCATGACCCTCTTTCCACGCGGGTCGTGGATGTAGCCGCTGACGTATCGCGCCGGCACGCCCATCGCCCGTGCTACCGCAATGAAGAGGTGCGCGAAGTCCTGGCAGACTCCTGAACGCAGGGCGAGCACCTCGTCCACGGCGCTGTACACGTTGGTCACGGCGCGGTCGTACGCGAACTCGCGGCTGATCGCAAGCGTCAGCTCGTCCAGGGCGCGCTCGACGTCCGCCCCAGATGTCGGGTTCGCGATCGCAAACCTGTTCGCCATCTCACGCACACCGGGCACGTCGTTCACCGGCGAACGAAAGCGAAGGAAGTCCTGCACGAGCTCCTCGCCCGCATCGGTGTCCGGCTCGATGCCCGTTTCGACGATCGACCTGCTCGTCACGCTCAAAGCCGAATGAGGGCGCACCAGGTTGAAGTAGTGGACGACGTTGCCATATCCGTCCTGATATGTGCCCGGGTCGATTCCCGCGCTGACGTCGAGGTCGAACTCTACGCAACGCTGGCCGTTGCCATCCATGGGGCGCAGCCTGAGCTCCATCACCGTCTCCGCGATCGGACTGGTGTAGCGATAGCGCGTGTCGTGAACGATCTCCAGCCTCATGTGCGCTGCTGTTGCTGTTGGGGCATCGCCTGGCCTTCCTCGCCGAGGACGCCGGCCGGGACCTTGCTCGGGTGGAAATAGGTCTCGCGCATGGCCGCCTCGAGCTGCCTCAGCAGGGCGCGACACTGCGTCTCGAACTCGCGCGCATTGCTCGCGACCCACTGCGGTTCTGCCGATTCGAACATCGACTCGAGGCGCCTGAGCACCCGCCGCGGCTGTGACCGCCGGCCCGCACCATCGATGCGGGTCACCGACTCCAGCGCGACAGCAGCCGCGAATCGCGCCGATCGGGGCAGCGCCGCATCGAGCAGTAGGCATTCGATGACGTGCTCCGGCGTGACGCCGCCCGAGTAGCGCGCCTGGTACGACTCGAAGGCGAAGCACGATTTCAGCACGGCCGTCCATTCCAGCGTGCCTTCGGGCGTAAGCCCCACGAACTCGGCGGCTGCGCCGTGAGTTCGCGGGGACCCCTCGTCGGCGAGCTCTGCGGCCTTGCGAGTCACCAGCGCCGTCACGTTGCCGGCACGCTCGAGGAACTTGCCAACGCGGACGAAATCGCGCGCCTCGTCGTGGAGCATCGTGTCCTCGAGCAGTCCGTCGACGAGGCGGACGCTCAGCTGCACATCGTTGAGGAACGGGTACAGGTCGGGCTGCCACGCCCCCTCTTGCACCCGCCAGTGGAGCGCATTGACCTGTTCGTAGAGTTCGCTGGGGAGCGATGGGCGCACCGCCTGGGCCGCCAGCCGTGCGGCGCCGACGCTCGCGCCCACCGACGGTCCGAGCGTTCCTGTCACGAGCATCTCCACCGCCTGGTCGCGCCGGCCGGTGTTGCTGCCGGGCCAACCGGCCAGCTCCATGAACCGGATCCAGAACTCCGGACCTGGCTCGTCAGTGCGGTCCAGCGACAGCGCGACGTGCACGCCAAGAATCCGTGCCAGATGGTCCGCGCGCTCGAGGTGCCGTCCCAGCAGCGCTAGCGAAGTGGCCGCGCGGCTAAGCATCGGCGTTCACGAGCTGGTCCAGCTCGCCGTCTTCAGCCATCACCCACGTGTCGCGGCTGCCGCCGCCCTGCGAGCTGTTCACGACGAGTGAACCCGGCTTCAGCGCTACCCTGGTCAGCCCGCCCGGCGTCACGTGGACGTCCGGACCGGTGAGGATGAAAGGGCGCAGGTCCTGATGGGCGCGACGCAGCTGGCCGCCTTCGAAGATGGGCTGGACGGATAGGGACACCACCGGCTGGGCGATGAACGCCCGCGGCTGGGCTTCGATCCGGCGCCGAAACTCGTCACGTTGGTCGCGGGTCGAGGCGGGGCCGATCATCATCCCGTAGCCGCCCGAGGCGTCGACCGTTTTTACGACCAGCTCCTCGAGGTGCTCGAGAACAAAGCGCCGGTCTTCGTTGACCGCGCACAGGTATGTGTGCACGTTGGGCAGGATCGGATCTTCGCCCAGGTAATAGCGGATGATCTTCGGGATCAGCGCGTAGACGGCCTTGTCGTCCGCGACGCCGTTGCCAAGACCGTTCGCGATGGCGACGTTGCCGGCCCTGTATGCGTTGACGAGCCCCGCCACGCCGACGAGCGATTCCTGGCGTCCGAAGATCGGATCCAGCCACTCGTCGTCGAGGCGCCTGTAGATGACGTGGACCGGCCGAAGGCCGCGCGTCGTGCGCATGAATACGTGGTCGAGGTCGACGACCAGGTCGGTTCCCTCCACGAGCTCGATGCCCATCTGCTTCGCCAGGTACAGGTGCTCGTAGTAAGCGGAGTTGTTGATGCCGGGCGTGAGCAGCACCACCGTCGGGTCGTCGATGCCCCGTGGGGCCAGCCAGCGGAGGCGGCGCAGGAGCTCGTGCACATAGCCCTCGACGGGCCGCACCGGGTATCCCGCGAACAGGTCGGGCAGCACGCGCTTCATCACGTGCCGGTTGGCGAGCACGTACGAAACCCCGGATGGCGTCCTCAGGTTGTCCTCGAGGACGAAGAACTCGCCCTTCTCGTCCCGGACCAGGTCGATGCCCGCGATCTGGCAGTGGATACCGTTCGGCACCGGCAGGCCCTCGACCTCGCGCAGGTACTGCGGACTGCTGAGAACTATCTCGGGCGGTATCGCACTCTGGCGGAGGATCAGCTTGCGGCCGTAGACGTCGTCCAGGAAGAGGTTCAGTGCGGCGAGCCTCTGTTTGAGGCCCGCTTCGAGTCGCCGCCACGTGGCGGCTGAGATCAGGCGCGGGATGATGTCGAACGGGAAGACCTTCTCGGTGCCCTGGGCGTCCGGGTAGACCGCGAAGGTGATGCCGTGGTTGCGGAACATCTGCAAAGCAAGCTGGTGGCGGCGCTCCAGCTCCGCCGGGCCGAGGCGCTCGAGGTGCTCGTAGAGTCGGCGATAGGAGGGACGCGGGCGGCCCGATGCCGCAAGCATCTCGTCATAGAAGCCGTTGAGCTTGTAGCCGGCGCCAAGGGATTTCACGGAGGCCACAGCTATAGTGTCTGCGCCATCTCGACAACTGGGAAGACGATCAAGCTCCGGGTTGGCTGCGAGTTCAAGTACCAAGTGACCGCGCCGGCCACCATGACGGTACAGGTACGCCCTCGCTCGGACGCGCGGCACAGGCTGGTCACCGAGACATGGGAGACGGCGCCCCAGCTGCCCGTCGACGAGTACGTGGACATCTATGGGAACCCGGTGAAACGGCTGGCCGTGCCGGCAGGCGCCCTGACCCTCCGCTACGACGCCCGGTGCCTCGTCCCGGATGAGCTCGATCCGGATGGTTCAGGCGTCGGGCAGCAGCCGGTCGAGGACATCCCCGGCGACCTGCTTCATTTCACGCTGCCCAGCCGATACTGCCTCTCCGACGAGCTCATGGGTGTCGCCTGGGAGCTCTTTGGCCAGACCCAGGCCGGTGGCGAGCGCGTGCAGGCGATCTGCGACTGGGTTCACGACAACATCCGGTTTCAGCACGGCACGAGCAATCCGCGAACGACGGCGCTCGACGTGTTCAACAATCGTGTCGGCGTTTGCCGCGACTTCGCGCACCTGGCCGTATCTTTCTGCCGAGCGATGAACATCCCGGCGCGATACGTTTTCGGCTACCTGCCCGACATCTACGTTCCGGTGGCGCCGGAACCGATGGATTTTGCAGCGTGGATGGAGGTCTGGCTGGGTGACCGCTGGTGGACGTTCGACCCTCGCAACAATGCCAGGCGCGTGGGCAGGGTCCTCATCGGACGCGGCCGTGACGCCCTGGACGTTGCCATGTTGACGACGTTCGGGCCCGCCGAGTTCCGCTCGATGACCGTCTGGGCCGACATCGACGAGGCAGCGTGATGGCAGTCGACCTGGCCTCCGTCAACTGGCCGGCCGCTCGCCGCGCCATGTACGCGGTCACCCAGAGCTTCCGGTACGAGTACCCGGAGCCGATCCGCGACCTGAGCCACCGGCTCGTCGTCATCCCCCCCGAGCGCTTCGGGGACCAGCGCCGGCTCCGGCACGAGCTGTCGGTCGGACTTGACGGCGTCCAGCTCGAAGACAAGCGCGATCGCTTCGGCAACGTCGTCGTAGACGTGTTCGCGCCGCGCGTCCCGTCCGCGATCGAGTTCGCCGTCCAGGTCTCGGTGGAGCGTAGAACCGGAGAGCCTCACCGTCTGGAAGACGGCTGGCTTGCGGACGGATATCTGCTCGAACCTTCGGCCCTGACCACCGCCGACGATCGCCTGCGCCGCGCCGCGGACGACCTGGGGGCGTCGGCTCACTGGGGCCTGGATCTAGCCGGCCGCATCAATGAGTGGGTGCACGAATCGATGACATACCGGTACGGGGTGACCGGCGTGCGGACGACCGCGGCCGAGGCACTCGCGCAGGGCGCCGGGGTTTGCCAGGATTACGCGCACGTCATGCTCGCCCTCTGCAGGACCTGCGGATTGCCGGCGCGCTACGTCTCCGGCCACCTGCTCGGACAGGGCGGAACGCATGCCTGGGTCGAGGTGCTGCTGCCGACCAACGACGGCACCGGTGATGCGATCGCCTGGCCGTTCGATCCGACCCGTGCAAGCCAGGGTGGGCTCGATTACGTGACGGTCGCGGTGGGCGGCGACTATGGAGACGTCGCGCCGACGTCCGGCACCTATTCGTCAGCTTTGAAAGGCAACCTCGTGACCCGCAAGAGCGTCACGCTCGTCGAGCTGGAGTACGAAGCGGGTTAGGGCGCCGACCCTTTCAGCGATCCTCCTAGGCAGCCGAAGCGGCGCTCTCGTGGCTGGGCTGTTCCCGTCGACCGTCGCGACCGGCATCACCCTGATCGCGATTCCGCTCGAGCTGCGCCAGCTGCATGCCAACCCAGGGCAGATCGGCATCACACTCTCGATGTTCGGCCTCGGCATGTTCATCTTCGAATGGGTGTGGGGCGTGCTCGCGGACAGGTTTGGATATCGGGGACCGCTGCTCATCTCACTGCTGCTTTACTCGGCCGGCATCCTTCTGCTGGCGCGCGCCGACTCGGTGGTCCTGATCGCCATCGCTTACCTGCTGGCGTCGGGGATGATGGTTGCGGTCGGGCCGATCGGACGCTCGTTCCTCGGCACGACGCTGCCCGCGCGGTTCCAGGGGACCGGCCTGGCGCTCCTCTCCGCCCAGTGGGTGGTTGGAGAGGCGGTCGGCGCGGTGGCAGGCGGGCTCCTCATCGATCACATTCCCATCAGGTCCGTGCTCTATGTCGCCGCGGTGCTGCCAGCCGGGACCGCGGCGCTGCAGGTGCTCGTGTTCCGCGGCTACACCGAGACGCGCGTCGGGCGATCAGCACCGGACGAGGTCGAAAACGGCGCTTCTTCGAACGGTCGCGGCGTCATCCGGGTGATGGTCGTCACGGCGTCGATCGTCTTGCTGTTTCAGATCGGATTGGGTGGCGAGCTTGCACTCCTGCCACTGCTCGTCACCTCGCACCTGAACCTCTCGGCATCCACCGCCGGAACCGCGATGTTCGTCCTCGGCATGCTCGGGGGACTCCTGCTGGTCCCCGGCGGGCTGGCGTCGGATCGCTGGGGGCGCCGATCGACGATGGTCGCCGGCGGCATCATCGCCGCGGCCGGTTTCGCCGTCTATGCCATCGCGGGCAGCTACACGGCGGTCATCGCCGGGGCGGCCCTGCGGGCGATCGGCGGGTCTTTACTCTGGCCCGCAGCGACCGCGTGGATCTCCGAGTCGTCACCTCGCCGGCGGCACGCGCTGGTGATGGGGGTCTTCGGGGAGTTCGAGAACGTTGGGGTGACCATCGGACCGATCCTCGGCGGCATCGCGTGGTCGCTTGCAGGCATCCAGGCCGCGTTCGTAACGTACGCGATCGCCTCGGTCCTGGCCGCGCTGGTCGCGGCGCTGGCGGTTGGAAGTCGCGCTTCGCACGGGGAGTGGCTCCAGGCTCAGGTGCGCTGAAAGCCCTGCCGAGTACGCAGGCCGAAGCCGAGGCTGCGGTCGAAGGCGATGTGCGCGATCCAGGCCAGGCCGCCGGCGAGCCAGGCGGGGTACATCAGCGCAAGAGAGACGGCGGCCAGCACGGCCGGCGCCCAGAACCGATGCACCGCGTTGTAGAGCGGAACTGCGCGAGGGTGGAGCTGGCCGCGCGCGAGGCCGCTGCCCGCACCTGCGATCAGGGTCAGGTCGGGTGCGATCGCGAATACCACCAGCTGCCACCAAGAGGCGTGCTGGGTCAACACGACGCCGATGCCCAGCGCCGCCGCCAGCAGCCCCAAACCAAAATATGCGGCCCGTTTCACTCTCTTATGGAATCCTCACGCCACTCTTATATATCCGTGGCCATGACACCACCCTCCCTGATCCTGGTCGTCGAGGACGACGCCCGGCTCGCCGCGACGCTCGAGCGGGTGCTGACCGCCGAGGGCCACGAGGTGACGGTGGCGGGGGATGGTTTGGAGGCGCTGCGCCGTGCCCGCGAGCGGCCGCCCGGCCTCGTGATCCTCGACATCATGCTGCCCGGGCTCGACGGGATCGGCGTGTGCCGCCGCCTGCGCGCTACTGCCCAGTTTCCGATCTTGCTGCTCACCGCGCTGGGCGGCACCGAGGAACGCGTGCGAGGTCTCGACAGTGGCGCCGATGACTACCTGGTCAAGCCCTTCGCATACCAGGAGCTGCTGGCGCGTGTGCGCGCGCTTCTGCGGCGCGCCGGTCCCTCCGACCACCTCCGCTTCGCCGACCTTGTGCTGGAGCCCGCGAGCCGCAGCGCCTGGAGGGAATCGCGGCCGCTCGCGCTGACGCAAACCGAGTTCGCGCTCCTCGAGCACTTCCTGCGCCACCCGCGCCAGGTGCTGACGCGCGAGCAGCTGCTGGAGGCCGTCTGGGCGGGCGAGCCCGAGGGCGACAACGTCGTCGCGGTCTATGTCGGCTACCTGCGGCAGAAGCTCGAAGAGTCGGGTGCGTCGCGGCTCATCCACACGGTCCGCGGCACCGGCTACGCCCTCCGCGAAGGCTGATGTCCCTTCGCCTTCGCCTCGCACTCTTTGGCGTCGCGGTGGTGGCTTTGACGCTGGTGATCTTCGGCGGCCTGCTCTACGCCCTGGTCTCGCGCAGTGTGAACAGCAACCAGGACGACGCGCTGCGCTCGCGAGCGCATGACGCGATAGCTGCTTTGAACGTCTCGCCGGACGTGACCCCGCGCGCGCCGGTCGCCCCTGTCGACCTGCGCACGAGCGGCGACATCTTCGTCGAGGTGTTCGACCCGGGCTGGACGGTCACCTACTCGACCGCGCAATTGAACGGTGCTCCGCCGATGCCCTCGGCGAGGCTGCGGGTGGGAGCCCCCGAAGTCTCGAATGGCTTCTTCGACACCAATGGCGGTTTTCGATATTTCGCCATCCAGTTCGCGCGGGGCTATGTGGTCACCGGCCAGTCGACGAAGGTGCCGCAGTCGAACCTTTCCGGCATCGTCGGCTTCCTCGTCATCTCCGGCATCCCTACGCTGCTGGCGGCGCTGGCGGCATCGTGGCTCGTCGCCGGCCGCGCTCTGAGACCGCTCAAGTCGGTCGCCATCGCCGCCGATGACATCGGCCGCACGCGGGACTTCGCGAGGCGATTGCCCGCACCGCGCAGCCGGGACGAAGTGGCTGTGCTGTCAGCGAGCTTCAATCGCATGCTGAGCCAGCTCCAGGACGCTTTCGAGTCGCAGCGGAGATTCGTTGCGGATGCGTCGCATGAGCTCCGCACGCCGCTCGCGACGATCCTCGGCAACGCCGGGCTGCTCGCGCACGGCCCCGCAATCGCGGGGCCGGTGCGCCGCGCGGCCGCCGCCGACATCGCAGCGGAAAGCGAGCGCATGGGCAGGCTTGTCGACCGCATGCTCACCCTCGCGCGCGCCGACGCCGGGCTGCGACTCGACCTGGCGCCAGTCGACCTCCGCGCAGTGGTCGCCGATGTGACGCGCCAGGCCGAGGCCGTGCATCCGGAGAGCAAGTTGGATGTGAGCGCGGTTGACGCGGCGGTCGCCGGTGACGAGGACGCCCTGCGCGAGCTCCTGTGGATCCTGCTCGACAACGCGCTCCACTACGCGCGCTCGGCGATAACAGTCGACCTCGAAGTTGATTCCGGCTGGGCGCGGCTCATGGTCGGCGACGACGGCCCCGGCATCGCCGTCGCGGATCGGGAGCGCGTTTTCGAACGCTTCTTCAAAGCGGATGCCTCGCGGGCGAGATCCGCAGCAGCGCCCGGCGGCCACGGCGCGGGGCTGGGTCTCTCGATCGCACGCTGGATCACCGAGCAGCATGGAGGCCGCATCATCGCCGCAGGCGGCAAGGGCGGCGGCGCCGGCATCTACGTGGACCTTCCGCTCTTACGCCGTTCTTAACCGCGCGAGCCAATCTCAGCGCATGTACTCGATCAGCGCTGAACATTTCATCGCACTCGCCGGCGGGTTGATCGCCCTGCCCTTCGCCCTCGTCGGCCTGCGGTTTCATCCGCGCTGGCGGTCGGCGCCGGGCACGGTGCAGGCGGCCGCCGTGTTGATGGCCATCACCGGGGGAGTGCACCTCGCGCTCATCCCACACCATCTGGCGACCCAACCGCTCACGTCCGCCCTGTTCCTGCTCAACGGCGTCGCGTTCATCAGCCTCGCCGCGTCGTTCACGTGGCGCTGGTGGCGGCTCTCATCGTCCGCACTCCTCATCGCCACCGTGCTCGGCTACCTCATTTATGTGGGGGTCGGCTTGGAAGGCCCCGACCAGGTCGGCATTGCCACCAAGCTCGTCGAGGTGACGGCGCTGGGTCTTGTGCTGGTGCCTGTGCGCGGCGAGCATGCCGCGCACCGCGGGTGGCGCCACGCCGCCATCGGGGTGGCGATGCCTCTTTTGATCGTCATCAGCGGCGCGACGGTTTGGATCGTCGACCTGGCCCGGCCGGATGCGCGGCACGTCCACGCCGGCGCGCTGCTTCAGGCGACGAGCACCATTCCGACCCCGGCCGAGGTCGATGCCGCCAACCATCTTTACGCAGAGACGAAGGCCGCCATCACTCCCTATGAGGACTGGCGGCGGGCCTGGGCGGCCGGATACCGTCCGGGTGGCTCGACGTCTCTGCCGTCGACGCACTGGATGAACCAGGGGTACGTCGACGCCGGCTACGTGATGGATCCGCGCCGGCCGCAGGGCCTGGTCTACGCCAACACGCATCACGGCCCCCTCCTGCTCGGCGCGATGTTCCAGATGAAGAGCCTGAACCAATTCGGCCCCGACCCCGGCGGTCCGATGACGGCGTGGCACCAGCACGAGAACATCTGCTTCACACCGTTCGGCTTCGAGTTCAGCCTCCTGACGCCCTATGCGACCTGCCCGATCGGCGCCATCGACATCAGCGCGCCGCCGATGCTCCATGTCTGGATCGTCGACAACCCAAAAGGTGGTCCTTTCGCCGTGGACATCGATCCGTCTGTCGTGGCGGCGCTGGATCGATCGTGATCAACGACACGAGCCGGCCTGAGATCGTTTATGTACTGCTGCTGATGCAGGCCATCTTCTGGATGGTGGCCGGACTCTCAGCCTTGCCCTTTGTGCTTGGCGGCGAGATCCACATGCTCGGGCTGGGGCTCGCCACGCTGCTGCTGGCCTTGTTCGTATGCCTGGTCGGCATCGGGATTTTCTGGCGCCGACGCTGGGCGCGCCGCGTCGCCATCTGGCTCGAAGCCCTCTGCTTGGTCGGGTCAGCGCTGCTGTTCGTGCTCCCGATCGGGGCCAACCACGGTCCGGTCTCGCTCATGACCAACTTCTTGCTGCCGGGCGCGGTGATCTGGTTGCTCTGGGGACGGAGGACGCGCGCCGTCTTCGGCTAACCGGGGCGGGAGCCGCGCCTCCTTTCGAGCGCGGCATTGGCCTTCGCGAGATCCGCGTACAGCTGGCGTGTGTGGAGCAGGTTGCGGACCCGCAGGACGACCTCCTCGCGATCAAGCGGCTTGGTCAGGAAATCGTCGGCCCCGAGAATCAAGGCGCTGTTCCGCGCGACCTTCCCGGTGTCGCCGGTGAGCATGATCACCGGGAGGTAGCCCAGGCTCTGCCGCGCGCTGCGCAGTCGACGCAGCACCTCTAGGCCGTCGGGTTCCGGCATGTGGAGGTCGAGGAGGACGATGTCCGGCTCAAACTCCACGAACACTTCCTCGACCTGGCGCGAATCGGTGAGGGTGCGGATCTCGTCGCCTACCCCGGCGAGCATGGTCTCCAGCAGCAGGACGTTCGCGGGCTCGTCGTCGACGATTAGGACGCGGCCGCTCACGAGGCAGGCGCCGGCGTGGCGACCGGCACCGTGAAGTGGAACTCCGAGCCGGCCCCGACGGTGCTATCGACCCAGATCTTGCCGCCGTGCATCTCGACGATCTGGCGCGTGATCGCCAGGCCGAGTCCGGTGCCGATGATCTTGGCCTTGGTCTTGTCCTCGTAGCGCTCATATCGGCCGAACAGCTTCTGCACAAAATCGGCTGGGATGCCGAGGCCGTGATCGAGCACGTCGACACGGGCCATGCCTTCCTGAACCTGGCTGGTGACGAGCACCTCGCCGCCACTCGGCGAGTACTTGACCGCGTTGCTGAGCAGGTTGGACACCACCTGGAACAGGCGGTCGGAATCGCCGCGGACCGCCGGTACCGCAGCATCCGGCTTGCAGACGATCGTGTGCTTGGGACTCGACGCGCGTGCGCGTTCCACTGCTTCGCCAAGGATGCCGTTCAGGTCCACCGGCGCGATGTTCAGCGTCATGCGCCCGGCCTCGATGCGGTCGAGGTCGAGCATCTCGGTGATCATCCGGTTGAGGCGCTGAGCGTCGTTGTTGATGTCGCCGGCGAAAGCCTTGGCTTCGTCCGGCGCGAGGTCCTGGTCCCGAATCATCTCGCTGAACCCCTGGATGCCGACCAACGCGGTGCGAAATTCGTGGCTGACCAGCGAGACGAACTCGCTCTTGAGCTGGCTCAGCCGCTCGAGACCGGCGAGGTTGGCCATCGCCGCCTCTTGGGCCGTGTGCTCGGCGGTCGCATCTTCGAACATGGCGAGAAAGAAGTCGGTGCGGCCGCCGGGCTTTTTGATCGACGACGCGCTCCAGTGCAACCAGGTGGCCGTGCCGTCCGCGCGGAGCGCGTGGCTATCCGATTCGATGGTGTCCACCGCGCCGTTCCACAACGGCTGAAAGGTCCTGACCACGCGCTCCATCTCCTCGGGAGGCAGGAACCGGCCCACGGAATGCCCGATCATGTCGGACGGCTTCGTGTGCAGGAGCACCGCGAGCCGAGGGTTGGCGTCGATGATCTTCATGTCGACGCCGACGCGAGCGATGCCAAGTGGAGCCTGCACGATGACCTGGTTTAGAAGGGCCGTGCGGGTCGCGAGCTGCGCCTCCGCGTGACGGCTCTTCGCGAGAAGGTCCAGCGAGTCCCGATGAGTCAGCACCTGGTTCGCCACGAACAGCACCCCGATGCCGCCGGCGAGCGCGGTCAGGAACTGGTCCAAGCCGCGATTCGCGGACGCGATGCCCAGCGCCACCGCCGCGGCGCAGAGCGTTGCGGCCCAGGGCAGCGCCAGTTGCCACAGATTGATGGCCCCCTCTTCTGTTTCTCGTTCGATAGTCGGCGCCGGCCACAGCGGCGCAAGCGCGATCAGCAGGAAGCCGATGACCCACCCGATGTCCACGATGCTGCCGTTCGCGCCGTATGAGCCGTTGGCGGTGAGGTACGTGAACGTGCTGTCGGCCACGGCAATCGCGGTGAGCCCGCCGATTAGGAGCAGCATCCGGCCGACCTGCGCCCTACTTGCGCGGCGCAGCGCGATGATCAGGACGGTGATGACGACGATGTCGCCTATCGGGTAAGCCAGCCCGATGAGGGTCGCCTGCTGGGACTGCTGCGACTGCTCGTAAACCGTGCGCAGGCCGAGTGCCCAGGCAATGAACAGGAGCGACAGGGCCACGATCGCCCCCGCCAGTACAGCCTCTCCGCGGGTGGCCAAGCGGGTGGGTGCCGTTGTGAATGCGAGGACGCCGGCGATGGCGAGCGGGATCTCGACCAGGAAGCCCGCGTCGGCGGCAGAGGGAAAGGGGACGTTCACCTCCTGGAACACTTCGTACCAGGACCAGATCGCTTCCCCGATGCACCAGCTGGCCGCCCCGGCTCCGAGCAGCGCCCACGCCGAGCGTGTCCGACCCTTGGACCGCAGGGAGGCGACCGCCAGGCTCACCGCGGCGATGCCGGCGGCGACGCCTTCGCCGATGTCGTCGATCGCGATGGTGGTCTTGTCGCCGCCAAATCGAAAAATCTGCCAGACCAGGAAGGCCGCGCACACGATCGCGACCAGGGCCGACGCCAGAGCGAAGCGCCTCCACTCGGGCGTCAGCGCGCGGCGCCACCAAGACTGGACCAGCGAGGTTGGGGACGAGCCGCTGGGGGCGGTCGTCAACGCCTGCAGGCCCGGGCCGAGATCGGCGGGGGAAGTTTGCCAGGCCACTTATCGGGAACCGTATGTTAATTCATGCCAGGCTTGAGTTAACATTGCCCGGCCCTGGTCGTTCCTGGTGGGAAGGAAGGCCTCGCCTTCGAGAGAGGTGGGGAAGAGCTGGAACAAGTCGGCGAACCGCGGCTTAGGCGCCCGATGGCGCTGCTAGCCGTCTCGGTCGCCGCCGTTGCTCTCGCCCTGCTGCCGGCGGCCGTTGGCTTCACCATCCTGGTCGGCTCGACAGTACCACTCGAGTTTGCGGCCGCAGCCGGCTTAACGCTCCTGGCTTCAATCAAGGTCGAAGCCGCGCTTGGCGGCCTGGCAGCGGCGGCCGGCGAGCGCATATCGCTTTCATCCGCTCCACCTTCCGCGCTCTCTTGACCCCTGGCGCTCGATGCGCAGAGGAGGTGAGATTGATGAGGAAGCTGATCCTTGCTGCCATCCTGGCGGCGACGATGGCGATCGCGCTGGCGACCACTGTGGGCGCCGGTCCGGTCCCGCACTGCTGCTGATCGACCTGAAACCGCATAAGCGGCGTTAATCGATCGTTGTCAAGTTTCGTGACGTCAGATAAGCTGGCGCGCAATGCCGGAAGGTGATGCGCGCCCCGACCAAAGTCGACGCCCTTCGGGCCGTCGCGGTCGGCGCCACGGCATCGAGATCCGGCCGGGTTCGGTCAAGCAGGCCAGGGCGGAAGCCGGCCTGAGCCTGGCGCAGGTGGCGAACGGCGCCATCAGCCGAACGGCGATCTATTTCGTCGAGACCGGCAAGGCCAAACCGTCGATGGAGACCCTGAAGCTGATCGCCGAGCGGACCGGGCGCCCGCTGGACTTCTTCCTCGCCCGGCCTTCCACGATGGAGCCGCGATCGTCACCGCCCACCCTCGAGGTCGAGTTCCTCCTCGCGACCAACGACCCACAGGCGGCGGTTGCCGCCGGGCGGGAGATTCTCGCCAAGGAGCAGGATCCCGAAACGATCGCGCGCACCAAAGCCCTCGTGGCCTACGCGCTGCTCCGCCTTGCGCAGCCGGCTGAGGCGCGGCGCCTTGCCGCTGCCGCGCGAGGCCACTTCGAGAGAACAGGCGACCGGCTGATGACCGCGGAGTGCCTTGGCCACGAAGCTTCGGCTGCCTATCTCGCGCAGGATCCGACCGCGCTTGGGCTGGCCGAACGGGCCCTGGAGCTCTGCCGTTCTCTTCATCCGATCCCGCAGACGACCGAAGCCCGCCTGCTCTTCGTGCTCGGCTCCGTGCACTCAGTCAACCAGGACTGGAAGGCAGCCATCGAGGCCTACGAAAGCGCGATCGCGACCGGCTCGGTCGTCCAGGACCTGAGGCGCCTATCGCTGATGTACGGCGGCCTGAGCAGCGCTTACGGCGAGATCGGCCAGCTGAACATGGCGGAGTACTACGCCCAGCGCGCAATCACGATCCACGAGACACTCGACGACCGCCTCTCGCTCGCCCGATCGGAGAACAACCTGGGTCTCGTTCTCATCCGCCGCGGCGATCTGGTTGATGCCGAGGCCCACCTGAAACGCGCAAGCGTCCTGTTCGACGAAAGCGGTGTCGAGACGGGCAAGGCGGAGGTGCTCCTCAGCCTGTGCGAGCTGGAGGTCGCTCGTTCACGCCCTGACGAGGCGGAGCGCCTCGCCGGCGAAGCCCGCACCCTGGCTGAGCGCCACAACGAAAAGGCCACCTTGGCCGAGTGCCGCATGTGGATGGGCCGCATCGCCGCCGACCGAGGCGATCACGCTCGCGTCGATGCCGAGTTCCGCGAGGCGTGGGGAATCCTGGACGCGCTCGGCGCGACGGAGCGATTGAGCCGGTGTCATGTCCAGTACGCGGAGATCCTCGAGAAGCGAGGTGACCTCGCCGGGGCCAACCAGCAGCTGCGTCTCGCGCTCAGTCACCTCGTTCCCGGCCGCGGCGCGGCGACGGTTCAGGATCGCTCCGCCTCCGCCTGAAACCCGTTCGGAGACGTTTCGGAGACACGCGATAAGAAGGCGTTATTTCAAACGTTACGGACTACAATTTCTGCTCCGTGCCGCACTTAACAACTCCCTCCGTCGGACAGCCATGACATGGCGGTCGTACTCGTAGTTGACGATGGGGCCGCCAACCGCCAGCTGGTCCAGGCCTACCTGAGTGGTATCGATTGCGATGTGCGCATGGCTGAGAACGGCGAATCCGCACTCGAACAGATCAAAGCCGACCCCCCCGACCTCGTCCTCCTTGACGTTCAGATGCCAGGCCTCGACGGCTACGAGGTCTGCCGCCGGATAAAGGCGGGTCCACGTGGCCGGCTGCTGCCGGTGGTGATGATCACAGCGCTGAACCAGACCGACGACCGCGTTCGCGCCCTGGAGTCGGGAGCCGACGACTTCATGGCCAAGCCGGTGGAGAGGGTCGAGCTGGTCGCCCGCGTCAGGTCGGCGCTGCGGCTCAAGGCCCTGTACAACACGCTCGACAGCGCGGAGCAGGTGATCTTTTCGCTGGCTGCGGCAGTGGAGGCGAAAGACTCCCTCACTGAGAAGCACACGCAACGCGTGGCTGAGTCGGCCCGGTATCTAGGCGCCCGTTTGGGCATGCCCGAGGTGGCGCTGGACGCTCTCTACCGGGGGGGCATCATCCACGACATCGGCAAGATCGGGATTCCGGATGCCATCCTCCTCAAGCCGGGGCCGCTGGACGCCGCCGAAACCGAGCGCATGCGGTCGCACGTGATCATCGGCGAGAACATCGTCAGGCCGCTCCGTTCCGCCTCGAGCCTCTTGCCGATCATCCGCCACCACCACGAGCGTTTCGACGGGCGCGGCTATCCCGACGGCCTACGCAGCAGGGAGATCCCGCGCCTGGCCAGGATCGTTTCCGTCTGCGACGCATTCGATGCGCTGGTGAACGACCGGCCGTACCGGGCGCGGCTTCCGGTCGACCAGGCCCTGGCATTGCTGATCGATGGCGCGGGAGGCCAGTGGGATCCAGAGGTCGTCGAGCTTTTCGTGGGCGAGATGCCCGCCATCCACCGGCTGGGCGCCGCCTGAGCCAACTTCCTTGACCGACATCCTGTCGTTCCTGCAGAACCTGACCACCGCCGCCTTCGTCGTTCTCGGCCTCGCGGTGGCGATCTCGTGGGCGCGTCACCGCGATCGCACGCAAGGATTCCTGGCCCTCGCCATCGTGCTGCTCTCGCTGGTCTCGCTGCTCAGCCGAATCCCGTCGCACCTGGCCCCCAAGCTGCTCAGCACGATCGACCTGATCCTCTTCGTCGGCTCGGCCTATGCGCTCCTGCGTTTCCGCGGCTCGCTCATCCCAGTGCGGCGTGCATGGCACGTGGCCGCGGTGGCAGCGATGGTGACCGGCCTGGCGTTGTTCATCGGCGCCTCGCTGTTCGAGGCCCCGACCCAGGTGATGACGGTCGCGGCCTTTGTGATCATCATGGTGTGGGGAGCCATCGTGGTCGAGCCGATTATTCGGTTCTGGCTGGTAGCTCGTGGCCTGCCGGTGGTCCAGGCGTGGCGCCTCCGTTCTTTGAGCCTCGGATTCGCCGGGATTGTCGGCATTCTCGTGTTTGCAATTGGAGTGTCGCTGGTGGCGGTTTCGGGCAACCAGGCTGTCAAGCTCGTCGTGCAACTGGTCGTCCTCGCCACCGTCCCGCTCCTGTACGTCAGCTTCGCGCCGCCGTCATGGCTGCGCCGGGAGTGGCGCGCATCGGAGGAGGAGGGTTTGCGCGCCTTCATGGAGGACCTGCTCCTCAGCGAGGACAGGGACACGCTCTCCAATCGAGCCATGGAATGGACGATGCGCCTGGTCGGAGGGGCGGCCGCCGTGGCGTTCGACGTCGGCGGATCGCTGCGGACTGCACTCGGCCTGACGCCCGACCAGCTGGGCGACCTGCAAGCGGCAACAGCGCAAATGCCCGAGGGTGTGAGCCGTGCGACCGTCGGCGAGACCGACCACACCGTCCTCAAGCTGCCCATCGAGGGACTCTCCGGAGCGGGCACCCTGGTCGTCCTTTCTGGTCCTTTCACCCCGACCTTTGGCGCAGATGAGATTCGACGGGTCCAGCAGTTCATGAGTGCGTTCGCCACCGCACTGGATCGTAGGCATCTCATCACAAAGCTCGAGGAGAGCAACCGCAAGCTCCTCGAGGCGAACCGCCACAAGAGCGTCTTCCTCGCCAGCATGAGCCACGAGCTGCGCACGCCCCTCAACGCCATCCTCGGGTTCTCGGAGCTGTTGATCGACGCCGGCAACGGCCAGTTCACGCCGGCCACGCGCAAACGGTTCCTCGAGCAGATCCACTCGAGCGGAAAGCACCTCCTCGGATTGATCAACGACATCCTCGATCTTTCCAAGATCGAGGCCGGCCAGATGGAGCTGCGCCTGCAGACGGTCGACGTCAAAGACGTCATCGGCGAGGTGGCGAGCACCGTCGAGCCGCTGGCGGCCCAGAAGAGCATCCAGCTTCGCATCACTGAGAGCTCGGCCGGCGAGATCACCGCCGACCCCGGCAAGGTGAAGCAGATGCTGCTCAACCTCGTCTCCAACGCGGTGAAGTTCACGCCTCAAAACGGAATCGTGACCATCGAAACGCGCAGGCTCGCCGAGTCGGTAGAGCTTTCCGTGACTGACACCGGGATCGGGATCGACAGCCAGGACCAGGAGCGGGTGTTTCATGAGTTCCAGCAGGTCGATTCGGGTGTCGGACGCTCCCAGCCGGGCACCGGCCTGGGCCTCACTCTCACGCGGCGTTTCGCCAGGCTTCACGGTGGCGACGTACGGCTGGTCAGCGAGCCGGGCAAGGGCAGCATATTCACAATCGTGCTTCCGATCACCGCGCGCGCCGAAGGCGTGCGCTCTCAAGAACCCGACGCCCTCACCGGCCCGAAGGACTCCTCGCGTCCTCTCGTGCTCGTTGTGGAGGACGACCCGGCCGCCGCCGAGCTGTTGACCCGGCAGCTGGAGCGCGCGGGATTCGCCACCCAGGTGGCCCGGACCGGGAACGATGCAATCGCACAAGCGATCGCGCGCGGGCCCGCCGCGATCACGCTCGACATCCTGCTGCCCGACCTCGATGGATGGGAGGTGCTGACACGCCTCAAGCGCGAGGCGGCGACAAGCAACATCCCGGTCGTCGTCGTGAGCGTGGTCGACAACCCCGAGCTCGGCATCGCTCTGGGCGCTCTCGACTACTTCGTCAAGCCGGTCCCGGCGAAGGAGCTCATCAACCGCTTGAGCCGCATCAAGTTCGGGCGCAAGGCTGGCGAGAAGCCTCGCATCCTTGTCGTCGACGACGAGGCCGCCAACCGCGAATGGCTGAAGCGAATCCTGGAACCGGCCGGGTTCGGTGTGATCCAGGCGCGAGGCGGGCGCGAGGCAATCGAGCTCGCCAAGTCGCGCAAACCCGACCTGGTGATGCTGGACCTGATGATGCCCGACGTCACGGGCTTCGATGTGGTCGAGGCGCTCCGGGCGCATGACGCCACGAAGTCCACCCCGATCATGGTGCTCACCGCGAAGCACCTCACTGAAGCGGACATCCGCCAGCTCAACGGACACGTGTCGACGATCCTCAGGCGCGGGTCGACCGGTGCGGCCGACCTGCTCGGGTTGCTGCGCCAGGTCGTCGACTCCTCGCCGGTGACGCTATGAGCGGGCCGGCGATGATCTTGATCGTCGAGGACAACGAGGCGAATCGCCTGCTTGCCAGCGCCGTGCTCGAGCGCGACGGATTACGCGTCGAGCTGGCGGGCAACTCGGAAGAAGCGCTCGACATGCTGGCCGCGCGGAAGCCGGACCTGATCCTCATGGACGTGCAGCTGCCTGGGGTCGACGGCCTTTCGCTTACGCGCCGGCTGAAGCGGGACGAAAAGACGGCCGCCATTCCCGTGGTCGCGCTCACCGCTTTGGCGATGCTGGGGGACAGGGAGCGCACTCTCGAAGCCGGCTGCGCGGGCTACATCTCGAAGCCGATCAACACCCGGACTTTCGCCGACGAGGTACGGAAGTACCTACCGTCCGCGTAGTGTGGGCGCGCCGGCAAGTGCGCGCATGACAAGGAAGAAGTCGCCACTGATCCTGATCGTCGAGGACGATCCTGCAAGCTTGATGCTCGCTTCGACCGTGCTCGAAGCAGCGGGCTTCGAGGTCGCGGGCAGCGGATCGGCGGAGTCCGCGCGTAAGACGATCTCGAAACGCAAGCCCGCGCTTATCCTCATGGACCTCGGGCTTCCCGGGATGGATGGCCTCGAGTTCACCCGCGAGCTGAAATCCGAATCGCGGACGGCGAGGATCCCGATCATTGCCCTCACCGGCCTCAATATGCCCCTTTACGAGCGGTCGGCCAAAGCAGCGGGATGCGAGGGGTTCATCGTCAAGCCGGTCAGCCCGGCCGTGCTCACAGCTGAGGTGACCAACTTTCTGAGACGCGTCGCCGGATGATCGTTGCTGTCTACGCCGTCAAAGGCGGCGCGGGCCGGACGACAATCGCGGTCAACCTCGCGGCCGCCATCGGCCAGAAGCACCGCGGCGAATGCGTGTTGCTCGATCTGAGCCTGCCTTACAACCATGCCGCCCTCGTGGCGAACCTCGTGCCGACCGGCTGCCTGGCGCTCAGCGAGCGCCCCGACGAGAACCACTTCGAGGAAGCGCTCCTGGCGGCCGGACTTCATCACCACACCGGCATGGTGGTGCTCCCGAGCGCGCTGCGTGTCGAGCAGTCCGAACTGGTGACGCCGACCCTGGTCCAGCGCGCGCTCGGCGTCCTCGAGCAGACGTTCACATACATCGTGGTCGACCTCGGCGTGGCCATGAGCGAGGTCACGCTCGGCGTCCTCGAGCGGGCCGATCGAGTCCTCGTCATGGTGACCGCGGAGCTCCCGACGCTCAAGGACACCGCTGACCTCCTGCAGATCTTCGAAACGGTGCTCGACATCCCGCCCGCTCGCGTCAGCCTGATCCTGAACCACCCCCGGCCCCAGACCATGGTCACCCGCGCAGACGCCGAGCGCGTGGTGAAGCGGCCGATGCACATGGAAATTGCATATGACGGCGCGCGCTTCGACCGCGCGGCCGTGATGGGAGAGGTCCTGGTCGCCAGCGAGCCCTCGAGCGCTGTCGCCAAGACCTTGACGCGCCTGGCGAGCTCGATCAGCGATGAGCACAGAGGCCGCGCGTCGAAACGAAGCTGAACCGGTGATATTCATCGGCACGTCAGGGTGGCAGTATCCGCATTGGCGGCGCGTCTTCTACCCCGACCGGCTCCCGCAGCGAAGGTGGTTGGAACACTACGCGGCGAATTTTCAAACCACCGAGGTCAACAACACTTTCTACAACCTCCCCGACCCCGAGGTGTTCGACCGCTGGAAGCGGCAGACGCCGGCGGACTTCGTCTTCGCGCTCAAGATGAGCCGCTTTCTGACGCACCTGAAACGGCTGCGGGATCCAGAAGAGCCGGTACACCGATTCCTGGACCGCGCGCGCCGGCTGGGCCGCAAGCGCGGGCCGATCCTGGTCCAGCTGCCGCCTTCGTTCAAGGCTGACCCGGGCCGGCTGGACGCCACCCTGGCTGCATTTCCGCGTTCGGTCCGCGTGGCCGTCGAGCTAAGGCATGAGAGCTGGTTCGTACCCGAGGTCCGCTCAGTTCTCGAGCGGCGGGGCGCAGCCCTTTGCCTCGCGGACGCTCGAGGTCGCAGAACACCGTTCTGGCGGACCGCCGGCTGGGGGATGGTCAGGTTCCACGAAGGCACCGGGCCGGACGCCCCCGGCTACCGCCGCTCCGCGTTGCGCACGTGGGCGGCGCGCCTTGCCCGAATGTGGACCGCGGACGACGACGTGTTCGCGTACTTCAACAACGACAGAGGCGGCTGGGCGCTGAGCGATGCAGCCGTTCTTGCAGTACTGGCGACGCGGGCTGGGCTGCGGCCATCACGCGTGCCACAAGGTCACACTCGTCCGTCACCATAGGGGTGTGGGAACGGTCGACGGCGCACGTAGAGGCTACGCGACCATCTCGGGGCGCGGGCTCGACTGGGATTCGGTGCCGATGCGCCTGTTCCAGAAGGCCAAGCGACTCGGCACCTGGGATCCGCAAGCGATCGACTTCAGTCGCGACAGCTCCGACTGGGCGGCGATGACCACGTTGGAGAGGGACTTTATCCTCAGGACGGTCTCGCTGTTCCAGGCCGGCGAGGAGGGCGTCACTACCGACCTGCTGCCGCTGATCATGGCGGTGGCCCAGGAGGGACGGCTCGAGGAGGAGATCTTCCTCACGTCCTTTCTTTGGGAGGAGGCCAAGCACGTCGAGTTGTTCCGGCGCTGGTTGGACACGGTGGCCGCCGCTCACGAAGATTTGAGCCGATTCCTGACGCCGAGCTACAGCCACCTGTTCCTGGTCGAGCTGCCCTCCGCATTGGGCCGCCTCAAAGACGATCCGTCCGCAATCGCTCAGATCAGAGCTGCAGTCACCTACAACATGGTCATCGAAGGGGTGCTGGCGGAGACCGGCTACCACGGATTCAGGCAGTCGCTCGAAAGCAGCGGAAGGCTGCCCGGCCTGCTGGAGGCCATCAGGCTCATCGCGCGCGACGAGAGCCGCCACATCCGCTATGGGGTGTTTCTGCTGAATCGCTTGATCAACGCCACGCCAGGAGGCTGGGACGTCATGAACGTTCGCATGAACGAGCTCCTGGGCCCGGCATTGAGCGTGGTGACCGAGTTCTGGGACGCCTACGACGAGACCAACCCACCGTTCGGGCAGCGCATGCAGACATACATCGATTTCGCGAGCTCTCAGTTCGACAAGCGCATGAAGGTTCTGGAACGCGATCGTGGCAAAAGCCTTGACGAGATCGAGCGTTCGGCGCTGGCAGACCTTGCCCAGGAGGAAGCCGCGGTTGCGGTTCGCGGCTAGGCTCGCGCCCTCGCGCGGCGGCGCAGAGCGGCGTCAGCGTCCGCGGCCGAAACCCTGGGCCGCCTGAAGTTGCGCAGCGCGAACCGGTCGCACGCGGTCTCCGCGGCCGAGCGCTTGCCGAGCACTTCTTTGAGGTACCAGTGCATCCACTCGTGGCAGTAGAGGAATCGAAGCACCTCGCGGCGCAGGCGAAAGGACACGCTCTCGGACGCCCAGGCAAAGCGCAAGCCGCGCCCTCGCTTACGGCGCGCGGCGTAGATGACCGGCTCCTTGAACGGCCGGAACGGAACCGGCACCTGGAGCACGATCCGGCGTTCCTCGAACTCACAGCGAGCGGCGAGGTGGGGAGAGGTGCGGTAGCGGAGCGGCTTGATCACGACCTCGTAATCGGATCGAGGCAGGCCACCGAGAGCGCGGCGCGCCGCCGCGTCGCTCAGTCCTTCGAGGTCGCTCCGGATAACCATGCGTGGAGCATATGTGTCCCGATCAGGTATGCATCGAAGCCGATGCGTTGACCGGGTGGGGGAGCCTGGCCTGCAAGGGCCGGGCTCTTCCACCATATGGGGGTGAAAACGGCTGCCGGCGCCCGTGCCGAGAAGTCGACCGAACGCACGGCGAGACGCTTGCTCATCCTCAGCACCGGCGCTGGGAACATGACGCCCGAGCTCGAAGCCAGGCTGCGCGGACTGTTCGCGGACCACCTGGTCATACCGTTCGACCCCAAGGTGGATTTTGAAAAGCTGATCACCCCGCGAGCACGCATAGTCGTCGCCGGCGGTGACGGCAGCGTGGAGTTCGTCGTCAGGAAGCTGGCCGATACCAAGCATCCGGTGGGCATTCTTTCGCTCGGTACCTTCAACAACTTCGCCCTCGCGCTCGGCCTGCCACCTGACCTCGACACGCAGATCGAGGTCGTCAAGCAAGGGCGGCCGCGCCCCATCACGCTGGGACGCGTCAACGGGACCGTGTTCCTCGAGGCCTGCCTGATCGGACTTTTCGGCGAGACGATCGCGCTGGGCGAGACTCTGAAGGATCGGAAATATGGCTCGTTGGCCACCGACCTTGCGTCAGTGCTGACGGCCAAGCGCTTCTCGTACGAGCTGGAGGGCGACCTGAAGGGAAGCGGGTCGGCCATGTCTCTCGTCTTCACCAACACGTCGTCGATCGGGTCCCTGTTGCCGGTGGGGGACAGTACCCCGAGGGATCACTACCTCGAGTTCGCAGTGCTGGCGGGCCGGACCAGGTCGGACATCGCCGCACGAGCATTGGCTTCGGCCCTTCTGATGAAGCATGCCGAGGAAGGGCTCGGCCAGGTGTTCCGTTTCAAGAAGGTTTCCGTGACGACCAAGCCGCGCGTTCGCGTCTACGCCGACAACGTGCTGGTGGGCAGGACGCCGGCGACCGTTACGGCCGAGGTCAGCGCCGTAAAGGTGATCCTGCCCCCGCTGATCAGAGGAATTTCGGGAGCTTTAGCAGCCACGCGGTGAACGTACCCATCCCGATCCCGATTACGGCGCCCGCGGTGACGTCGCTCGGGAAGTGGTGGCCCAGGTGAACCCGCGAGGCCCCGACCAGCGTGGCGAGGGTGAAGACCAGCGGGGCCGCATTTGGATAGAAGGTGGAAAGTGCGGTCGCGGCGGCAAACGATGAGGCGGTGTGGCCGGATGGAAACGAGGCGTCGGCCGTACGAATCCCGACGACCATGACCTCGCGGCTCACGAACGGGCGCCGCCGCCTGAAGATCGGCTTGACCATTCGCTGCACGAAGTAAGTCGTCCCGAGCGAAGCCAGGGCGGTGGCGATCCCCGCTCGCCGTCCCCTCTGACCGCCAAGCCACGCCACACCCACTCCCGCCGCCACCCAGCCGAGGCCTTCGCCGAGGTCCGAGACCAGCGATATGTAGTGGTCGCTGCGGGGCGAGTGCGGCAGGCCATGGATCGCCTGGAACAGGCGCCTGTCCACCGATCGCGGAAGTATCTGCGGGGGTGTCGCGACGGATTCCATCCTAGAACCGTAACGCCCAGCCGGCCGGTAACCCCTCGCACCGCCGCGTTCCGGAATCACATGGGGAGAACGGGCGGTGTGGACACGCAGATCGAGTCCTGGTGGACGACGGTGATGGTGGGTCAGCCCGGTCAGCCCCATCCTTTATATGGGGATGCGGTCGACGTCAAGCAGCACGGCGGCATCCTGCACCTGTCGGGCGAGCTCGAATCGCTTCGGGACCGCCAGGAGCTGATCGCCGAAGCTCATCGATACCTCGCGAGGGGAATCGCCGACGTCGACGCGCGCCGGCTGAAGGTCAAGCGACATGACCAGCGGCGGGGGCTCTACGACCAGACCATCATCGCCGCGTTTTCCAATCGGGCCGTCGCCAACCACGCGCTCACATTCCTGCGCCAGCACCGCCGGTTGAGGGCAAAGGCAGCAGGCATCGTGATGTCTGGTGGTGATCCGCTCCTGGAGTCGGTGGGAGAGTTTGCGACGGACGTACGCAAGGCGCTCTCGAGCGGGCACGGGATCTTGCTCGCGCGCGTCGACGAAACCGATGCGTTCGAGGCGCGCGAGCTACTCGACGAGGACACCCGCAGCATCTGGACAATGGTCACACCTCCGGTTCCGGCCCGGCGGCCTCACTAGATGGCAGAGACCGAGCTCCGCCGTCGCCGGGCGCACGAGAGGCGGCTCAGATTCTCCGACGTGCTGAGAGCGATCGGGCCTGGCGTCATCACCGGCGGCGCCGACAACGACCCAGCCGGCATTGCCACGTACTCTGTCGTGGGGACCACTGCCGGCTACGCGCAGAACTGGCTGCTGCTGCTGTCGACGCCGATGCTCATCGTCGTCCAGCAGATATCGGCCAAGGTCGGCAATGTGACCAAGACCGACCTCGCGACGCTCTTGCGCAATACAACGCCCGCGGTGCTGCTCATGGTGGTGGCCAACGTGATCACCATGGGCGCCGACCTGCTCGCGATGGCCGCCGCGCTGGAGCTCCTCACCGGCGCGCGATTGGTGTTCTGGGTCGTGCCGCTGGCGGGCCTCATGGCCTACGTGACCATCTTCACGGACTACAGGGTCCTCAGCAAATACCTCCTGTGGCTGGTGGCCGTGTTCGCCACCTACATCCTCGCGGCGTTCCTGGCTCGCCCCAACTGGGCCGATGTCCTCCTGAGCACGTTGGTGCCGCACGTTTCGTTCTCGCCAGGGTACTTGCTGGGCTCAGTGGCTCTCCTGGGCACGACCATCACCCCATACCTGTTCTTCTGGCAGGCGAGCGGGGAGGTTGAAGAGAGGCGTGGCGTGCAGGGCATGACGCAGCGAAACATCGACATCACCGCCGGAATGATCTGGTCGAACGTCACCGCATTTTTCATCATGGTGTCGACCGGGACAGTTCTGTACGCCCATCACGCAAGCATCAAAACCGCCGCCGATGCCGCACGCGCATTGGAGCCTTTCGCCGGTCGCTATGCCACAGATCTCTTCGCCGTGGGGATCATCGGAGCGGGCCTGCTGGCGATCCCGGTGCTCGCCGCGTCGGCCGCCTTTGGAGTAGCCGGCCTGGCCGGGTGGCGACGCGGCCTCGGGCGGCACGCGCAAAACGCGCCGCAGTTCTATGTCGTCATCGGTCTTTCGTTCCTGGTCGCCATGGAGCTTGCGGTCTCCGCCATCGATCCGATCAAGGCACTCTTCTACTCTCAGGTGCTCGACGGCGTCATTGCGCCGGTTCTGATCGTGCTCATGCTCCTGCTGACGTCGAATCGAAAGCTTATGGGCGACTACGTCAATCGGCTTCCGACCAAAGTCATCGGCTGGTCCGCGGCGGCCGTGATGGTGATCGCCGACATCGCCACGGCTTATGAGGTTGCCGGTCACGGCCTCCCGACCTGAATACCCGCACGAACTTGATGTCTGCGGCATGACTACGCGGCGATCCTGTGATTCGAGTCACCGGGTCGCCGCATGCGGCGCGGCGTTCTCATAAGAAGGAATGCAAACTACCGAGCCCAAGGCGACATCGAGGGAGCTGGCGGCGGATGTCGTGCAGGACGTCCAGCGCCTGGTCAGCCTCGAGGTCATGCTCGCCCGGCAGGAGCTCAAGGAGCTCGCGATCACGAACGCCATCGCGCTCGGATCCATGGCCGCCGCGGGCATGGTGGTCGCGATCGCGTTGCTCGTCGCCCTACCCGTCGCGGTGGTCGAGGCCGTCCCCTGGCACTGGCAGGCCGCGCTGCTGTGGGCAGTGGTTTACTTCGTTTTGGCGGGCGTGCTCTACCTGTTCGGCAGATCGCGGCTGAGGTTGCGGCTGCCGACCAGGACGCTCGAAACACTGAAGGAGAACAAGGCGTGGGCGCTTCGTCAGCTGAGATCGAACGGCAGATAGCCGAGACCCGGCAGCGCCTCGACGCGAACCTGAAGCTGCTCGAGCGCCGCGCGGTGTCGGGCGCGCGAAAGGCAGCGCGCGTGGCGGCGATGGTCGGTATCGGCCTCGCGTCTGCGGCAGCCGTCAGCTTTGCGATCTACAGGTTGACACGCCATCGGTCGCATGCGGCGCCCGTCAAGGACCCGGTGCCGGCATCTATTCGTCATCTGCCGACCAGGGCGACCAAGGCGCTCCGCAACCTGCCCGCGAAAGTCAAGGTCGTCGTCGCCGGCTCCGATGACTCTCGCAGTCCGAGCCCATGGCGGACGATCGCCGAGAGGGTCGCGACCACCGTCGCGGTCAGCACGGCCGGCGCGCTTGCCTCGCGCATCGTGAAGCGGCGCGGCCCGGCGCCGAAATGATCAGAGCAATCAAGAGCTGGCTGCCGATCAGGGTCCTCGCCGCGTATGGGCAGAGCCAGGCGAGCAACTACGCCTCGGCGCTCGCATTCACGTGCATGCTGGCGATGTTCCCGCTGATGCTCGGAGCTCTCTCCCTGATCGGATACGCGATTCGAGATCCAGGCCTCGAGGCGAAGGCCGAAGCCCTGATCATCGAGGTCTTCCCGACCACGGCCCAGCCGCAACTGCTCGACGCCGTCCATGGGGTGAGGCAATCGGCCGGGTGGTTGGGTCTGCTGTCGCTGGCCGGCCTACTGTGGAGCGCCAGCAGCATCTTCGGGACCATGGAGTTTGCGTTGACGCAGATCTTTGGCACGAAGCAGCGGAACCTGGTCAGGCAGAAGCTGATGGGCCTTGTGATGATGATCCTGCTGGTGATCGCCGTCGGCATCACGGTGGCGGCGAATGCCGTGGCCGCGCTGTTCCCCTTGGCATGGGTGACCGGATTCATCATCGGGTCGGCGGTTATGGTCACGCTGCTTTCGTTGCTCTATCGCTTCGTCCCCAACCGCTCGTTCGAGGTGCGCGACGTGCTGCCAGGCGCGCTCCTCGCCGGAACCCTGATCGAAGTCTTCTCGCTCGGTTTTCCTCTATATGTGCGCCTCGCCGGCGGCTTCAACACATATGGCGCGCAGTTCGGCCTCTTCTTCCTCCTCGCCGCGTGGTTCTACGTCGTGAGCGAGCTCATCCTGTTTGGCGCTGTCTTCAACGAGTTTCGCCTCGGTCAGCCGGTCACGAAGGGTCTCATCGCGAGCCCGATGCACGAGTCCAGGGAGGTTCGCAAGCCAATCGAGGTGATCAACGAGGACAAGGCTTCAGACCAACCTTTGTCCCGGCCATTCGCCCCGCCGTCGTTTGCGAAGAGGATGCTCGGGCATTTGGCGGTCTTCCGGCGCCGAAAGCGCACGACAACTACGTAACTTACGCGCGATTTAGGCGCACTTTTTCATGTCCTCCAATCGAACCCCCTAACTCGATAGCTGCAGCCGCGCTACCGCGCACTCATACGTGACGACTTCGAAAAATTAGGCGCTGCGTAGTCCGCGCTGTAATGGGCGTTTCCATAGAAGAGGCCTATCCAAGATGTGTAGGGGGCCCGAACCAAACAGGAGGTCATCGTTTGGGAACGCTACTGTTCATCCTGCTCGTCGTTCTCCTATTCGCCGCGCTCGTAGGAGCCGGCGGATACAGCGTCCGACGCTACTGGAGCCCGGTGGGTTCCGAGGTGGTGGAGACCGAGGGGACGACAGCCGGTGCGGGCGCTGGAATCGCAGCCGCGATCATGGCGCTCTTGGTGCTCATCCTCCTCTTCTTCGGCTTCAGTCAGTGGAATTGGTTTGGAACGAGGGCGCCGTATTCGACACCTTCGAACCCGACAACCGTCACTTCGCCGGCTCCGGCGCCGGGCGGTGGCGGCGGCACCCACCCATCACCGTCCGCAACTCCTTCCTGACCCTCCTCAGGGGAGCCGAGGGCCGCGCCCCGCGTGCAGGGGCCGGCCCTCTTCGTTCATGCGGCCGCGTAATCAAGAAAGGAGGTTGATTTGATGGCGACGACAAAGCAGAAGACAGCCGCACGCAGAAACATCAAGCGCGCGCGCACAGTGCAGAGCCGCCGCGCAAGCGGTGCCACCATCCGCAGACGCACGTCAGGCCTGAGCACGCGACAGCAGAACCGGCTGCCGGCCGAGAAGTTCGCATTTACGAAGAAGCGCAAAGAACCGATCACCGACGCGCGTCATGTCCGCAATGCGATCGCTCGGTTCGACCAGGTCGAGGGCGTCACGGAGGCCGAGCGCGACACGGCCTGGAAGCGAATCAGGGCTGCGGCGCGCAAATTTGGGATCGAGATTCACGCGAGAGGATGGCGATCGCTGATGAAGGGCGGGAAGACCGGCGCGCGCCGCCGGCGCGCGCGTGGGTAACCGCGCCGCATTTGGTGGGTTTCAGTAGACAGATGCGGATTTTGAGACTGGCCACATCGGTCGGTCGGGAAAGGAGGTACAGCGCAGAGTGATCCCGTTGATTGTCCTCGTCCTGTTGCTCCTGCTCCTTGGTGGGGGTGGCTTGATTGCGAGCGGGCTGCAGATATTGTGGCTGCTGCTCATCATCGGGCTGATCCTTTGGGTGTTCGGGTTCTTCTTCCGGGCCGCCGAAGGCGGAGGCCGCTGGTACTACTGGTAGCCGCGTAAGAACGGCAATCATCGCCGGGGGACAGCGGTCCCCCGCCGCAGACCTGTTCTGTAGTACGGCGAATTCCCACATTCGTACGGCGATTGTTGCGATCGCGGCGAGATACTTGGTGCGGTATCCCAGGGGAGGAAGACATGGGGGTTGTTCACCTGCCGGCCGGACGGCTGCACAGACCTGTTGCGGAGCGGTCGGCGCTTCGCCAGGGCATCGCAAGCGGGCCTGCGCATGTACACGTCGTCAAGCGTGCGGAAGTCATCGATGCCCAACCCTCCTATTGCGACGGATGCGCGAGGCCGATCGATTTCGGCGCCGTCTTCCGCGGGACGCTGGTCTACTGCAGTGTCGAATGCTTGCTCGGAGGTTCGCGGCCGCCCGCCTGACTGAGCTTCGTCTAGTCTCCGCCTATGAGTCGGGGTGACCCCACAGCATCCACGCTCGCTTTTCTCGAGGGCGCGCTCTCGAGAAATCGCCACGACCCGGATCAGCTCCGCGGCACTGATCCCTTAGACGGTCGCACGCTCCTGGCGCGCTACGAGCTCGAGCGCGCTCGCCTCACTTTGACCAGGCAGGCGATCGCGGTTCGTCGCGGCGGACTGTGGCGGTGGGAGGAGCTGCTACCCGTCCGCTCGCGAAAGTTCATCACCACCCTTGGCGAGGGTTCGACGCCGCTGCTGGCGGGGGGTCGCCTGTCACGAAACCTTGGGCTGGGCGGGCTGCGTGTGAAAGCTGAAAGCATGAACCCGACTGGATCCTTCAAGGCGCGAGGCATGGCCGTCGCTGTCAGCCGTGCGGTCGAGCTGGGAGCGACCCACCTCGTCGCGCCCTCGGCTGGGAATGCGGCGGGCGCTCTGGCGGCGTACGCGTCGGCGGCGGGAGTGGAGGCGACGGTGGTCATGCCGGCCGACGCCCCGCTTGCCAATCAGGCGGAGGCGCTTGTGTGCGGGGCCCGTCTCATCCTCCTCGACGGCCTCATCTCCGATTGCGGCAAGCTCGCGCGCCTCGTCTGCGAGAAGGCGGGCGCGTTCGACATGGCCACCCTGCGCGAGCCCTACCGCGTGGAGGGTAAGAAGACACTTGGTTTCGAGCTGGCGGAGGACTTCGGCTGGACCCTGCCGGACGCCGTCGTCTATCCGACCGGCGGCGGCACCGGCCTGATCGGCATGTGGAAGGCGTTCGACGAGCTGGAGGCGTTGGGGTTCATCGGCTCGTCGCGGCCTCGTATGTATTCGGTGCAGTCGGATGGCTGTGCGCCGATCGTGCGTGCCTTCGAACAAGGGACGGCTTTTGCCGAGCCGTGGCCAGGAGCGGCCACCCGCGCAGCGGGCATTCGTGTGCCGTCCGCCCTTGGCGACCACCTCATCCTCGAATGCCTTCGGCGCTCGGGCGGGGGAGCGGTCGCTGTCCCGGAGGCGGAGATCGTCTCCATGCAGATGTACGCCGCCCGCATGGGCGGTGGCTATCTCAGCCTGGAGTCCGCGGCGGCTTTTGCGGCCCTGCCGGTGATGCGAGAACGAGGGCTTATCGAAGCGGACGAGCGGATCGTGGTCTTCGACACCGGCGCGGGCTTCAAATCAGAGCCGCCGCCGATCGAACGTCCGGCGGTCGTGGCCAATGACCCGGAGGGCTGGGACGCCGTGGTCGAAACCGTGGCTGGCGCGGCCCCGAGCCCCAATATCATTGCCAGGTTGTGAGGGGGCTACTTCTCTGGTGCGCGCAGAATCCCTGGCTGTCAGAGCACGTGCCGAGCTGGGGTTTCGTGCGCCGCGCGGTCAAGCGGTTCATGCCGGGCGAGGAGTACGAGTCGGCCCTGAAAGCCGCCGTGGAGTTCAAGGCCAGGGGAATCGGGGCGGTGTTCACGAAGCTGGGCGAGAACATCAAGGCGATGTCCGAAGCTGCCGCGGCGGTCGAGCACTACGAGATGGTGCTGACACAAGCAGCGGAGGCCGGCCTCGAGCCTGAGATCTCCATCAAGCCCACGCAGGTCGGGCTCGACATCGACCCAGAGGCCACCTTCGCCAACCTGAACCGGCTGGCCGCCGCGGCCGCGAAGGTCAAAGGCTTCATGTGGATCGATATGGAAGGCAGCGCCTACACCGACCGCACGCTCGACTTGTACAACCGCGTGCACTCACGACATCCCGCCACCGGTGTCTGCCTGCAGGCGTACCTGTACCGCACCGCCGCCGATGTGCATCGGATGCTGCCGTTCAAGCCCGCCGTCAGGCTGGTCAAGGGCGCCTACGCCGAGCCGGCGGATCGCGCGTTTCCTGCCAAGCGCGATGTCGACGCGAACTACCTGGCGCTGTGCGCGCTGATGCTTCCAGATGTGAACCGAGGCCGGCTCAAGCTGGTGCTGGCCACCCACGACGTGCCGCTCATCGAGCGCATCGCGCGGTTCGCCGATGCCATCGGCATGGACCGCCACGCGCTCGAGGTGCACATGCTGTATGGGATCCAGGCAGCGCACCAGGCGAGACTGGCCACTGAGGGCTACCGGGTCAAAGCGCTCATCGCCTACGGCGATGCCTGGTATGCCTGGTACCTGAGGCGGCTGGCCGAGCGTCCCGCCAATGTGCTGTTCGTGGCGCGCCAGATGTTCGGCTAGGAGCCCTTGGTCAGGAAGATATCGAATTCGACTGTCACCTGGGAGTCGACGGTTACGAAGGGGACTGCCGGCGGCGAAACCCCGTAGTCCGTCATGTCGATCGCCACGCTCCCCGCGATCTCGAGCTTGCCGCCGGCCTCCTGCGCCTTGGCGGTCGCCGTCACATCCTTGGTGACGCCGTGGATGGTCAGCTTGCCCGGTATCGAAAGTTCGATGGTCTGGCTCGTCACCGGTCCCGGAACCGACAGCGAAGATGCGATGAACGTCGCATTGGGGAACTGCTGAAGGTCCATCTGCCGGGACACGACGCCGTCGCGCTGGGTGACGTCACGGCCGGCGACGGAGTCGATGCTGTGGAGGTCGGTGAGCACGGCCATGATCGTGATGGCGCTGACCTGGTAGCCGCTCGTCGCGTCACCGCTCACGGCCACGGTTCCACTCACCGTCGAGGTGCGCGCCACGGCTTCGTGCTTCGAGGACTGGCCGACGAAAAGCTCTTTGACCCGGTACCCGGCAAGGGATCCCGTCGTCACCGTCCAGCTCCCGGCGAGTCCGGTGCTCGTGGTGGCGGTGGGGGAGGCGTTGGGCGTCGCCGAAAGGCCCAGCGTGGCCGGTGTCGAGCGAAGGCCGGAGAAGAAGTAGACATAGGCGCCGCCTCCGGCCAAACCGACCGCTGCGACGACTGCGACTCCGGCGATCAGGATCCGATTCTTCATGTAATTCCCGAGCAATGAATGGGCAGGGCCAGCATTTCGCTGGCCCTGCCGTGCTGTGAGCGCACCTTTACGGTACGGTCGGGACCTGCCCAGCGTTCTCCTGGGCCTCGCGAGCAGCGCTCTCTGTGGCCTCGTGCGCGGCCGTCTCGTTGGGCACGAACTTGCCCGTCGAGGAGCTCGGCGCCGGGGTTGGACTGGTCGCGGTGGTGGCCGCGGCCGCGCTGAGGGTGGTCACGCCGTACAGGGCGGCTCCGACGACCCCACCTACGACCATCGACCCGGCGATGGCCGCCGCTGTTACTGCCGTACGAACTCTGTTCATGTTGGCTTGCTTCCTCCTGATGATTTTTTTGCTCGAGCGTTGGGTCCGAGGTTGGCGCCGGACGCTCAGCGCGCCGTGTGAGGAGGCTGTGAATTTGGCAAGAGCCGTCTAAGCGAGCTCTGAGCCTTCTCCAATCGGCCGCGAAGGTTGCGCGCCGATGTTGTCGGCATGAACGCCGCACATGACACGACGGTCTTGGCTCTGCCGGCGCTCGACGTCATGACGGTCGCGCCCGTCATCGATTTCGTGATCCCCGTCTTCAACGAGGAGCTAGACCTCGCGCGCAACGTTCGCCGCCTGCATGCATATCTCGTTCACGAGTTCCCTTTCTCCGCCCGCATCACCATCGCTGACAACGCCAGCACGGACGGAACGTGGTTCATCGCCAGGCAGCTGGCTCGTGACATCCCCAATGTGCGCCCGCTGCACATCAACGAGAAGGGAAGAGGCCGCGCCCTGGCGTCGGCATGGCTGACGAGTGACGCGCGCGTTGTCGCGTACATGGACGTGGACCTGTCGACCGACCTGACGGCACTCCTGCCTCTCGTCGCCCCTGTCATATCGGGCCACAGCGATGTCTGCATTGGCAGCCGCCTCGCTCGCGGCGCGCGCGTGGTTCGCGGCGTCAAGCGGGAGCTCATTTCGCGCTGTTACAACCTCTTGCTGCGCGTCAGCCTCGGAGTCACGTTTCGGGACGCCCAGTGCGGCTTCAAGTCCATGCGCGCCGATGTCGCCCACAGGCTGCTGCCGCAGGTGAAGAATCGCAACTGGTTTTTCGACACGGAGCTGCTGGTGGTCGCGGAGAGGGCCGGCCTTCGCATCCACGAGCTGCCTGTCGCGTGGGCCGACGACCCGTCGTCGAGCGTCGACATCGTGGCCACAGCGATGGAAGACCTGCGTGGGATCTGGCGTCTGGCAACAGGCAGGTTTCGCGAGACTCCCCCTCGGCTGGCCGGCCAGCTGGCTCGCTTCGCCGCGGTGGGTATCGCGAGCACGCTCGCCTATGCCGGTCTCTTCTGGCTGCTGCGCGGCGCGCTACCCGCGACCTCGAGCAACTCCATCGCGCTGGTGGTCACGGCGGTCGCCAACACGGCCGCAAATCGCAGGCTGACGTTCGGGGTTCGGGGTCCAGATCGCCTGCTCCAACACCACGCCGGGGGCCTTGTCGCATTCGCAATCGCACTGGGGCTGACGAATGCCGCGATCGTGCTGCTGAGCACGTTCGCGCCGGCCGCGTCGCCGCGAATCGAGATCGGCGTCCTGACCGCGGTCAACGCGATCGCCACCGGGGCTCGGTTCTTGATTCTGAGGGCTCTCCTCTTTCATTCTCGCCGGCGCGCGGAGCGTGCCCTGTGAGCGCGACGGCCCATCCCATCGCGCCGCCACGATCACGCTTTTCGCACCGCGTGGCCGCGATCCTGCAGGGGCGATTGGGCGAATCTGGCTGGGTGCGCCTTTCGGTGGGCGCGCTCACGATGGCCACCCTCGTCCTCTATCTATGGGGATTGGATCGCAACGGGTGGGCCAATACCTACTACGCGGCCGCGGTCCAGGCCGGGACCCAGAGCTGGAAAGCCTTCTTCTTCGGCTCCCTCGATGCGGCCAACTACATCACCGTCGACAAGCCGCCCGCGTCGCTCTGGCTGATGGAGCTGTCGGCGCGAATTTTCGGGCTCAGCTCCTGGAGCATGCTCGCGCCCGAAGCGATCGCCGGCGCGCTGACGGTGCTGATCCTCTTCTTCGCCGTCCGGCGCGCGTTTGGGCCTGTGGCCGGGCTGGTTGCCGCCGCGGCCATGGCGTTCACGCCGGTGGCGGTGCTGATGTTCCGCTACAACAACCCCGACGCCCTGCTTACGCTTCTGCTGGTTGGGTCAGCGTGGGCGATGGTGCGCGCTCTCGACGGCGGCCGCACGCGCTGGCTGCTCCTTTGCGCGGGGCTGGTGGGCCTGGCCTTCAACACCAAAGACCTGCAGGCATACATCGTGCTGCCCGCGCTCGTTCTCACATATTTCCTCTTTGGACCCCGCCGCTTCGGCGCACGCATCTTGCAGCTGCTCGCAGCCGGGGCGGTGCTCGTTGTCAGCACGGGCTGGTGGCTCGTCATCGTGGATGCGATACCGGCCGCCTATCGCCCGTACATCGGCGGCAGCACCGACAACTCGGTGGTGAACCTCGTGCTCGGTTACAACGGCCTTGGCCGTATCTTCGGCCAGGGCGGTCCCTCCGGCGCTCCGAGTGGAGCGGTCGTGGGCGGTGGCGCCGGATTCGGTGGCGCGACCGGCCTTCTGCGTCTTTTCAGCACCGAGATCGGAGGCCAGATCGCCTGGCTGATTCCTCTTGCTGTGGTTTCGGTCGGCGTCGGCCTGTGGGTGCACCGTTCGCTCCCGCGTGCAGACCTCGCCCGGGCGGGCTACGTCTTGTGGGGACTCTGGTTCGTCACCCACTTCGTCGTCTTCAGCTTTGCCAGCGGAATCTTTCACCCCTACTACACGGTCGCGCTGGCCCCGGGCGTGGCCGCATTGGTGGGTGCCGGGGTGGTCGACATGTGGAAGCTGAGTGGTCGCTCGCCGCTCGGTTCCGTGATCCTGGCCGCTGCTCTTGCCGGTACCGGGTGGTGGGGTGCGCAGCTGCTCGCCCGTACGCCGACCTTCCTGCCGTGGCTCGGCCCGCTCGAGCTGGCCGTTGCGATCGTGGCCGCGGCCGCGATCGTGGCCGCGAGCTGGCCCGCCCTCAGGCGCTGGCTGCCCGACCCCGTGCCGGCTGCGGCGGTGGCGGTCGGGGTAGTCGCGGTGATGCTCGGGCCGGCGGCTTACTCGGTGGCGACCGTCGGCCGGTCGAGCTCTGGCGCCATTCCTTCGGCCGGCCCCGCGGTGGCTGCCGCTCCAGGTCTTCGCAACGGCTTCACCGGTCAGCCTCCCGTCCGGCTCGGCAGCACCGCGTCCGGCGGCGCCGGCGGCCCCCAGGTCAGGGCCGGCGGCGTGGGCGGGGCGCTTGGATCCGACGTCATCGCCTACCTCGAGCAGCACCAGGGCGAGGCAACATGGCTCGTGGCGGTCCAGTCTGCGAACGAGGCCGCCTCGATCGAGCTCGCGACCGGCAGGCCGGTGATGGCGATGGGCGGCTTTTCGGGCACCGACCCGGCCATGACGGTGGACAAGCTCGCCCAGCTCGTCTTGTCGGGAAAGCTCCGCTACGTGGTGATCTCCGGCGGCGGTCCGGGTGGCGGCTCGAGCTCAGCCGTCCAGCAGTGGGTGATCGCCAATGGCACCGCCGTCACGGTGGGCAGCAGCACCATCTACGACCTCGCCCCCTCGACAATCTGACGCAACCCTGGCGCCGTGAGGCGACAATGATCCCCGCCAGGCCGGGCTGCGTATCGAAGATCAGCGCCTGTCAGAGAGGATGGAGGGACGATGAGCTTCAGCATCGAGCGTTACAAAGAGGAGTCGAGGAAGCTCGACACCGCCGGGATCGACTGGCAGACGGTCACCGCCAGCCCGCTGTCCAAAGGTGACCTGTTCTGCCTCCACTACATGATGGATATCGAGAACCACGTCCCTCTCTACCTATCGCACCTGCTGGTGACGCGAGCCTGCATGGACCCCATCCTCACCGCGTTCCTGGCTTGCTGGAACTATGAGGAGCTGTGGCACGGGGAGAACATCGGCAAGTTCCTCAACCTGTACGGCATCGAGTTCGACACCCAGGATCGGATCGCCAACGTGCGCGCCAACCTCGGCGTCCAGAACAGCGTCAGCATCCTGTCGACCATGGTCGGGTCATGGCTGCTGAAGGACTTCTCGGCCGTGTACCTCACGATCGGAGCGATCAACGAGCTCTCGACGTTGACGGGTTATAACGCCCTGATCCGGAAGTCAGGACACCCGGTCCTCAGGGACCTGCTGAGCCGGATCATCAAAGACGAGCGCCGGCACTACGCCTTCTACTTCAACTCCGCCAAGGAATGGCTGGCCGAAAACGAGAAGGCGCAGCGCATGGACCGGTGGATGTTGAATCGGTTCTGGGTCCCGGTCGGCCAAGGGGTGAAGACGCAGGAGCAGGTCGACGCGCTCGCCCTCTATCTATTCGACGACGAGCAGGGCGAAGAAGACCTGCTCGGCATAGACGAGAAGATCGGCAGGCTGCCCGGCCTGTCGGGGATCAAGCTCATGTCGAAGGCGTTGTATGCGGCTCGCGAGCGAAGGCGCATGAACCCCGAATGGGCATGGAGGCTGATCGACAACGAGGAGTGGTCGGTGGCGCCTCCGAAGCGGTCACCGGTGGGCGAGCTGACCACCCGACGTACGCACGCCGGCGAGGCGCCGGTCGGCGCGTTCGAGGGCGGCTAGGCCAATAGGGACGGAAGGCCTCGCGGACGCCGAGCTCGGGGTGGTCCTGGCCGCCGGCAACCAGGACGCGCTGCTCGAGCTGTACGACCGATATGCGGGGCTTGCCTACGCCGTCGCGATGCGGGTCCTCGGTGACCCTGCGCGCGCAGAGGACGCGGTGCAGGAAGCCTTCTTGAAAATCTGGACCAACGCCTCGTCGTTCGATCCCCGGAAGGGCTCGCTGCGGACGTGGCTCATCACCGCCGTCCGCAATCGCTCGATCGACTTCCTGCGCGGGCGTGGCGCCCACGAGCGCGAGGAGCTGGAGCTGCAGCCCGACCTGGCCGAATCGCACGGCTCCGATCCCTGGCGCGAGGTCTCGCTATCGCTGGAGCGCGCGGCAGTCCGCCAGGCGGTGAGCAGCCTGCCCGCGGAGCAGCGCCAGGCCGTGCAGCTCGCGTACTTCGGCGGCTACTCGCAGGCCGAGATCGCGGACATGACCAAGGTCCCTGTCAGCACGGTCAAGGGCAGGATGCGACTTGCCCTGGAGAAGTTGCATTCGTATCTCCAGGGTAGAGGGCTTTACCCAACGGACTTGGAGGCTGCGCCTTGAGTCCGCGGGGACCCCGGGAAATGATCGATGTCTGATCACGAAGCGCTGGAAGGTGCGGTTGCGGCGTGGGTGCTCGGTGCGCTGGATACCGGCGAGGCTGAGGCCATGCGGGTCCATGTCGAGGGCTGCGCATCTTGCAGCCAGGCCGCGGCGCGTTTTCGCGCAGCCGCTGCCGCCCTGCCGCTCGACGTCGATGAGATTGCACCGCCGGCGCGCCTGCGCGAGCGGGTGCTGGTGGCTGCTGCAGCGGCGAGGTCGTCGACGCTTCCCAGCGCGCCGGCGCGCAAGAAGACGGTTCCAGTCAACGGGCGGTGGAAGCCGGCCGCAACCATCCAGGTCGGCCGGCTCTACGCGGCGGCGGCGGCGGCGACGGTTTTGCTCGCGCTCCTGGTCGGGCTGGTCGCCGGCGCCCTGGTGGGGCGGAATTCGGTGACCCCGGCGCCGCCCCAGGTCGCGCGATTCACGCTGGTGGGCCATGGTCCCCTCACCGGGGCGCGCGGGACGGTGATCGACCTGAAGAACGACGGGGTGACCCTGGTCGACTTCAAGGGTTTGCCCGCACTCGCAAAAGGAAAGGTCTACGAGGTCTGGCTCATCACACCTGGCGGCCGCCCGGAGGCCGCGGCCGTGTTCGTGCCCGACAGCAACGGCGGCAAGGTGGTGCTCGTGAGCAGGCCTCTCTCAGGCTTCGCGCAGATGGCCGTCACCACCGAGGACGGCCCCGACGGGGCGACTGCGCCTACGCAACCGCCGCAGCTGTATGGGGCTTTAGCGTAGCCCGGGCATAAACAGTCGGCGGCGGACTTCCCGCCGCCGACCCCAGTTGCCCTGCTTTGTCTTCAGATAGGGCTACATCTGCCCCGGTCGCTGCGCGGGCTCCGGAACCTCTTGCTCCTCCGGAAGCTCGCCGGTCTCGGCCGGCTCCGGGTTTTCGTTGCCCATCGCGTGCATGCGTTCCTTGTGCTGCGCGAGGGCTTCAGAGTTGTCGACCTCTTCGCCGCAGATGTCGCATTTCACGGTTACGTCCTCCTGACGTGTGATTCGTCTGAGGCAGGTGAGGCGTTCAGCCCTTGCGGGTCGAACGCCTCATTAAAGCAACGTGCCACACGCTGCTTCTACTCGGTGGCCTGGTCAGGACTCGTGGGTCGTGCGCGAGCTCGATGCGTTCTCATCTTGTGACGAAAACGCCAAATGGAGGAGAAGACGCCATGAGCGCTGTGACCGACAAGCTCGAGCGCCCGGTCAAAGCCGGCCGAAGAGTGATGGATCGAACGTTCCATGTCGTCGAGAGGCAGGTTGGACCCGCGATGAGCACGCGTCGCGTGCAGGTCATCTCAGGGATGGTGGTCGTCGCTCTCGTGGCTTGCGCTGCGGGCGTCGTGGCTTACCGCCGCCACCGGCCCCGCACACTCGCGGCGCGCCTCTCGGATGCACTGCCGGATGAGCTGGTCGAGCGCGCCGGCGCGATCAAGCGGGTGTTGGGCTAAAGGAGCAAGCGGCACGTCTGGCGCCAAAAGGGTGTAATTTCGACGTCCGAAGGGCCCCGCTGACGCCAAACGTGCGGAATCGGCGGGTTTAAGCGACCTGGGCGCTAAGCGGGGCGAGCTCGACGACGCGCCTGGGCGCCTCGCTCTCCTTCAGCTCTGCCGGCGGCTTCGAGAGATACCGCTTCGTCGCGCGATAGGCGCGGCTGATCAGCTCGGGCGAGCGGCTGAAATCCGCCGGGGACACAGCTGGGCCGTCGATGGTCGGGAGGAGGCGGATGTCCGCCGAGTGCCCGAAGGCGGCGACCTCGACGTGCAGCCTCTGCTCGACCACCCGCGCCAGGGCTTGCATTGCCATGCCGATGGCGTTGGTGCGCTCTTGCCGCAGCCACGAATATCCGATCGGCAGGACGTATACGTGCGTCGCACCCTGTGCGATGGCCGCCGCGATCGGCGTCATGTCGGCCACCCCGCCATCGACCAGCTCTCGCCGCCCGATCGTGACGGGGGGAAACACTCCTGGGATGGCGGTGCTCGCCAGGAGGGCCGGCACCGCAGGGCCCGAGGACAGGATCACCGCGTGCCCGGTCTTCAGGTCTGTGGCCACGATGTGGATGGGAACTTCCGCGTCCTCCAGACGCTGATAGGGAATGTGCCGATCGAGGAGCGCGCGCAGGCCCTCGTTCGGGATCATGTGATTGGTTCGTCCGATCAATCCGCGAGCGCCTGCCCATGGACTGAGAGGGAAGATGTCCTGCCGCCGCAGCCCGCACCAGATGCCGGCGAGGTCCTTTACGCCATCGCAGTGGGGAAGCCCGGCGACCCAGGCAGCGTTCACAGCGCCCGCGGACGTACCGACGAGCAGGTCCGGCTTGATGCCTTCCTCGAGGAGGGCCTGCAGCATGCCCACCTGGATCGCACCCAGGCTGCCGCCACCGGAGAGGACGAATGCCACGCGGCGAGGCGGCGTCTGAGATTCCTGTCGAAGCTCAGGCCGCATGTTCAGAAGATTGGTCGGGCGAGGCGCCCGCGTGCCGCGCAGCATCCTGCGCGAGGCGCGCGGCGCGCTTGGCCCGGAGCGATTCCATCATCACGAGTGCGTCGACACGGTCCCAGAGGCGCCAGTCGGCCTCGGATCGCCACACCTGATCGAGTAGCGACTCGAGCTGCGATTGAAGATCTGGTTCTGCACGGAATCTGCTCTTCACGTCGTCTCCTACCTGAAAAACGCGTGTCAGGAGAAAGAACGGCTACCACCGTTGAACGGTTTTGAACACCGCCGTCTGGATGGTTCGTCCTAGGCCGCTAGGCGCCTGTCCACGTCGGGGGCGAGTTCGCGTCGAGATCGAGGTTGGTCGTGATCTGGCGCGGGAGATGGGCGGGGGACGCGTTCGGGTCGGCCGTCCACAGCTGGAAGGGCCCGCCCTCGTCGCTGGGGGCAAGGAAGGCCACCAGCTTTCCATCAGGCGAGAAGGTGGGCGACGCAAGGACTGTGTCGTGCACGATGGTCTTGGGCTCGCCGATAGCCGCCGTCGAGCCATCGAAGGCCGCGACATCGAGGTCCGCCGCCTGCATCCCTCCACGCCGGCACACCATCGCGATCAGGGTTTCATCGCTCGAAAGGGTCGGCTGGCCGCAATCGTCCGCAGGCTTGGTGAGCCCCACCCCGGCACTGCCGCGGTGCTCCTGCAGCCAGACCTGCGAATGCACCACCGACTGGGCATCGATCGAGAATTTCGTGTAGATCAAGGCACCGCTGCGGAGTGGGATGGGGCTCGCGTCTCCGCCCGTGTAGTCGTTTGGAACCGTCCAACGTTCGGCGCGCGCGGACGGGTTGACGGCGCTCGTCGCGAGGATGGCGAGATCGACGCGGTAGCTGTTGTACGGGTCCTTGACGTCGTAGCTGAAGAAGACGGAGGACCCGTCGCGGCTGTATCGGGGATAGAAAACCCAGTGATTCGACTCCACCGTCGGTGATTCGCTGTGCGTCAGCTGCTCCGAGATCCGGCCGGCCGGGCTCATCACGTACAGGTCCGAAGCGTTCACGGATCGCTTCACAGCGACCAGCCGGCTGCCGTCGGGCGAAAGTGCGGGCTGCATCCATCCGTCCTCGGCGATGATCTGCCGGAACGAACCGTGCTGGAACCGATAGATGGCGCCGGCCTGGACGACATACATCGTCCCGGGGAGCGCGGGGGCGCCGGCGTCGGTTGGGCGGCGGATCTTCGTGTTCGCGTTCTTGAAGAGCGAAGCCGCGTGGTAAACGCCGAAACCGAAAAGGCACATTGCCAAGACCAGTCCCGCGGCCACCAGTGCGCGAACCGCCGAAGATGAGCCTGGCCGCCGAGCTTCGATTGCGCTCACGGGAAGCTCTGGTGCACCAGAGGCAGGATCTGCCCCCAATCTGGAAAAACCACCGACTGGCCGGCCGCGAATCCCTCCGATGTGTACGGCGGCAGCAGCACCACGCGATGGATGTTGGGGCCCGTGAAATCCGCGGCCATCGAGATGAGCTGGTGCATGCGCGCGAGTCCGATCGAGGTCTTGATCTCTCCTTGCATGGCGCTCGCAAGTCCGGGCAGGTCGGCGGCGTTGAGGTGATGCGCCCTGGCCTTGATAGCCATCAGCAGCTGTTGCTGCCGCTCGGATCGGGCGAAGTCGCCACGCAGGTCTCCGTGCCGTGAACGCACGTACTGGAGCGCATGGAGGCCATCGAAGTGGGCAGCTCCGGGGAGCACGGCGACGCGGTAGAAGCCCCACGGATCGTTCGTGTTGATGTCGGACGGATAGAAATCGTCCATGACCGGGTTGGTGACGAGCATGTCGACGCCGCCGAGGTGATCGATCAAGCGCACCAAGCCCTCTAGACCGATCCACACGTAATCGTCGATGTGGATCTTGAAGTTGCTCTCGACCGCGGCGATGGCCCCATCCGGGCCACCCGTCTGGTACGCCGTGCTGATCTTGCCCATCCCCTGTCCTGGAATCGGCACCCATAGGTCGCGCGGGATCGAGAGCATCGTCGCCTTCTTGGTGGTCGGGTCGACCCGGATGAGAATCATCGACTGCGTGTTCATGCGATCCTGCGGAAACTTCGCATCGTCGTCGGAACCGAGCAGGAGCACCGTGAACGGGTCCGTGGTCGTGGGCAGTGGGTTGGGCACCGGGATCGGAAGCGGACCGTTGTTGACAGCGGCTGTCGATGCTGACTGAAACAGCGGCAGGAAGTACACGACGAGTCCGATGACCCCGGCCAGCACGAACCCGGCGATGACTTTTGAAGCGCGCGGAAAGTAATGAATGTGTGGGCTTCCCCCTCAATCTGGAACGCGCCGACCGCGGCAAGCCCCCGCGGCCAGCTCGGCGGCTCAGCCCGTTGCGATCTGGTGCTGGTTCTTGCTCACGATCGTGAACGTGCCTACGGAAGTGGTCAGGCTGAAGCTGACCGTGTAGTCGCCTGAGGCAACAAGAGCGCCTTTGATCCGGCCCGTGCAGGCGCTCGGAATCGTAACCGTGAGAGTCGTGGTGGCGCCGGCAGTCACGCTCGCGGGCGAGTAGGTGAGGTTGGTGGCGACGTATTTCTGGCCGACCTTCTGCAACCATTCGCCCTTGACGGCCGCGAGCGTCAGCGTGGCTTCGATGGCGGAGATGGTCAACTCTTTCGAGGTGCCGTTGTGAGCGTCGATGGTGCCGTGAATGTCATAGGCGGCGTTATGTGCGCCCACTGGGCACGTGTAGCCAGGGTCGACCGCGGCGTTGCTCACGCTGAAGGTCGGGCTCGAGCCCGAGGTGCAGCCCCCGAGGAGGAAGCATGCCGCGACGGCGACCAGGCGGTTGTTGATTCCGGTTACACCTGACCGCGCGCCGGCGCTTGTGGGGGCGCGCCCGTGGTCTGCGCCTGCCGCACCGCCAGCACTCTCGCCACGTCGACGGGTGACACGATGCCGACGAGCTGACCACCGTCGAAGACGAGGACGCGCTGATCCAGTCCGGTGCCCACGCGCTGGATCATCGCCGCAAGGTCTTCATCCGGACGGCTTGTGGGCACATCAGCGATGGGACGGGCGCGATCTTTCAAATGGTCGTCCTCGGCGGCGCGGCGCGCCCTGACCAGGTCGCCCAGCCGCACAATCCCCGTCAATTGGCCCGAAGGATCGTGGATCGGATAGGTGGTGAACGAATGCTCGGGCGCGATCGAGTCCAGGAACTGCGCAACTGTCAGCCAATCCGGCACGGTGATGACAGGCGACGTCATCGCGGCCGACACCGGCACCGATCGGAGCAGGCCTCTGACCGCGGTTCCAACTTCCTCCTGAGTGCCGGCCGACAGCAGGAACCAGCCGACGAAGGCGATCCAGATTCCGTTGAGGACCTGCCCGGTGAAGAGCTCGAAGACTCCGAACGCGATCATCAGATAGGCGAACACGCGGCTGATGCGAACGGCGCTGTGCACCCCGCGCTGCCTGCTTCCCTGGCGCCACCAGAACCAGGAGCTGAGGAGGCGGCCGCCATCAAGAGGAAAGGCGGGCACGAGGTTGAACACCGCCAGTGCGACGTTTACGAACACCAGCCATGCGAGAACGCCGGACACAAGCGATGGGAGGGGGAGGAGGGCCAGCACGAACATGACCGCGGCGACGGCCAGGCTCGTGAGCGGTCCGACCCCGGCGATGAGCGCTTCGGCCCCCGCGCTCTTGGGCTCGCCATCGAGCTTGGAGACGCCGCCGAAGAGCCACAGCGTGATGCCGGCGACCTTGACGCCGTAACGCGTCGCAACCAGGGCGTGCGCCAGCTCGTGCGCGAGCAGGCATCCATAGAAAACGACGGCACCTGCGGCCCCCGCGACCCAGTACGCCAGCGCCGGCTGGTGGGGCACCTCAATCGGGAGCAGTCCGGTCGCCAGCGTCCAGGCGATGAGCGCAAAGACGAAGACGAGGCTCCAGTTGAATCCGATCTCGATCCCGAACAGCCGGCCGAGCCGTATGGACGATGCCATGCTCAGGCCTTCCGCGGCACCAGCACGACGGGCCGCTTGGAATGAAGGGCGACCTCATGGCTGACGCTGCCGAGCAGCAATTCCGCCACCTCACCGCGCCCTCGCTTGCCGACGACGATAAGCTCGGCCTTCTCGCGCTCGGCGACATCCAGGAGCACCGACGCGGGGCGGCCGTCCTGGATCATCGCGCGGTACTTCACGCCCGCGGTCTTGAGCGGCCGGCACCATTTGTTCTCGAAGTCTGACTGAAGACCAGCGCGCCACTTGTCATCCAGGTAGAAGGGAATCGCGTAGGGGTCAGGCAGCGCGACTGGCAGGTCGAGGGCATACACGGCGACGACCTGCGAATGCATCGCCTTCGCCATTCGCGCCGTCCACTCGACTGCGCTCTTCCCCGCGTCGGAGCCGTCCACGCCGACCACGATCTTCTTCACAATCGCGCTCGTTGCGGGCATCGCTACCTCCTCACCATGCTCAGCGCCGGCGTCCACGCTCGGTGGCCGTCGCCACCGCGAGCAGGCCGCTCAGCAGAGCCCCCTCGAACAACCCGTAAAAGATGGATCTCAGGAACGGCTGGCTGAACGGGCCGATGTTGATCAGCAGCATGAGCGCCGCGAAGATGGGAAACGAGATCGCCAGCTGCCGCCATGTCTCTAGCGACTCCCACCAGAGGAGCACCCGTAATCGCTGGCGTGGGTCGCCCATCTCAGTGGGATCATAGTTCGCAACGTCACATGGGCCTTAGATGGGCGCTGGCAGGGTGCCTGGGAATCGTGCTGCTGAGTGCGGCGTGCGATCCCCTGACGGGAACCGGTCCCGGCACAGCACCGGATCCCAAGGGCTACATCCACTCGGATGTCGCGATGCACGCGGTCGTGATCACCCTGGTCGCCGGCTATCCCGCCGGCGATTATCAGTTCAACTACAACGGCTACCGCAACGGCACGCTCGTGATCAGCATCCCGACCGGGTGGCACGTCACCGTGCAGTGCGAGAACCGGGCGACGGTGCCCAACTCGTGTGCGGTCGTCAGGGGCAGGGGCGATACGAATCCCATCGAGTCCGGCTGGTCGACGCCCGACCCGACGCACGGCCTGGCGCCTGGCCAGTCGGCGACCTTCGAGTTCACGCCGTCCGCCACCGGCAGCTACCGGATCGCGTCGCTGGTCGGCGGCAATGAGGCCAGCGGGATGTGGGCGGACCTCGAGGTAACCGCGGGCGGCTCGCCCGCAATGAAGGCTGAAAGCTGACATGGGCCTGCCGGGCCGCCTGACCAACGCCTCTCTGTTCTTGCTTCTCGGGCTCGCGTTTGCAACCGGCTGGCTGGCTTTTGAGCTCTCAGGCCAGAGCGCTAAGGCCGTGCTCTGGCTGCACGCGGCCGCCGGCGTTGCGATCGTGCTGTTGGTGCCGTGGAAGTCCTTGGTTGCGCGTCGCGGTCTGCGTCGCAAGCGGTCCTTGCGTTGGGCGTCGGTGGTGCTGGCGGCAGGCATCGCCGTCTCGATCGCCTTCGGTTTCGTGCATTCCGCCGGCCATCCCAACGTCGGCTACCTGACCGCGATGGACTTCCATGTCGGCGCTGCCGTGTGTGTGATCCCGTTCCTGGTCTGGCATGTGATTGCGAGGCCGCTCCGGCTCAGGTCGACCGACCTCGGCCGCCGCAACTTCCTCAAGGGTGGCCTGGTGGCGGCGAGCGCGGGGCTTGCGGTCGCGCTCCTGCCGTCGGCGCGACGGGCGCCAACGGGCTCGTTCGAGGCAGCTTACCCAGTCGCGACGCAGTGGATGTTCGACGGCGTGCCCCAGCTCGACGCGCGCTCCTGGCGGCTGGCCGCGGCCGGCAAGACATGGGCGTACGACGATCTGGCCGGGTTCTCGGACCGGGTGTCGGCGGTCATCGACTGCACCGGTGGTTGGTACTCCGAGCAGGTGTGGGAGGGCGTGATGCTGGAACGCTTGCTGCCGGCCGACGCGAGGAGTCATTCGAGCGTGAACGTCATATCGCACACGGGCTACAGCCGCCGATTCGCAATCGACGACGCCGGCCGCCTGCTCCTGGCGACGCGCATGGCCGGCGCGGCGCTCGACGCCGGTCACGGTTACCCCCTGCGCCTGGTCGTCCCGGGAGCGCGGGGCTTCAACTGGGTCAAGTGGGTGATCGCCATCACCATCGATGACCAACCGTCGTGGTGGCAGCCGCCCTTCCCGCTACAGTAGGCCTCGGTTTGCGCCACCTCGAGACGCGCTCGCTGCTTGCGATGGGCCAGGATTCGCCTGCCCTGTCCGCGCTCGCAAAGAAGCTGCGGCTCGCGCCCGATCACCATGTCGCGGTCCTCAACGCGCCTCCCGGGTATCTCGACCAGCTTGGGCCGGCGCCCGCGGACCTCTTCTCTGCCCTCAAGGAGTCGACGCTGTACGACGTGGTCCAGCTCTTCGTAAACGATGCCGAAGAGCTGCGGAGCCTGGGCGCGGCGGCGATCAAGGCCGTGAAGCCGGGCGGTCTGCTCTGGATCGCCTACCCCAAAGGGGGCGTCACGCGCGGAGCGACAGACCTGCCCGCGACGCCGTGGTGGACCAAGCGCGATGTCCTCGGCGAGTTCACCGGAGAGACGGGATTCAAGCCCGTCGCCTTCGTCAAGATCGACGAGACCTGGACCGCCCTCCGCTTTAAAAAGGCGTAGATCTTCAGCACCAAGCGCGGCGCTGGCTAGTATCTCGGCTGTTCAATGGACGCTCCGGCGCGAGGCGGGCTGTCGGGTAAGGTCGCCGTCGTCACGGGCGGCGGCAGCGGCGTCGGCCGTGCGGTCGCCAAGGCGATGGCCAGGCAGGGCGCGAACATCGTTATTGCCGACTTCGATACGCCACGGATGGATCGCACGGTCGCGGAAATCGTCAAGCTTGGCACCAACGAGGCGGCCATCGCGCTGTCGACCGACGTGCGGAGCGACGCGTCGGTGCGTTCGCTGGCGCGCGACGCCGTCAAGACAATGGGCCGTGTCGACATTCTGGTCAATGCCGCGGGCGTGCTTCTGCAGGGCAGGCTCGATCGCATCTCCAGCAAGGACTGGACCTGGATGCTGGAGACCAATCTCCTCGGCCCGGTGAGAAGCAGCACAGTTTTTCTTTCGCATATGACCGAGCAAGGTTCCGGCCACATCATCAACGCGGTGTCTTACGGTGGCCTGCTCCCGGCCGACCCGATGACCATCCCCTA
>VBGM01000148.1:47658-87298 GCA_005880855.1 Chloroflexota bacterium
CACGCGGTCTCGCGGCATGGGCCGCTGGCTCGGCGACGGGCTGGGGGCCGAAGAAGGCACCCGGGTCTTCGACCAGCTCGCCGCGAGCCTCATCGACGGCCTGCACCATCCCCGCTTCCTGATCGTCGGCGACCCGTCGGAGACCGACGCGCTCCGTGCCCGCTGGGACGCGACAGCGTCGGCGTCGGGAAAATGACCGTTCCCAGCGACCTCCTGTCGAGCATCGGAATCTGTGTCGCCGTCGCCGCCGTGCTCGCGGTCATTGGATGGAGGCTGCGCCAGCCGCTGATTCTTGCCTACCTGGTGACCGGTGTCGTGATCGGCCCGGTCGGGTTCAACTGGGTGAGGAAGCAGGACAGCATCCAGACCGTCGCGGAGATCGGGCTCATCCTCTTGCTTTTCATCATCGGCCTCGAGATCGATCTCAAGAAGCTCGCCTCCGCTGGGCTGCCGGTGTTGCTCACGGGTGCCCTGCAGGTTCCGATCTGCATCGCCCTCGGCCTCGGCTTCTTCTATTTGCTCGGCGTGCGCAACGCCGGCGGCAACTATGCGCTGCTTTACCTCGCGGCCTGCATGAGCCTGTCCAGCACGTTGGTGGTGGTGAAGCTGCTCAACGACAAGTTCGAGCTCGATACGCTGCCCGGCCGCATCACGCTCGGCGTGCTCGTCATCCAGGACATCTGGGCCGTGGGCATGCTTGCCGTCCAGCCCAACCTCACCAACCCAAACCTGCTCCCGCTTGCTTTTTCGCTGTGGAAGGGCGCTTTGCTCGTGACCGGCGGCTTCTTCATGGCCAAGTACGTCCTTCCTTTTCTGTTCCGCTCTGTCGCCAAAGCACCCGAGCTCGTGCTGGTGAGCGCGCTCGCATGGTGCTTCTTTCTGGCGAGCGCCGCGAGCGTGATCGGGCTCTCGCGCGAGATGGGCGCTTTGATCGCCGGCGTGAGCCTGTCTACCTTCCCCTACAACCTCGACGTGATGGCCAAGGCGGTCAGCATCCGCGACTTCTTCGTCACCCTTTTCTTCGTTGCGCTCGGCATGCAGATTCGCATCCCGACGCTGCAGGTGGTGGAAATCGCCCTCGCCGCATCCGCTTTTGTAATGCTGAGCCGCCTGTCAGTCGTGCCGATCCTCTACTTCCTCAAGATGGGCCACCGGGCCAGCCTGCTGCCGGCCATCAACCTGGCACAGGTGAGCGAGTTCTCGATCGTCATCGCTTCGATCGGGCTGACATATCACCAGATCAGCTCCGACGTGGTCACGGTCGTGATCATCACCTTCGCCATCACCTCTGTCGTGTCGACGTACATGATCAACTCGAGTCACCGCGTCCAGAAGGTATTGAGCGCCGGGCTAAGGCTGCTGCATGTCCGGGATCTCGACCAGGGTGAGGCCGCGCCGCAGCGTGAGGAAGCCCGGCCGGAGACCATGATCTTCCTCGGGTTCTATCGCGATGCCAGCTCGATCCTCCTGGAGCTCGAGAGTGAAGGCTCAGCCGTCGAAGGGCAGGTCATGCTCGACAAGGTCCTGGTCATCGATTTCAACCCCACGGTGATGCGAGAGCTACAGAGACGAGGGATCAGCATCGTCTACGGCGACATCGCGCATGCCGACACCCTCCGCCACGCGGGCATCGAGAACGCCGAGCTCGTCGTGAGCAGCATTCCGGACGACATCCTTCGCGGCACCGACAACCTCAGGCTGCTTCGCAGCGCCCGCGCCAGCTGCCCCAGAGCCAAGGTCATGCTCACGACCGACCACATCCCGCAGGCCCTTCATTTCTACAAGGCCGGCGCCGACTTCGTCTACATACCCAGGCTCCATTCCGCCAGGCAGATCGCGCGCATCCTCAAGAACGGGCTCGTCGCCGGTTTCGACGGCGTGCGCGCCGCCGAGATCGCGCACCTGCAGCATCGAAGGGAGGTCCTGGCCTAGGGTTACCCGCAGGGGTGACGCGAATACTTGCCGTCGCCGACGAGGTCGACGAGGGCCTGTACGGCGACAAGCTGATGCGGCTAAAACCGGAAATCGTCCTGTCGTGTGGAGATCTGCCCTCCGATTACCTCGAGTACATCGTCAGCCGCCTCAACGTGCCCTTGCTCTACGTCCCTGGAAACCACGACCCCGACTTAAGGCCGGTGGACGAAACGTGGTCGCCGCTGCGAGCCGAGCCACTGGGGAAGGGGCCACAGGGGTGCGTCAACGTCGACGGCAGGGTCGAGGAGGCCGCCGGGCTCCGCATCGCCGGCCTGGGCGGTTCGATGCGGTACCGGCCTGGTCCAAACCAGTACTCGCAAGCCGAGATGCGCTGGCGGGCGCTGCGCATCGAGATGGTGGCGCGCCTGCGGCGGAGACGGGGCGGCCGCCGCCTCGATGTGCTGCTGACGCACGCACCGCCAGAGGGATTCGGGGCCAAGGAGAACGACCTCGCCCACCGCGGGTTCAACGCCTTCAACCGCTTGATCACGAAGCTGGCGCCACGCCTCCTCGTGCACGGCCACGTCCATCCTTATGGAGCGGCGCAGCCGCCGCGAAAGGTGGGGACGACGTTGATCATCAACGTCGTGCCCTCCCGGATGATCGAGATCTGACTAAAGGGGAAGGCTCACCCCGGCCCCCTCCGCGCGGGCGCGGTCGTACACAATCCTCGCCGTGGCGGCGTCCTCGACCGCGTGACCGGTGGACTTGTAGACGGTGACCTCGTCGTCATCGGCACGGCCAGGCCGCGTGCCGGCGAGCACCTCGCCGACCTCAGTCAGCGAATCGGGATCGAGGCCCTGGAGCTCGTGAGCCCCCGCGGGAGGCGGGTTCGTGGCTGCGCCTCGCCATTCCACGAACACATGCGACGACGAGATCGTTTCGCGATCGATCTCCGGGCCGAAGGTTCCACCAACTGAGCTGACGTGCGCACCGCGCTTGAGCCACGCGCGGCGGATCACCGGCTCGCGAGCGTCCGTACAGCAGGCGACCACATCGGCGCCGCGGACGGCCTCCTCGAAGGAAGCGGCGACCCGGGCGTGAGGATGCTTGGAGGCCAGGCGCGCCGCTTTGTCGCCGTCTCGCGAGGCGATCCTGATCTCATCGAAGTCGCGGACGCGGGGAAAGGTCTCGAGGTGGGAAGCGCCCTGGACGCCGGCGCCGAGGATGGCCAGCACCTTCGCGTCCTTGCGCGCCAGCGCGCGGGCCGCGACCGCGGCGGTGCCGCCGGTCCGAATCGCGGTGATGTACGTACCGTCCATGACGGCGAGCGGCGCGCCATCACCCTCGTCGAAGAGCGCGATCAGGCCTTGATGTGAGGGCAGCGAATGGTGGTGGTTGCCAGGAAAGACCGATACGAGCTTCACCTCGAGGGCGATGCCTGGCACGTAGCCCGGCATGGTGCCGAGGAGGCCGAGGTCCGGCACGCGTATGCCAACGCGCGGAGGCACAGTCGTAGTGCCGGCCGAGTAAGCGATCAGCGCCTTGCCGAGAGCGTCGAGCATCGCGTCGACGTCGAGCAGGCGCTCCACGTCTTGGCGGCTCAGGTAGAGCAGCTCACGCATGCCGGGCATCATAGATCTCGCAAAAGTGTGGGACTTTCTCCGCAACGGCAAGCTGGTGAGCCTGATGCTCGGACACCTGACCGTCGACAGCTATGTCGGTGTGATCCCGGTGCTGTATCCGCTGCTGATCGGACGGTTTCACCTGACCCTGGCCACCGTGGGTCTGGTCAGCCTCGCGTACACGGGTACGGCGGCCATCTCGCAGCCGCTCTTCGGCGTGATTGCCGACCGCTACGGGACGCATTTCACCGGGTATTCGCTGGTGTGGACCGCGCTCACCTTTGCGCTCGTCGGCTTCGTGCCGACATTTTCACTCCTGCTGGTGCTCGCCTGTGCTTCGGGCCTCGGCTCCGGCGCGTTCCATCCCTTCGGCGCCCTCGACGTGCGCGCACTACTCCCAGCATCACGGCGGAGCCTGGGCATGTCGATTTACGTCACAGCGGGTACGGTCGGCGTCGCACTGGGGCCGCTGATCGGAATCGGGATCCTCTGGCTGTTCGGCGTTCGCGGTACGGGCCTGCTGCTCATCCCCGGCATCGCGACGGGGGCCTACCTGTTGTGGCGGGTGCGCGGAAAGGCGAGGCCCAAAGCAACCGGCGTGAAAGCCGCGGTCGCGGCCTCCGGCCCGGTCCCGGTGCTCGCGCTGGCCATGGTGATCGGCGTCATGATGTCGCGGAGCTGGACCGTCGGTGTCTTTCAGGCGTTCACGCCGACGTGGTACCGGCAGCTCGGCTACGGTCCCGAGTTTTACGGGCCGCTGGTGACGACGCTCGTGCTGGCCAGCGCGGTCGGCACCGTCGGATGCGGGTCGCTCGCCGATCGCTATGGCCGCCGCACCATCATTCTCGCCACCCTCGTGCTGAGCATCCCCGCGATCCTCCTGTACACGTCCTTTCCAGGGCCGTGGGCTTTCGCGAGCGCAATCCTCATCGGCGTGCTGGCCGCCTCGACGGCGCCGCTGATGCTCTTGATGGCTCAACAGCTGATGGCCTCGCGGGCGGGGCTGGCGTCGGGCCTGGTGATGGGATTGGGATTCGTCACCGGTGCGATCGGCATTCCCATCAACGGCGCTATCGGCGACGCCGTCGGTTTGCAGGAATCGCTGATGACCCACGTGATCCTGGTGGCCGGCACGATCGTCGTGGCGTGGTTCCTTCCCACCGAGAAGGAGATCGCACGTTATTCGGACGTCGTCCCCGCGATCACGCCGGCGATTGCCGAGTAGCTGCAGCGCCCAATCGCGCCGACAGCGCCCGCACGATGACGATTGCGATGGTCGCGTAAGCCACGCCCCCGATGACATCCGTCACATAGTGCTCGCCGAGGTAGACGACGACGACCCACACGATTACGGCCCATAGCCACAGGACGATGCCCACCTTGCGGCTCTGCCGCCAGGCGGCCGCGGCGGCGACAACAGGGAAACCGGCATGCAGCGATGGGAACGCGGCATACAGGTTGTAGTCGTGATGTGAGTACAGCCACACCACGCTCGCCGGCACCCCGCTGCGCTGGATCGTGCCTTCGATGAGGTGCCTCACAGTGCCTGGCTCCGCGAGCCAGGGCGGCGTGGTGGGAGCGATCACGTACGTCGCGAAAGCCAGTGCGCAAAGGACCACCAGCGTCAGCCCGAAGATCCGAAACGCGCTTCGGTCTGTCATCCACAGCCAGGCGCCCACCGCGACGGGCAGCAGGAAATGCGTGAGGTAGACCGCGCTGCCGAGGTCTTCGAAAAGGTCCGCGTCGGCGAGCTTGCCGACGGCGGCCTGCAGGACCAGGGTCGGCTGGTAGCCGTCGAAGAGCGCGCGGTCGAATCGAGCCAGGTCATGGGCCGGCATGCCGACGACCGACGCGACATCGCGCATGGCTTCGTACGCGACCAGCAGCAATACGAACGGAGCCCATCCCCGCACGAGGACCATCAACCGCCCCCGGGCGGCATCGGTCCGGGCTGAGTCGAAGCTCACAATTGCCAACTAGTGCTGTGTCGCGGAATCAGGTCGACAAGGCGCGGTCCAGATCGCCGACGCCAAGACGGGGGTGGCGCGAGGAGGAGCGCATCACATAGATGCGTGACGACAAGCGCCGGGCCCCCCAACGCAGGCGTCAGCGCCCGCAGGGCGCTCGGCGACCGGGGTCCCCGCGAAATCGACGATTTCGTGGGGTGGGAATATGGGCCGATGCATTGGCGACCGCTTTCCGTGGCACAGCACTAAATACACGTGAGGGCTTCGCACGGCTTCAGGGTTCTGTAAACGATGGCGCTGAGCACCGACGACCAGATCGAGTTCGTGGTGCACGACGACGCGGCCGCGCTCAAGCGGCTGTTCACGCTTCCAGTGTCCGCTCGCCTCGACGCGCTGGCCGCGATGCGCGGCGTCTCGTCGTTCGATGGCGCGGGCATGGAGATGCTCCGCCAGATCCATGAGCGCGGCGACGGTTTCCGCGTCGAGGTCGACGACCCACGTTATCCGGCGGCGGTCGATCGTCTCCTCAACGCTGACGCGTGGGGTCAGATCAAGCGCGACCTGGCCCGCGCGTGGGAGTACCAGAACGTGGCCCTGCCTGGCATACACCACCCGGATCGCATCGAGGTCACGCTCACGCTCGGCAACCCCGACGACCCAGTCTTCCTGGAGCGCACATACGGGTACTACGGAATGGGGGCGACGCCGGGAACGATCTGGATGGTCGCCTGGCCGACGGATTACAACGAGACGAGGATCGGCGCGTGCGCGGTGCACGAGCTGGCGCACAACATCCGCACGCCAAACGTCGACGGCCCTTTCAACCTGGCGGAATGGGTCGTCCACGAGGGCCTCGCCGAGGTCTTCACCGTCGAGGTATGTGGACCCGATTCCACAGGCGCCTGGTACAAGGACGTGAAAGGCAAAGCGTTCGACGAAACGTGGGACAAGATGCTCGCCGCGTTCGGGACCGGCTCCACGTTTCGCGACTGGAGCCCGTACGTCCTGGGCGACGAAGTGGCTCGCAGGGTCGGGTCGGAACCGGTCGGTATCCCTCACATGGGCGGCTACGCGGTCGGCCGCAAAATCGTCGAGCGCTACCTCGACGCGACGGGTTTGAAAGCGGCCCAGGCGATCGCGCGGCCCGTGAACGAGATTTTCGAAGGCGCCGGCATCACCCCACCATCGGCATGACGGCGCGGTCGGTCTCGCGTCCTTACATGCCCGGCTACGGCACCCTGCCCGCCGGCGACGGCACTGGTCTTCTGCCCTGGTCCTGGGCGGAGGAGCGCCTGGTGTCGTCGCGCAACTACTGGATTTCCACCGTGTGGCCCGACGGCAGGCCGCATGCGATGCCGGTGTGGGGGATGTGGCACGACGATGCCTTCTGGTTCAGCAGCAGCCGGCCTTCCCGCAAGTCGAAAAACCTCGTGGCCAACCCGCGCTGCGTGGTCACGACCGAGGATGCGTTGAACCCGGTCGTCGTTGAGGGCATGGCCCGGCTGCTAACGGACCCGAACGATCTCGCCACGCTGCTCGCGCTGGAGAACGCCAAGTACGAGACCGATTACAAGATCGACTTGCTGAACCCCGCGGTCAGCTCATGCTTCCGGGTCGCGCCGAAATGGGTTTTCGGGCTCGCACACGACGATTTCACCGGCTCGCCGACGAGATGGGCCTTCGAGACTTAGGCAGCGCTCCTGGAACCCGCCGGGTCGCTGGCGATGTACAAACCGACCGAGTAGGACACAATCGCAATCGCGAAGCCGGCGGCCATGAGCATCGAGCTGAAGTCCTGGTTGTAGTTCAGGAAGCTGCCGCCGTTGAAGCCGGCTGCAAGAACACCGATGAACCCGACGACGGCGGACACCACGATGCCGCGGCGGCGATTCCCGATCGCCTGCACGAGCGTTCCGAGCGCCGCGATCACGATCACGAGCCCGAAGCCCGCATGGATCGCCAGCAGGATGTGGCCGTGCAAGATCGCCCAGGTCACGCTCTGCACCACGCCGCTGAAATACTCCGGCGGGTTTGCCCCCGGGTGCTGGTCGGGGATCGTCACGAAGAGGTTGACCGCCATGCCCAGAAGGAACTGCGCGGTGAGCATCACGAGCGCAAACAGGAAGGTGATGCGAAGCTGCCGCGCGCTGGCCATGGCTTCCAAAGTCTATTTTCAGTAGCGTGACCGTGTTCGAAGCGGTGGGCGGAGCCGACACCTTCAAAGTGTTGGTCGAGCGCTTCTATGCCGGCGTCGCCGCCGATCCAGTTCTCCGGGCCGTTTACCCCGAGGAGGACCTGTCTGGGGCGACGGAGCGCCTGACCCTCTTTCTCATCCAGTACTGGGGCGGACCGGATGATTACAGCGCCCGGCGCGGGCACCCACGGCTGCGTCTGCGCCACCAACGGTTCGCGATCGGCCAGGTAGAACGAGATGCCTGGCTCCGGCACATGACGGCCGCCGTGGACTCTCTCGACCCGGCGCCTGATATTCGCAAATCACTGATCGACTATTTCGAGACGACGTCGACGGCGATGATCAACCGGCCGGCATAGTTTCCTTCGCCGCGGCGGCGTCCTTCGGCCCGCCGTTGGATTGCGGCGAGGCGGCCGGCTCGGGCTGGACCAGGTCAATTGGCCCGGTCGGCCGCGGGTCGTCGAACTCGAGAGTGAGCCCTCGTCCAGAAGCCTTTGCGCGGCGAAGCGCAGTGCGCAGGCGAGGGATCTCGGCGCGCAGTGGTTCTTCGACCCAGTCGAACGCCACCACGCGCTCGTTGACCTCCCAGAACAGCCCGTTCTGCATGACCTCCATGCGGTCGAGCGCCGCGTCGACGAAATCGGGCGGCGCCGCCGCGATGCCCTCGACCAGGATGTGGGCGATGTCCTTCGCCTCGGCGGACATAGCCCAGAAGGTCAGCTTGGCGACCGCTTTGAAGAGGCCGTTGAGCCCGATCGGCCGGGCGTTGGGGATCAGGTCGAGAAGGTTGCGCACGAGCAGCTGCGCCAGCCGGCGGGTCACCTCGGTGTCGCGCGACCACGCTTCGATCGCCAGGTCGGCCACGTCCTCGGCGGCCGCACCAAAGATCGCCGGCATGCCGGCCTCGTCGAAGTGCCGACCGTAACGGAGCACATGCGAGGCGGCTTCGACCGAGATGTCTGGACGCCACTCCAGGGCCCCGATGGCGAACCGGCGGTACTCGTTCATGGTCGTGGACGCGAAGGTGGGCGCCGACTGGTTGAGCGCCGCTCGCAAGTACGTGTTGAAGAAGCGGACCGTCAGCTCGGCGACCTCAGGATCTCCTCGATCGATGGCCGCCAGACCGATGTCGCGTGTTGCCACCGCGATCGCATGCACAGCTTCCTTCCTGTGGGCGGGCGTGAGTCCGACGAGGTGCACGAAGCTGGAGAGCACCGTGTACTCGACCCACGTGTGGGCGCGGTTGACCTCGGCGAGGATCTGGTCGGAATCGCCGGGCAGCTCCGCATGTCCGACCTGGAACCACCCCGGCCCGAAACCCTTCTTCACCTTCGAGTAGTCCTGGGCCAAAAACTCGCCCAGCACCCCGATGACGAGCAGACACACGGGCATGTCGCCGAGCTGCACCGATCCGAGTGCGATGTCGGTGACCTGGTTGATCGAGGTGAGCAGGTCATTGCGGTACTTCCCGATCTCCTTGCCGGCGACCGCGTGTGCCAGGTGGCGGCGCGCGTGACCCCGGATGCTGTTGACGAGCGTCTCGGCGCGCATGACCGCGAAGATGTAGCCGATGTACGGAAAGACGATCGCGAAGTTGATGACTCCAAGCAGCACCGCGGCCAGGACGCTCCACAAGGGCACATAGTTCGTCTTGACCTCACCGCGAACCAGGAACGTGTAGAGGATCGAGGCGAGCGCGAAGCCGAGCACCATCGCGTTCAACGGGTTCGTGGTGAAGAGCCCGATGATGCGCGGCGAGTAGCGGGAAGACGTCATCTGGATACCGAAGACGACGACCAGGATGACGATGCTCAGGGTCACGCCCTCGGCGCCGCCGACCACGCCCAGGATGCCGGCCGCGGCCGGCGGGTCCGGCGTGAAGAGGTTCTGCATCGAGGTGTAGTGGGTGGCGTCCAGGAAGCCGAAGATCACGACCAGCATGGCTGCGACGGCGATCAGCGCAAAGCCCGAAAGCGCAGCACCGACCCAGCCTGGGGAGGCTTGAAGGTCGCGAATCGGCGTGAAGCGGGATGTCCTCGAGGCCACTCGGCGCGATCCTAAGCCTTTGGACCACGACTGAACCCGGCTAGAGTGCGGTGCTGTTGATTCGCGCCCTGATCTTCGATTTCGACGGCCTCATCCTCGACACGGAGGGACCGATTTACCACTCCTGGTTGGAGGTATACGAGGCCCATGGGGTGGCGCTGCCGTTCGAGCTCTGGGTGAAAACCGTGGGCTCCTCGAACCAGGCTTTCCACCCGCAGCACCATCTCGAGGCTCAGCTGGGCCGCCCGCTCGCCCAGGAGGTGATCGATCGCCGAGTGGATCGGCGGGTCGAGCTGGTGCTGGCGCAGCCGCTCCTGCCGGGCGTGGCAGGTCTGGTCGACGAGGCGCGCGCCGCGCGCCTGAAGGTTGGGGTCGCCTCGAGCTCCTCGAGGGACTGGGTCAACGGCCATCTCGGGCGGCTGGGCCTGCTCGACCGCTGCGACTGCATCCGCTGTCGGGACGACGTGGAGCATGTCAAGCCCGAGCCCGACCTGTATCTCGCAGTTATCGATTGCCTTGGGGTGCCGGCGACTGAGGCGGTGGCAATCGAAGACTCACCCAATGGCATCGCCGCCGCCAAGCGCGCCGGCCTTCTCTGTGTCGCCATCCCCAACCCCATCACCGCCGGCCTCGACCTCGGGGCTGCCGACCTGCGGCTCGGGTCGCTGGCGGAGGTGACGCTGCAACAGCTCCTCGATCGCCTGAGCGACAACCCGTAGCCATTACCCTATCTGCGTGCGTATTGGGATCCTCACCGGCGGTGGAGACGCGCCTGGGCTGAACGCGGCGATCCGTGCTGTCGCGCGTCGGGCATTCCAGCTCGGCCATTCGGCGAGCGGCGTTCAGAACGGTTGGGCGGGCTGCCTCGACAGCGGCGTCATCGAAGAGCTGCGGCCTGCCGATGTGCGCGGGATCCTTCCGCTGGGGGGCACGATCCTGGGCACCTCACGCACCAACCCCCTGAAGATGAAGGATGGAGTCGCGACGGTGATCCGTGTGCTGCGGCGCCACGGCATCGACGCCATGGTCGCGATCGGCGGAGACGACACACTGAGCGTGGCGTCGGCGCTCCACGAGGCGGGTTTTCAAACCGTCGGCGTTCCAAAGACGATCGACAACGACTTGAGCGTGACCGAGTTTTGCATCGGCTTCGACACCGCGGTGGGCGTCGTTACCGAGGCGCTCGACCGCCTGCATACCACGGCATCGGCGCATCACCGCGTGATGGTGGTAGAGGTGATGGGTCGCGATACCGGATGGGTCGCGCTGTACGGCGGGGTCGCCGGCGGCGCCGACCTGATCATCATCCCCGAGTTTCCGCTCACGCTCGGTGACGTCGTCAGCCATCTGTACCGGCGCCGTGGCGAGGGCAAGCTCTTCAGCATCATCGTCGTCGCGGAGGGTGCTCATATCCCCGAGCTCCAGGACGAGGCGGGCGCCGCCGCCGAAACGGACGCCTTCGGCCACGTGCAGCTCGCCAAGCGTGGCATTGGCGACGCGTTGGCGAGGATGGTGGAGCGCGAGACCGGGTTCGAGACGCGGGTGACGGTCCTCGGCCACCTTCAGCGGGGAGGCTCGCCGACGCCGACGGACCGCATCTGGGCGACGCGCCTGGGCGTCCACGCCGTGGAGCTGATCGCCTCCGGCAAGAGTGGGGTGATCCCAATCCGCCGCAACGGGGAGGTGGAGGTCGTAGCGCTGGCCGACGTCGTCCGCGAGACCCGCCGCGTGCCGGCGGATCTCTACCAGCTGACCCGCGTCTTCGAATAACCCCGTGGACTAAGCTTCGACTCAGGTCTCGATGCCCTACATCGTGCTGGTCCCCGCCCTTCTCCTGGTCGCTTACCTGGCTGCCTCGTACTACCTCTACCTCCGCGCGTTTGTGCCTGCCAAACCTCGTCCCCTCGACGACTTCACGTTCACTCCGTTCGAGTTCCAGGCGGACTACGAAGAGGTGGAGCTGGTCACCGCCGACGGCGTCAACTTCGGCGCGTGGCACTTCCGGCAACCAGGCTCGCCGCAAACAGTGATCGTGTCCGGCGGCCACAAGGGCCAGCGCCAGGGCTCGCTCGGCATCTCCGCGGCGCTGTGGCGCAAAGGATTCAACGTCATCCTTTATTCGTATCGAGGCTGGCCGGGCAGCGACCGCGCGCTCATCACCTTCGGTATCAAGGAAGTCCTCGAGCTCGAAGCCGTCATCGCCTTTGCGCGCAAACGAATCCCGAAAGCAAGGATCGGGCTGCTTGGCTACTCGATGGGCGCGGTCGTGACGCTGCTCACCGCCGCGGGCGAGCCCGGCGTACAGGCGCTCGTGCTCGACAGCCCGTTCAGCGACCTGCGCACGGTGCTCGAGGACAACGTGCGTCGAGCCATCAAGCTGCCCGGGGCGCCGGTCGTGTGGTTGGCGGGTTTGATGTTCCGCCTCCGCACCGGCTGTCGGTTGTCTCAGTCGAGCCCGATCACCGTCTTGAGCTCCCTCGAACCGCGCCCTCTCTTCTTCATCCACGGTGGGGCGGACGATCTCGTTTCCGTGAACCACGGCCGCCGTCTGTACGACGCCTATCGCGGCCCTCGCGAGATCTGGATCGTTCAGGGCGCGCCGCACACGGGCGCATACGAGGCGGATCGTCCTCTATACGTGGAGCGCGTCGCGGGATTCTTCGCCAGGCACCTGGGTCTGGACGTCAGCAGCCACCTCCGCCTCGTCGAGGAAGAGGAAGTCTCCTAGGAAAGGGTGCTCGACAGCAGGATGCCGTTGGCCCAGTAGCGGCCGGTCGGCCCCGCGGGCAGGAGGTCGTAGGTGCTGGAGCCGCTGTACGGAACCAGCTCCCACATCGTGATCGTCGAGCCATCCAGCGAGTCACCCACGGACAGGCTGCCAAGCGGCCGCCCGTCGCCGGCACGGTGACCGGGCGAGACCAGCAGCTGGCGACCGTCGGCCAGGCGGACGTGCACCATCAGGTGCCCGGTCGGTACGACCATGCTGCCCACCTCGACCACCGGTTCGGCGACGCGCTCGCCGCCGGCGCCGATCGACCACACCAGGATGCCCGGCCTGACATCGGTGACCCTCACCTCGCCGCTCGGAGTCGCTATCAACGTCGCCGATGCGAGGCAGATGGGGCACGGGGGCATGGCGCTAGGTTTGCGCGAGGTGACCGTCACGACTCCGTCCACGCGCACCGACCCGTCGACGAGATCGACCGCGGTGGCGGCCTGTCCCTTGACCCGGATCTCGAACATGTACGCGTCGCCGTTCTTGGTGAGAACCAAGGCTCGAAGGTGCTTGAACGCCCTGTAGAGGGTCAGCTTCTGACTCTCGTTGAGGTCGCCCGCAGGCAGATGCTCATGGGCCACGATGGCCGCGTAGAGCTCGGGGTCGGAGCGGATCTGGGGGTAGTACGTGTCGGCGCTGGCCTCCTCGCCGCCCGCGCGCGCAATCGGGTAGAAATCGGGGTCGCAGAAGACGGGGGCGCCGACCGCGTCGATGACCTTGAGCTTGAGCTGGCTGAGCGTCAGCGGACTGCCGGCGCCACCGCCGCCTGGGGCGACCGAGCCACACGCGAAGGCGATCAGCGCGATCACGACGGCGAGCTTGAGTCTCATGCCTCTGCCTTCCATCACGTCCCCGGACGCCTCAACGTAACGCGGACCGGAACCAAATCGACGGGCCATGCGTATTCATGTCGAATGGCCCATGGAAGGTCAAATCTATAATCGCGGTCATGGGGTCCCGCCCGGCGTGGTGACCGACGTCGTCACCAGAGTCGCCGACGCATTCATGTCGAACGTCGGCCGGGCGATCGTCAACAAAGAGGAGGAGGTCCGCCTCTGCCTCGTGACCCTCCTCTGCGAAGGCCACCTCCTCATCGAGGACGTCCCCGGCGTCGGGAAGACGATGCTCGCGAAATCGCTGGCCCGCTCGTTGGACTGCACGTTCCGCCGCATCCAGTTCACGCCCGACCTCCTGCCCTCGGACGTCACCGGGGTGCGCGCCTTCAATCAGAAAGAGAACGACTTCGAGTTCCGGCCGGGCCCGGTGTTTGCGCAGATCCTGCTCGCCGACGAGATCAACCGCGCGAGCCCGAAGACCCAGGCCGCGCTGTTGGAGGCGATGGAAGAGCGCCAGGTGACTATCGACGGCGACACCCACGACCTGCCGAAGCCATTCATGGTCATGGCGACGCAGAACCCCGTCGAGTACTCGGGCACGTTCCCGCTGCCGGAGGCTCAGCTCGACCGCTTCCTGATGAAAGTGAAGTTGGGATACCTCTCCGAGAAGGAGGAGTCGGACCTGCTGAGCCATCGCAAGGTCGAGTCGCCGATGCTCGAGCTGCAGCCGGTGGTGTCCCCGAACGAGCTTACCGCCGCGCAGAACGCGGTCCGCGACGTGTTCGTGAAGCCCGAGCTGCGCGACTACATCGCCCGCCTGGTCGGGCGCACGCGAGGAAACCCGGAGGTGGCCCTCGGCGCGAGCACGCGAGGCACACTCAACCTGTTTCACGCCAGCCAGGCGCTGGCCGCGGTGCAGGGCCGCACATACGTGATTCCCGACGACATCAAGGTGCTCGCCGAGCCGGTGCTCGCGCACCGCATCATCCTTCGTCCCAACGCGGAGATGCAGGGCCAGAGCGCGGGCAAGCTCGTGGCCGGCCTTCTCGAGCGCGAGCATGTTCCCCAGATGGCCTACGACGGATAGGAAATCGCAAGGGAGAGTTGCCGTGCTCCCTGACGGAAACCCACGGGTGGTTGCGCCGTGAATAAGGTCGCCCTGGCTGCAGCCCTCGCCATCCTCCTGCTCTTCACATACCTCACCGGATACCGCCCCGCGTACGCATTCTCCTACGCGCTGATCCTCCTCTTCGTCGTCGCCTGGGTCTGGCCGAGGGTCGCGATTCGCGGCATCAGCCTGAGCCGGCGGCTCGACCCGGGAACGCCCACCGTCGGCGAACCATATGAAGAGGTGATCGAGGTAAGGCGCGTGGGCTGGGTGCCCGCGCCCTGGGTCGAGATCCGCGACCTCGGCCAGATCCCCGACTACCAGCCGGGGCGCGTGATCTCGGTGGGCGGCGAGCTCGTCAGCTGGAAGTCGCGCGGGGTGTATCGGCGGCGCGGATGGATGTCCTTCGGGCCGACGCTCATCAACGTTCGGGAGCCGTTCGGTCTCTTCAACCAGGAGCTCAAGACAGGAAATCGCAACACGGTGCTCGTGTATCCGCGCGTGCGGCCGATCCCCGACCTCATGACCCCGAGCGCCCAGCAGGTTGGCAGCACGCAGGTCTTGGGCGCGTGGGCGGACTATCCCCCCGACACGAGCGGCGTACGCGACTACGTCACCGGGGACAGCTTCGGCCGCATCCACTGGCCGCTGTCGATGCGCCACGCACGGTTGATGTCGAAGACTTTCGAGCAGCCGCTCACGACCGACCTCTGGATCCTTCTCGACCTCGATCGCAATGTCCACTCCGGCGAGGGCGAAGAGTCGACAGTCGAGTATGCGATCAGCCTGGCCGCCTCGATGGCGTCGCAGGTCCACAGCCGCGGCCGGCAGGTGGGGCTGATCGCGAACGATTCCCGAGGCACTTTCCTCGAGCCCCACCGGGCGGTCAGGCAGGACCGGATCATCCTCGACTACCTCGCCGTGGCCACGGCCGACGGCCGCACGCCGCTGACGCAGACGCTGGCCTGGGACCGCATTCGCCGGCTGCCACGCCGCGCGATCGCCGTGATCACGCCGAGCGCTGACGAAGAGTGGGTGAGACATCGTCTTCTACCTCGACGGCACGAGCTTCGGCGGTCCCGACCAGAACCCCACCTTCGACCTCGGCCAGGATGTGGACCTTTACGTCGTGCGCAAGGGCGACGACTTCGCGCGCCTCATGAGGACTCGAGATGCAATCCGCATCGGCTAGCTCCCGCGCGGGGATTTTCCAGCGGACCCGTGAGGGTCTGCCCGGCGGCGCTTTGTGGACCTCCGCGCTGGTGTTCCTGCTGACGCTGGCGATCGCGAAGTCGACGGTCACCGCGGAATGGGTGCCTGGCATCGAGGTGGTGACAATGGTCGCGCTCGTCGGAGCGGTCTTCATGGGCCTGCTCGCGGTGCTGCCGATTCCCTGGGGCGCTGGAGTGGCGATCGGCATGGTGGCCGGTCCCATTGCCGCCGCGGTGGCGTCGTGGCCCGCCTTAAATGCCGGCCACCCAGGCGACCCGTCCGGCCTCGGCCTGGTGAGCGCCTGGTCGCCACGAGTGCTCGACGGCTCCGCAATCGCCGATTCCTCGTTCGACCTGTATCTCATCAGCTGGCTGATGTGGGTGACCGGCGGCTGGCTGGCATGGTGCGTTCTGCGCTGGAGACGCCCGCTGCTCGGCCTCCTGCCGGGTGCGGCAGCCTTCGCCACCAACCTGCTCAACTTCCCTCGCGATCAGAACGGCTACGTCCTCGCCGTGCTCGTGCTGACTCTCGCCCTCCTGTTGTGGACCAACTACACGAGCTCGATCGCGAGTGCGACCCGAGCCAGCGTGAAGCTCACAGGTGATGCGCGATGGGATTTCTGGGAGAGCGGACTGGTGGCGATGGCGGCTCTCATCGTGCTGGCGATCATGCTGCCCCCGATCTCCACCGTCGACCGCACCGTCGACATGGAATCGAGCGCATTCACGAGCTGGGCACAGCTGCTCGAGACACTGAGCCACCCAGGTTCATTCGGCGCCGCGGGAACGACCGGCGGCACCACGGGCTTCTCACCTGATGTCCTGCTCAACACGTCGCTCAAGCGGACGCACGATCCGGTCTTTACATACACGCTGCAGGGGGACTTCGTCGGACCGCACTACTTCCGGGGAGTCAACGAGACCCTGCTCTTCCACGGAGCGTGGAGGTACCAGGACACAGGCGGGCTCAAGCAGGACATTCAGAAAGGCCAGCTGGCCCCGTTCGGAGAGGACTACTCGAAGCTCGGGGTAACCCTGTTCAACGTCAGGATGCTCTCGCCGCCCGGCGGGAACGCCGACATCCTTTTCTATCCGGGCAGGCTGTTTCATGTGGACCGCGAAACGATGGCAACCGAGGCGCTGGTGCCTCCGCCGTTTGGCGGACCCATCGTGAACATCGACCGGCTGTCGACCATCAATCCGCGGACGTCGCGCGGGACGTACGCGGTCACGGTGGAATACTCCACCGCCACCGACGCCGACCTGCAGGCGGCCGGTACCGCGTACCCGGACTGGGCGCGCGCGTACATGAGCCTGCCCACCAACGGATACCGTGACCCGGCCATCATCGGCCGCATTCATCAGCTGGCGCTGCAGATTGTGCAGGACGCCGGCGCCACCAATCCCTACGACGCCGCGGCGGCGATCGAGACGTACCTACGCAGCGACAAGTTCACGTACACGCTGACACCGCCGAAAGCTCCTGACGGCCAGGACCCGCTCGCTTACTTCCTGTTCAACTCTCACCGCGGCTACTGCGAGTTCTTCGCGACGGCGATGGGGGACATGCTGCGGTCGCTCGGGATACCGAGCCGGCTCGTGAGCGGCTTCGGGCCAGGCGTCCTCGACACCACCACCAACAGCTTCGTGGTCCGGAGCGAAGATGCGCACACCTGGGTCGAGGTTTACTTTCCGAAGTACGGCTGGATCGAGTTCGAGCCGACGAACGACCACTTCTACGAGCCGATCCCCCGGGGAGTGAGCGGTTCGAACATCTGCCTGCGCGACAACCTTTGCAGCGACCCTTCCGGCGGTACCGGGCCGGGCACAGTGGTGGGGACGCCGAGCGGTCGGCCTGTGAACGAGCCGAACGGTCCTTCGAGCACGGGCGGCGGTGGAGGGTTTTCGATTCGCCTACCCGACCCGAGCACGCTGACCAAGATCGTCGGCGTGGTCGTGGCGCTCCTGCTCGTGCTGTTTGCCGCCGTGGCGCGGTACCTGCGCCCGCGTTCGGTGATGGGGGTCTGGCGGCGCACCCTCATGCTCACGCGCCTGGCGGGCGCCGATCAGCGTTCGGGAGAGACGCCCTTCGAGATGGGCCGGCGCCTTTCGCAGACCTTCCCCGAGGCCACAGAACCGATCCGGTCGCTTGCCAGCGGCTTCGTGGTCGCCGCATACGCGCCACCCGACGAGGCGAGCACGGCGCGCGCATCGGTCATGGACGCGTGGTCGGGGCTTCGTCCGCTGCTCCTGCGTCGGGTATTCGCTCGATTCCGCCCCATCTAGCGTTGTCTGCGGTCGAGGGGAAGACCTATCCCGCCGTGACTTCGGTGATCGAGCCCGAACGCGTCGCAGCCTTCGCGCGAGCAATCGGAGCCGACCCCGCAGACGGCGTGCCGCCCACGTTCGCCGCCGTCTACGCGCTCGCGGCGACCGGACCGCAGCTCTTCGGCGATCCGGAGGCTGCTGTCGACTTCGCCAGACTTCTACACGCGGACCAGGAGTTCGAGTGGGAGCGTCACCCTCAGGCTGGCGAGACCGTCACCTCACAGGGCCACGTTGTCAGCGACATCAGCCGGCGGGGCATGCGGTTTCTCACATACGAGACCGCCACCACCGCCGAGGACGGCTCAGCCTTGTGCCGGTCGCGCACGCTTTTCATCATTCGTTCATGAAGAGAATCGAGCGCGCGGTCACGTTTACACCCGACCAGATCGCCGCGTACGCCGAGGCGTCCGGCGACCACAACCCCATTCACCTCGATGGCGAGTTCGCCCGGTCGGTCGGGTTGCCGGGAATCATCGCGCACGGCATGCTCCAGATGGGAATCCTTGCCTGCGTCGCGGCCGAGGCGGCCGGCGGGGCTCACCGGCTGCGCCGTCTGTACTGCCGGTTTGCCGGCATGGTCGAGCCGGGAGATACCGTTGCATTCGCCGCCGAAGATGCTGGACCCGGCAAGATTGCGCTTAGCGCCGTCAACCAACGCGGCGAAGCCGTGCTGACGAAAGCGTCGGCGGAGTATCGATCTAGCTAAGGGGGCGGGTACATGTTCGATCTCACGGGAAGGGTTGCAGTCGTCACCGGTGCATCGCGCGGTCTCGGGCGCCAGGACGCCCTGACCCTGGCGAGCGCCGGGGCCGACGTCGTGATCACCGACATCCTGGTCGAGGACGATCCCGACCTTCAGAAGACGGCGGAGGCCGCGGGAAGCGTGTTGGCGCAGGTGGCGGTCTCGCAGGGCTGGGTGCATTCGAACTCGACTGCGGAGGAGATCCGCAAGATGGGCCGGCGCTCGCTGGCCATCAAGATGGACGTGACCAATCGCGAGCAGGTTCGTGACGTCTTCAAGAAGGTCAAGGACGAGTTCGGGAAGATCGACATCCTCATCAACAACGCAGCCACCCTCGACCACACCGCGCAGATCCCCAACCAGTCATACGAGCTTTGGGACCGCGACGTGAAGGTCAACCTGACCGGCGCCTTCAACTGCACCAGGGAAGCGTGGCCATATCTGGTCGAGAACAAGTGGGGCCGGATCGTTTTCATGTCATCGGTGGCGGGAACGCTTGGCGGCTTCGGCCAGGCGTCCTACTCAGCGACCAAGGCGGGGCTGATAGGTCTCGCCAAGACGGCCGCTCTGGAAGGTGGCAGGCACAACATCACATCGAACGCCATCGCGCCGGGCATCATCGAGAGCGAGGCGGGCAAGGCCGCCGCGGAGACCAACCCCATGTATGACCGCTTCCGCGCGCGGACGGTGTTCAAGCGTTTCGGCCAGCCCGAGGACATCGCCAACACGATCGCGTTCCTCTGCTCGAATGAGGCGGGCTATATCACCGGCGCGGTGATCGAGGTCGCGGGCGGCATCCCTCTCTTTACGGCGTAGCGATGGGCGCATACGTGGACGTCACCAGAGATGGGGCCATTGCTCGTGTCGTCATGCATCGCAAGGGCAACAACGCAATCGCCGAGGACCTCATGGAGGAGCTGGCTGCAGCATTCAAAGAGGCCGGCGACGACCCCGATGTGCGCGTGGTCGTGCTCGCCTCGGAGTACGAAAAGTACTTCAGCGTCGGCGCCGACCTGACCATGCTCGGCACCATCGATCGCCAATCGTCAGACGCCGCGGACCAGATCGGGGCCTTCATGAACCGCATGAACGCGCACTTCTCAGCCATCGAGCGCTGCCCCAAGTCGGTGATCGCGGCCATCAACGGCCATGCCCTCGGCGGCGGGAGCGAGCTCACGCTGTGCTGCGACTTCCGGATCATGGTCGAGGACGGGCGCTCGAGGATCGGGCAGACGGAATCGTCGCTGGGCATCATCCCCGGCGCGGGCGGAACTCAGCGGCTGCCGCGCCTGATCGGCAAGGCGCGCGCGCTGCGCTACATCATCGACTCGACACGTCTTTCGGCGAGAGATGCGGAGGCGGTGGGATGGGTCGACCAGGCCGTGGCTCCAGAAGACTTCGTGGCAGCTGTCACCGAGCGGGCGAACCGACTGGCCAAGGCGGCGACCCTCGCGATTGCCATGATCAAGGACGCGGTCCGGCGCGGCTATGACCTTCCCCTGGACGAAGCGCTTGAGATCGAGGCCGCCAACTTTGCGCGCGCCGCCCTCAGCGACGATGCGGCCATCGGGATCATGAGCTTCCTCGCCAAGCAAGAACCCGAATTCACTGGGAGGTAGACGATGGCCCTGTATCCGGTGCAAGCCGCGCCCGAGGTCCACCGCGAGTGGGTGACGACCGCGTTCACAGTCGAGGGATCGCGAATCGTTCGCAACCTGGGTCTGGTGCGCGGCATCATCGTGCGCTCGCGCAGCGTGATCGGCAATGTCGGCGCCGGCTTTCAGCGGATCTTCGGCGGCAACATCACCCTGTACACGGAGATGTGCGAGCACGCCCGCGAGGACGCTTTCCGCATCATGCTGCAGCACGCGGCCGCACTCGGCGCGAACGGCGTGGTTGGCGTCCGGTACGACGCCACGGAGGTGGCGCCGGGCGCGACCGAGGTCCTCTGCTACGGGACGGCAGTGGTGCTGCAGTCAGCGTCGTGAGGCTGTCGAACATGGCGCCGGCCGTTCGTCGTATTGATGAAGCGGCATTCAAGACCGCCATGAGTGGAGATTCCTGATGAAGTACGTCCTCATGTTCGTGGGTAGCAGCGACGACCAGGATGCGTGGGAGAAGCTCTCCAAAGACCAGCGCGCCGTCGCCTACGAGGCGGCCGGCAAGTGGTTCGAGGAGCACAGCAAAGCGGGCCGGCTCGTCGGTGGCGCGGAGCTCCAGGGGCCGAACACCGCGACGACCGTTCGCATCAAGAACGGCAAAGCCATGGTCACGGATGGTCCTTACATCGAGGCGAAGGAAGTCGTCGGCGGGTTCGCAATCGTTGAAGTCAAGGATCTCGACGAGGCCCTCGCCATGGCTAAGGGATGGCCGGCCGGCGCCGTCGAGGTGCGGCCAATGGTCGACCACTCGAACGACTGACGACGACGCAGACCGCCACCGACGCTGCTGTATCCGCCGTCTTCCGGGAGGAGGCCGGCCGCCTGACCGCGGCGCTCGTGCGCGCGCTGGGCGACTTCGACCTCGCCGAGGAAGTCGTACAGGACAGCCTGGTGGCGGCCCTCGAGAAATGGCCGAAGCAAGGCATACCCGAAAAGCCGGGCGCGTGGTTGATGACCACCGCACGGCGGCGCGCCATCGACATCCTGCGGCGAGACAAGAGGTACCAGGAGAAGTTAGTCATCCTGGAGCTCTCGCACTTGTCACCTGAGCCGGTTGAGGCGGACGACCGTCTGCGCCTGATCTTCATGTGCTGCCACCCCGCGCTGTCGCAGGAGGCGCAGGTGGCGTTGACCCTGCGAGCCGTTGCGGGCTTCACGACGGCCGAGATCGCCAGTGCATTTCTCGTCGCTGAGGCGACGGTGGCGCAGCGCATCGTTCGTGCGAAGAGGAAGATCGTCGACGCGCATATCCCATACCGCGTGCCGGAGGCGCGCGAGATGGGGGAGCGGCTCGACGGAGTGCTGTCGGTTCTCTACCTGATGTTCAATGAGGGCTACCTCAGCCGCGGGGCGCAGGTCGCCATGCGGCGGGACATAGCCGACGATGCCATCTGGCTTGCAGGTCTGGTCGCGAAACTCATGCCCGACCAGCCTGAGGTCCTCGGGCTGCTCGCCCTTATGAAGTTGAACGTGGCACGCTCAGCTGCACGTTTTGATGGTGCGGGGGAGATGGTCCTGCTGCCCGAACAGGACCGGCGGCTTTGGGACCGCCCGGCGATCGCAGAAGGAATTGACATCCTCGATCGCGCCGGTGCGATGAGAGCGACCGGACCGTATCAGATCCAGGCTGCGATCGCGGCGTTGCACTCGGAGGCGGCCTCCTGGGATGAGACCGATTGGCACCAGATCATGTTGCTGTACGACGCCCTCTTGCAGATGGCCGACAGTCCGGTGGTACGTCTCAACCGCGCGATCGCGCTCAGCCACTTCGCTGGACCCGAGCCGGCGCTGGGCGAGGTGAACGACCTGGCGATCACGCTGGACGGCTACCACCTGTTCCATTCGGCGCGGGCCGAGCTGCTGGTTCAGCTGGGAGAGCCGGTGCTCGCGCGGGAGGCGCGAATGCGCGCGCTCGAGCTCTGCCAGAACCCGGCGGAACGCTCCTTACTGTTGCGCAAGCTGCATGGCTAGGGCTTCGTCTGCGCGCTGCCAAAGCCCCATCAGCTCGCCGGCATGAGCAGCCGTGTAGATCTGGTCGGGCGAGACGAAGTGGTGAATGCCCGGGTACCGCTGAACATGTATGTCCCCAAACAGCCCTGCCAAGACTTGCATCTTGACGAGCTGATAATCGTCCGAAAGATCGCCGTAGCCGGCATAGACGGGGAACGTACAAGCCATGAAAAGAGCACGGTCGAGTGGATAAGCGTCGAACGCCCGGATCATCGCCGAGATGCCGGCCGGCCGGTTCCGCATTTCCGGTGGGATTGATGTGGGCGCCGGCGGCGGCTGCACGCCTGGCTTTAACCCAAGGCGAACGAAAGCTGACATGAAATCGGGGCCATCGAGTCCGCGTAGCTGCGCCTCGAGCGCCCGGTTGGCGGTTTGTTCTATTTCCGTCCGGCTTCCCGGGATCCCCGCGGGCTCGAACAGACCAAGGCTGACCAGGCGGTGGGGTCGCGTGGCCGCATAAGCGAGGGATACAAACCCGCCGCCTGAGTAACCCACAAGATGGAAGTGCTCGAGCCCGAGTGAGTCCGCGAGCCGATCGAGCCCGGCAAGCTCCATCTCGATCGAATAATTCGCGGGCGGAACGGATCCGCTGTAGACCTCGAGCTCCTTCAGGTGGAGGTCGGCCTTGTGGCCGACAGCGGTCGTGAGCGCGGCGTATCTCTGGGCGGCGGGCGCCACGCTTCCTGGGATGCATATGACCTGGGGTTTCATGCGAGCTCCTTGGCGATGTCGACACTGCCTCTCATGACGACAAGTCTTCGCACGCTGAGCGATGTGCACATCGCGTGATCGCGCTATTGCAACAAGTCATTCTTGATCGCAAACAACGTCGCGCCCGCCCGTGTTGCCACGCCGACCTTGTCGTAGATGTGGCGGACGTGGTGGTCGACGGTGGCGGGTGAAATCCTGAGCAGCTCGGCCGCCTGCTTCTTCGTGCCACCGCGGCAGATCAGGCGCAGGACCTCGACCTCTCGATCGCTGAGGCCGGCGGGCCAGGAGTGGTGGACGCGGCGAGCCTGGTGGCCTGCCGCGGTGAGCACATCGTCGACGGCATTTATGTCGAGAAGACCGGCGCGAGCATCGGCGCGAAGGGCGTCGGCTGCGGTTTCGCGTGTGAATGCTGGGCGATGCGGCCGCGGCTGCGTCATCGCCTGGTAAGCGTCGGCGGCAGCCAGAACTCGCGCCTGAGGCGTCAGCTCTGGGCGTTTCGATCCGCGGTGATAGCCGGATCCGTCCACGCGTTCGTGATGCGCGCCGGCGAGCGCAGCCAGCGGCTCGAGCCGGGCTACCCGGAGGAGGATTCGCTCGGAGTGATAGGGATGCAGCCGCACACGTTCCCATTCGCCCTCGGTCAACGGTGATGGTTTGTCCCAGATGCCATTCGGCACCGAAACGCGGCCCAGGTCATGGATGAGGCCGGCGCGGCGAATCGTCGCGGGATCAGTGGACCAGGCCGCCGCGGCCAGCATCGCGACGCCGCGCGAATGTCCCGCAGTAAAGGGCGACTTGACGTCGACGAAGTCGGCGAAGGCTTCCAGAGTCGCATCGAGGCGTGTTTCAGGCACCCATGGGTGAGGTTCGGGTTCGCACGCGAGCACCGCGGCCCAGGGCGACGCCGTCTCGGCCGCGGCCAGCACCTCGGCGAAATAGTGAAGGAATGTGCTCGCGATAGCCGGGTCATACGTCACGCCGCTGCGGGCCCGCAGAGTGGCTTTCACCCGATCGGAGCCGCCCAGTCGGTGAAGCACCTCGGCATCGCGAGCGACGAATACAACGCGGGAGGACAGGGGGATGTCTTCGCCGCCGGCGCCATCTGGAAAACCGGTGCCATTCCAGGTTTCCAGGGCAGATCGCAATCCACGTCGCACGTTTGGCGCCAGCCCGATTCGCGCCGCGAGGTTTTCCGCCAGCTCGCACCCGGCGCGGACGCCCTCACGGGCGTGGCGCTGACCGCCAGACAGCATGCCCGCCAGAAGACGGGCCCGCCGTAACGGACCATGCCCTTTCCCCACCTCAGGCATCACCTGCGATGCGAACTCCCTTTGGGTACCGCCCAGAACCGGCGCGATCGCCGCGCGAATGGCGATGTCGTCGCCACCGACCATCGCGGCGAACTCGTGCGCGTCGGCGGTGCAGCCCAGGAACCGCAGGAGAGCGACGTAGTACACCTCGGACAGCTCTTCGTTCTCGAGGCCCAGGCGTTCCCCGAGGGCGACGGCGATCAAGCAGGTGCGCAGCGCCTGCTCGAGGGGCTGGCCCATCCCCAGGTCCGTGGCCAGCGACAGGGCGGCCATCAGCTCGGCCAGGCGGAGCTGTTCAGCCATGCTTATGCTTGGCGGGCTTCGCCTACCATTCCCAGCTCGGCGCTGCGGCGCCGGATGACCTCGAGCACCTCGTCGACGCGCTTGGGGTCGCTGCCCAGACAGCGGATCACGAGCTCTTTGGTTTCGAAGTTCGGATACGAGCCGACCGAAACATCGGGGAACTTCTCCTCCAGCTCGCGCATCAGCGGGTAGAACCGGGCCTCGACCGCGAACGTGAAGCGGAGCTCGCGAACGGTGGCCGCCGAGCCGCCACCGAGGAACTCCGGCTCGAGCTCCTCGGTGAAGATGCTCTTCAACTCGAGCGGTACGCCGGGCAGCACGAAGATTTGCTTGCCCCTGGCCTCGTAGACGACGCCCGGCGCCATGCCGCGCTTGTTTCTGAAAACGTGGGCGGGGTCTGCGGGGATGCGGGCCATGCGCAGGTTGCCCTCGGTCACGTCCGGCGACTCCAGCAGCCCTGCCTCATGCATGCGCCTCACGCGACGTTCGATTTTGGCGCGGGCCTCTTCCCAGATCACTTGCTCACGGCCGAGCGCCTGGGCGACGGATGCGAACGTGCGGTCGTCCGGTGTCGGCCCGAGGCCTCCGCTCACGAAAACGTGGGTGACTTCGGGGTCGGCCAGCTCGCGCTGCAGCTGCTCGACGATCTCTTCGGGACGGTCACGGATCGCTGTGATTCGCTTGACCGGGTATCCGAGCAGGCGGAGTCGCTCCGCCAGCCAGTGCGAGTTGGAGTCCAGTGTGAAGCCCCCGACCAGCTCGTCGCCGACGGCCACGATTGTCGAGTTGTAGCGGGAGATGCCCGCCACAACTCCCGAGGATGGCATTCGAGCGACGATATAACAGTCGTGCCTTCCGAGCGCCTTCACGCCGTCATCAACGGCGACGTCCAGGGAGTCGGCTTCAGGTATTTCGTCATGCGCGAGGCGCGCCCACTCGGCCTGCGGGGCTGGGTACGCAACCGCGATGACGGTTCGGTCGAGCTCGTCGCGGAAGGGGAGAAGGCAGACCTCGAGCGCCTGCTCGAGGCCGCGCGGCGCGGGCCTAGCCAGGCCTACGTTAGCGAAGTTCGCGTTGACTGGTCGGCGGCTGCCGGAAACTTGAAGCCGTTCGACCTCACCTTCTGACGCAACCGAGGGCCGGCCAGCGTCTGTAACACTTCTAAGGCTTTGATCGAAGTCCAGGGGCTCACCAGGTTCTACGACAGGCGCCCCGCGATCCAGGACGTGACCTTCTCGGTGCCGAAAGGGCAAGTCCTTGGTTTCCTCGGCCCCAACGGCGCGGGAAAGTCGACCACGATGCGGATCCTCGCCGGTTTTCTGGGCATGTCCGCCGGCACGGCGAGCGTCGACGGGTTCGACGTCTTCAAGTACTCGCTCGAGGTGCGCCGGCGGATCGGCTATTTGCCTGAAACCAACCCCCTCTACAACGAGATGCGCGTTACCGGCTTCCTCGACCTCATGTGCCGGCTGCGTGGCGTGCCACCTTCGAAGCGGCGCGGTCGGGTCGAGCACGCGATCGATGCCTGCGGTCTCGAAGACCGGCGCGATGAGATCATCGGCCGCCTGTCGAAGGGGCTGCGCCAGCGAGTCGGACTGGCCCAGGCGATCGTCCACGATCCTCCGGTGCTCATCCTCGACGAGCCGACCGCGGGCCTTGACGTGGCGCAGGCTCAAAAGACGCGCACCGTGGTCAAAGAGCTCGGGCGACAGCACACCGTCATCCTCTCGAGCCACATCCTGCCCGAGGTCGCGGCGACGTGCGAGCGCGTGCTGATCATCAACGAAGGCCGCATCGTCGCCGATGACACCCCGCAGCGGCTCAGTGACCGACTCGGCCGCGATCAAGGTCAGGAGATCGAAATGCTCCTGAGGGGTCAGGGCGGGGCCGACCAGATCGAGGCGAAGCTGCGTCAGGTGGCCGGCGTCGACGAGGTGGTGGTAAGCGCGGAGGGCGACGAGGTATGGCGAGTGGTGGTGAGCGGCGTTCCGGCGCTTCGCGAGGAGCTCACGCGGGTCGCGGTCGAGGCGGGCCTCGGCGTGCGTGAGGTGCACGCGCGAAGGCCGACCCTCGAGGACGTGTTCCTCAGCCTGACGGCGGACGACGAATCAGATCCAGCCGACGAAGAGTGAGCAAGTCTTCGCGAAGGCGAGCCCGCTCCAAGGTCCGCAAGCAAGTTTCGCGCCGCGTAGGCGGGCCGGTGAAGACGGCGACCCTGCCGGTGGCTCGCACGGCCGCGGCGGCGGCGAAGCGAGAGGAGACGCGCGAGCGGGCCGCGGGCGGGCCGAAACGAGTCGAGCCGTCCGCTCGGTCCGAACCGGGTTTTGCGGACGCGGTCCACGCAGTCGTCTGGCGTACGGGTGCGCTCAACGTCGCCGCCATCGCGCGCAGGGAGCTCGCTGCGCTTTTCGTGTCGCCCGTGGGCTGGGTCGTGGCGGGGGTCTTCACGTTCCTGGTTTCGGGCTTCGGTTTCATCGGCACCGTCCTCGCCGGCCAGCAGGCCACGATGGACGGGGTCTTCGGCGTCATCACCGGATTCATGACGTTGATCATCGTGCCGGTGCTGACGATGCGGCTCATCGCTGAGGAAAGGAGCCAGGGGACGCTGGAGCTGCTCCTCACCTCGCCGGTTCGCGACCGGGAGCTGGTGCTCGGGAAATGGCTGGGCGCGTTCGTTTTCTACGTGCTGCTCATCGCCACCACGCTGGTCTACGTCGTCCTGCTCGCCATCTACGTGCCCGACAAGGCCTCAATCACGGTGGCCGGTATTTCCATCCAGGTGGGCAGGCTGGATTTCGGGCTCATCGCCGCCACCTACGTCGGCATGCTCCTGGTCGGCGCCACCGCCATCGCGATCGGCGTCCTGGCCTCGAGCCTCACGAAAAACCAGGTCATCGCATACGTGGTCTCGCTGGTCGCATTGCTTGCGATCTGGTACACGGCCCTCCTGATGGGAATCTTCACGCGGCCGCCCCTGAGTCTTTTCTTCGACTACGTCGCCGGCTATTACCGCTATCAGGCGTTCAGCCTCGGCCAGGTGACCCTGCGCGACACCGTGTACTTCCTGACCCTGGCGGTTGGTGCGCTGTTCCTCACGACTCGTCTGCTCGAGTCGCGGCGCTGGCGATGAACCGGTGGGCGCGACGCGCACGCGCCGGTTCGGTGAGCCTTGTCGTCACGGCGACTGTACTAGCGCTGCTGGTCGCCGCCAATGTGGTCGCCTCGAGGTCGACACAGGCGGTCGACCTCACCCGCGGAGGCCTCAATACGCTTGCCCCGCAGTCGATCCTCGCGGCCAAGCGGCTCGCGTTTGACTTGCAGGTGATCGGAATCTTTCGCGCCGGGGCTGGCAACGGGCAGGCCGAGGCAGAGGCGCTGATCAGCCTTTATGCCGCCCAGAGTCAGCATGTGAAGTACCGGCGCGCGGACGCGGACACGGATCTTGCGGATGTGAATCGTTACAAGGTCAAACGGCCGAACACGCTGGTGCTCGACTACAGAGGCAAGTCCGAGCTGCTCACGCCGGATTCCCAGGGCGAGATCGACGTCACCGCCGCGCTCATAAAGCTGGAGTCCGATCGGGTCCCGCTCGTCTGCTGGGCGATCGGCGACGGAGAACGATCGCTGGGAGACAAGGACACCAACTCGGGCTACTCCGGCGTCGCGGACATCCTCGCCAAGAACAACTTCGCCTCGCGCGACCTGCTCGTGGCTCAGACGAGCTCGATCCCGGCAGATTGCGATGAGGTCGCGTTGGTGGCACCGACAAAGCCGCTGTCCGGTGCCGCGGTCAAGGCGATAGGCGCCTATCTGGCCTCCGGCGGCAAGCTGCTGATCGCGGCCGAGCCCTGGCAGCAGGACCCGTCCGTGATCGTCTCGCTCAGCGGGGTGCTGAAGCCGTACGGGCTCGGGTTCTCGGGCGCGCTCGTCGTCGAGACGGATCCCGCCCACAACGGGGGCAACCAGACCATTCCGGCCGCCACGCAGTACGGCGTCTCGCCGATGACGGCCAACGTCAAGGGCATCGCCTCCTATTTCCCCCAATCGACCCCGATCACCGGCACGCCTGATCCGGCCGCGACCTCGGTCGCGATCGCAAGGACCTCGAGCGGTTCGTTTGCGGTCGCCAGCCCCCGGAGCGACTACGCGACCCGCAAGGCGGGCGACGTGGGCGGGCCGTTCACGATCATGGAGACGCTGGAAGAGGCCGCGGGCCAGAAGAAGACCCGTATCGTCGTCTCGGGCAGCGGGGCTTTGGCTGAAAACCTGGTCTTGCCGCCGAACGCCGGCGGCGCCAACCTGGAGATCGCGCTGGCGTCGTTTCAGTGGCTGGCCGAGCAGGACTCCTTGATCTCAATCCCGCCGAAGCCGAGCCGCGCGCTTCCTCTGCCGCTCACGCAGCAGGACCAGAGCACCCTGATCTTCATCACCGGCGTCCTCATGCCGGGCCTGATGGTGTTCGGCGGGATCATGGTGTGGTGGCGCCGCCGCGTGTTCAGTTGATAGTTCGTATACCCTTTCGCTCCGCGCCGCTTTTTTGTTTCAGGTTTCGTGGAGAGGGTTGGTGGATCCGAATCTAGTTCTGTTCGGGGTGGCCGGGGGCCTGGCCGCCGTGCTGTTCGCGGTCGTCCTGATCGTCATGGTCCTACGCCAGCCCACCGGCAACGATCGCATGCGCGAAATTGCGGCCGCCATCCAGGAAGGTGCCGCCGCCTACCTGAATCGCCAGTACACGGTGATCGCGATCATCGGCGTGCTGATCGCCATCGTCATCGGGCTCGCGATCGACTGGACGACCGCGGCGCTGTACGTCGTCGGGGCGGTCCTCTCGGCCGCGGCGGGCTACGTCGGCATGAACATCGCGGTCCGCGCGAACGTGCGCACCGCCGAGGCGGCGCGCGGGGGTTTGAACCGGGCGCTGCAGGTGGCGTTCCGCGGCGGCGCGGTCACCGGCTTCATGGTCGTCGGCCTTGGTCTCCTGGGCGTGTCCGCTGCGTATTACGTCTTCAAGAACCCTGACGCGCTCGTCGGCCTCGCCTTCGGGGCGAGCCTCGTATCCGTCTTCGCCCGGCTTGGCGGTGGCATCTATACGAAGGCGGCGGACGTCGGCGCCGACCTGGTGGGGAAGGTCGAGGTCGGAATCCCGGAGGATGACCCTCGCAACCCGGCGGTGATCGCGGACAACGTCGGTGACAACGTCGGCGACTGCGCCGGTATGGCCGCCGACCTGTTCGAGACGTACGCAGTGACCATGATCGCGGCCATGCTGCTGGCCTCGTTGCTCTTCAAAGGCCAGATCGCCTGGGTGATTTACCCGCTGCTGCTGGGCGCGGTGAGCGTTGAGGGCTCGATCGTCGGCACGTTCTTCGTGCGCGTCTTCAACCCGCGCTGGATCATGGGCGCGCTGTACGCCGGCCTGCTCGTGGCGGTTGCCGTGGCGGTGGTCGGCTTCTACCTCGTGACGCAGTACATGCGCGTCAACGATTACCTGCAGGCCGGGGGCGGCGTGAGCGACCCGAACAACCTGTTCTATGCGGGTCTCGTCGGCGTGGTGATCACGGTCTTGATCGTCGCCATCACGGAGTACTTCACCGAGACGGCGTACTGGCCCGTGCACCTCATCGCCAAGGCGTCGGTCACCGGCCACGCCACCAACATCATCGCGGGCCAGGCGATCGGCATGATGTCGACCGCGCTGCCGGTGATCGTGATCGGCATCGGCATCCTCATCAGCTACAACCTCGCCGGCCTCTTCGGCATCGCGATCGCCGCGGTGGCCATGCTGTCGATGACCGGAATCATCGTCGCCATCGACTCGTATGGCCCCATCACCGACAACGCGGGCGGCATCGCCCAGATGGCAGAGCTGCCAGAAGAGGTGCGAGGTGTCACAGACCCGCTCGACGCCGTGGGCAACACCACCAAAGCCGTCACCAAGGGCTACGCCATCGGTTCGGCAGGCTTGGCGGCGCTGGTCCTCTTTTCGTCCTACACGCAGGAGCTCACACGCGCGGGGCATACAACGGCATTCGACCTCTCAGACCCGCGGGTCATCGTCGGCTTGTTCCTTGGCGGCATACTGCCCTTCCTGTTCGGTTCGCTGGCGATGCTGGCGGTCGGGAGGGCGGGTGGCCTGGTCGTGGAGGAGGTTCGTCGCCAGTTCCGCGACATCAAAGGCATCATGGAGGGGACGGCGAAGCCTGATTACGGGACAGCGGTCCGGATCGTGACCGCCGCGGCCCAGCGCGAGATGATCCTGCCGGGCATCATCCCGGTGGTGGCGCCGCTGGCCGTCGGCTTCATCCTCGGCCCGAAGGCGCTCGGCGGCATGCTGCTCGGCGCCATCGTCACAGGCCTGTTCCTTGCCATCCAGATGACGAGCGGCGGGGCGGCGTGGGACAACGCCAAGAAGTACATCGAAGAAGGGCACCTCGGGGGCAAGGGCTCCGAGGCGCATAAGGCGGCGGTCACCGGAGACACGGTCGGAGACCCCAACAAGGACACCGCGGGCCCCGCCATCAACCCGATGATCAAGGTCGTCAACATCATCGCGATCCTGATCGCGGCCTCGGTCGCCTCCCACTACCTGATTCACTAGGTTCGGCGGTAAACTCGTCACGAGGGTCGTGACGGTGGACGACTACCAGAAGGAGATCGCCGACCTCGAAGTCCAGATCGAGCAGCTGGTCGAGGCCGATGGAGACGCCAAGACCATCGCCGAGCTTTCGATGCAGCTCGAGATCCTCAAGGCCATCTACGCGCGGGCTCTCGACCTGCTCGATCGTGGAAACAAGGACCAGGCGCTGCGGTACGGCCTGCGCATCCAGGGCTACGGCGACTGGACGCTCGACAACGTTTATGCGTTCGTGTACGAGCGGGCGGTCGAGCTGGAGCCGCATCAGCACGGGGCTTTTGTCGGCGGAATCAAAACTACTGATTTCGCGCTCTTGCTCAACTCATAATCGAGGTTCATGGAAACCCCTCTGACGCCCCTCGAGTTCGCCCGCCGGACCCGCAAGCTCTACGGGGATCGCGAGGGCGTCGTCGACGGCGACCTGCGCATGACTTACGAGCAGTTCTTCGATCGGTGCGACCGGTGGTCGGCTGCGCTCCAGGGCATGGGCGTAAAAAAGGGCGACCGGGTCGCGTATATCGCGCCCAACACACATGAGCAGCTCGAGTCGTTCTATGCCGTGCCTCAGATCGGCGCGGTGCTCGTGCCGATCAACTACCGGCTGACGCCTGACGATTTCGTCTACATCACCACGCACTCCGGCGCCAAGGTCCTGTGCGTCCACCCCGACCACATGGAGGCGGTGGACAGCGTGCGGGGCAGGCTCGAAAGCGTGGAGCATTTCGTGGCGTTGGGGAGCGCCGGCGGCCGGAAAGGATGGATCGAGTACGAACCGGCGATGGCGGCAGCGGGGTCGAAATTCAAGCGACCAGAGATAGAGGAAAGCGACCTGCTCTCCCTCAACTACACGAGCGGCACGACTGCCAAGCCCAAGGGCGTGATGATCACGCACCGCAACGCATGGATGAACGTCGTCGGCACGCTGGTCCATCTTCGTCCCGGCGTCGACGACAAATATCTGTGGACGCTGCCGATGTTCCACGCCAACGGGTGGACGTTCGTGTGGATCGTGACTGCGGTGGGAGGCGTGCATGTCTGCCTACCCAAAGTCGATCCGGCGCGGGTATTCGAGCTCATCCGCCAAGAGGAAGTGAGCTGGCTGTGCGCCGCGCCCACTGTGCTCATCGCGCTGGCCAATGCACCGGTGGCGGTACGAGGCGAGGTTCCGCGCGGCGTGAATGTCGTCACCGCGGGCGCGCCGCCGGCTGCCGCGACAATCGAGCGGATGGAGGGCGAGTTCGGATGGGAGGTGACGCAGGTCTACGGCCTGACCGAAACGTCACCGTTCCTGACCATCTGCGAACCGCGACCTGAGCACCGCAGGTTGGCACCGGTCGACCGCGCGGTCATCAAAGCCCGCACCGGTGTGGAGCTGATCACGGCCGGCGAGCTGCGCGTGGTGGACGGCGCGGGCAAGGATGTGACGATGAACGGCCGGGACCTGGGCGAGATCGTCTTCCGCGGCAATGTGATCATGGAGGGGTACTACAACGACCCCGAGGCGACGAAGAAGGTGATGGGCGACGGGTGGTTCCACACCGGGGATGCCGCGGTGATGCATCCGGATGGTTACGTGGAGATTCGCGACCGGATCAAGGACGTGATCATCAGCGGGGGCGAGAACATCTCGTCGGTGGAGGTCGAGGGCGTGCTGCTCCGCCACCCGTCGGTGCAGGAGGCGGCGATCGTCGGCCTTCCACACGAGAAGTGGGGGGAGGCCCCGCACGCGTTCGTCGTCCTGAAGCCTGGCGAGACCGCGACGGAGAAGGAGCTCATCGAGCACACGCGCAGCCGGCTCGCCCACTTCAAGGCGCCGCACGGCGTCACCTTCGTGCAGGAGCTGCCTAAGACCGCCACTGGCAAGATCCAGAAGTACGTCTTGAGGAAAGGCGCAGCAGCGATAGTCCGGCAGTAATCCGCGTGTGCGCTCGAAACACGCCGGGGCATGCCCTGGCGGGTTTCGAACGACTTTGAGAGACGCGGGGGCTTGCACCGGCGGGTTAACTGCGCGCTCGGCGACCAATGTATGGCCGGCTAGGCCCAGACCTCGGTACGCAGCCACACCAGCCCGTCATGGGCCACCCGCGCTTTGACCAACGTGCCTGGCGCTAGATATCGCTCGTCGAACAGCTGCACCGTGCGTGGATGGAAGCGATAGAACCGAAGTGACTCGTCGAGGCCGCCGTAGTTCTTGAATCGCACGGAGTAGGCGCGCTCTGCTTCTTGTGCCGGCCTACCGCTGATCTCTTTCGCGGCGCCGAATAGCTGCACGCCGCGGTCGGGGCGGCCCCAGACCTGCGCCGACTTGAAAACGGTGACGGCCGCCGAGGGATTCTTGGCGAGGTTGCGAGAGTGAAGGGAGTCCGGATCGGAGATCCAGCAGATGTCGAAGGCGTCGGTCCACGCGAAGTAGACATGGCTGACATGAGCTTTCGAGGCCGGCGCCACCGTGGCGATGGCGCAGAGGGGGGAAGCGTTCATCAAGTTGCGTGCCACGGCGGTGAGCTTGATCGACGACCAGCGTTTGGCCCGGCGCTCGACGGTCATGGTTTCAGGTTACGACTGAAGGTGATCGTGCAGGTAACGGCGGAGAGCGTCGAGCGGATTGGCATCTTCACCCCCGGTTAGCTCTCCATCAATCAGCCAAGCCGTCACCTTTTCTTCATGACCGTCGGAAAAGATGACTTGATCGTCATCTCCAAGCGCGCTGACATTGCTTGCTGCTGCGATCCGACCGTCTTTAAGGCGGACGATCGTTCCGATGTCCGGCACAAAGCTCATCGCGTGATTCTGTAAAGAGTCGGGATTAGTTCGGGCCACGAGCCTGTTGCTGCACCAGGCTAGTCGGCGATTGCATGCGTCGTCGTTGTGCATCTCGACGGGCGTCCGCGGCCGCAACGTACCGGCCAAGAGAAATGCAGCGGATGGCGTCGGCCTCCCTCATTTGAAAGATGGTGATCAAAAAGGCGATCGCGCTGGGGGATCCAAAATCCTGATACCTGTGGGAGTCGGCGAATGCGGCTGCCTTCACACAGAAGTCGAGTTTCAGCGCATGCATGAGCCTTTCGTAGCTGCCCAAGTGCTCGAACAAGAGCAGCTTCTCGCGCCGGGCCCGAATGTTGCGACTCCGCTTTCCCATGCCCCGGACCATACGAACGTGGGTTCGAGGGAACAAGGTCCTTAACAGTGACTGCTCTCAGTTCAGTCGGCTGGTTCAAAGTTGAACCACGCCGGGGCATGCGCTCGCGCGTTTCAACTGCCTGTGAAACACGCCGGGGTCGGCACCGGCGGGTTACCACCAGGCTCGACGCCGCGAGACACGTTTGTAATACGCATCCTCCAGCCAGCGAAAGGGGCGTAACAGGTAGAACGAGCCGAGCAACGCCCACAAGCCCCCCAGCGCCCTTAGCGTCCGGCTGATTGCACCCGCCCCCTCGTACCGACGCCCACCAGGCTCCACCACCCACACCGCCCGGCCGGCCTCAGCGGGACTCAACCCCAGCCGCTCGGCCAGGCCCGGCTCCTGATTGGGCCGAGGGTCGATCCGACCTGCCCGATCGTGGCGCTGGACCCAGCGCGCGAGCCCGATTCAAAAGTCGCATTCGCCGTCATACAGCAGGATCAGCCGGGCATCCGCCACGACTCGAAACTACACTGACCGAACAGATGGGTGGGCTGGAGCTTCCCAACCGCTACAACGTCGCGGCCGACCTGCTCGATCGCAACCTCGAGGCGGGTCGAGGAGACAAGGTCGCGATCCATTCGGCGGGCGGGGACGTCACCTATCGCGAGCTGTTCGAGCTCTCCTGCGGAGCGGCGCGCACCCTCGCCGAGCTCGGAGTGAGAAGGGAAGAGCGGGTCGTCATCGTCGCTTTCGACAGTCCCGGCTGGGTGGCCGCGTTTCTCGGCGCGATCCGCATGGGAGCCGTGCCGGTTCCCGTGAATCCGCTTCTTCAGCGTTCGGAGGACTACGACCACTACATCGAGGACTCGCTCGCCCGCGTCGTCGTGGTGGACGGCGCCACCGAGGAGAAGCTCAAGCCCGCCGCCGACCGCGCGGGGCACAAGCCACACTTGCTGCGCGCAGGCCAGATCGCTGTTGAAGATGATGTCGACCCTGCGCCAACCCGACGCGACGACATGGCGTTCTGGCTCTACAGCTCAGGGTCGACCGGCAAACCGAAGGCGGTCGTGCACTTGCAGCACGACATCCCTTACACATGCGTCACCTACGCCGAGCAGGTGCTCGGCATCACCGAGGGCGACACCACCTTCTCCACCACCGGGCTCTTTCACGCTTATGGGTTCGGCAACAACCTCACGTTTCCTTATTGGGTGGGAGCGACGACCGTCCTCCACGCGGGCCGGCACACTCCGGCGACGGTGCTGGAGACGATCGAGAAGCGCCGGCCGACGCTCTTCTTCTCGGCGCCGACCCTTTACAACGCCATCCTGAATTTCGACGCGTCCCACGATCGCGACCTGTCATCGATCCGCCACTGCGTTGCGGCCGCCGAGGCCCTGCCGGCGGAGGTGTGGAGGCGGTGGAAAGATGCGTACGGGCTTACGATCCTCGATGGCGTCGGCTCCACCGAGATGCTGCATATCTACTGCTCGAACCGGCTCGATGACGTGCGCCCAGGTTCGAGTGGAAAGCCCGTCCCGGGCTACGAGCTGAAGATCCTTGACGATGAGGGCGAGCTGGTTGCGGCGGACGAGGCCGGCGACCTTTACGTCAAGGGCGACAGCGCGCTCGCGCTGTACTGGGCGCAGCACGAGCGCTCGAAGCGATCGATCCTCGGCGACTGGTTCTTCACCGGCGATCGATATCGTGTCGACGCGGACGGTTTCTACTGGTACGAGGGCCGCTCGGACGACATGATCAAGGTCAGCGGGCTGTGGGCGTCGCCGATCGAGATCGAGGCGATCCTGCTGGAGCACCCGTCAGTCGATGAGAGCGCTGTCGTCGGTATCGAGGTCGAAGGCTTCACGCGCATCAAGGCCTTCGTGATCGCCAAGGGCGGGGCGGGTGGCGATGCCCTGGCCGCGGACCTGCAGGAGCACTGCAAGTCACGGCTTCAGCGCTACCAGTACCCGCACATCATCGAGTTCGTGTCGGAGCTGCCGAAGACGGTGACCGGCAAGATCCAACGCTACAAGCTGCGCGAGCGGGAGGCCGCCACCGCCAATGCCTAAGCACATCGCGGTCCTGCCCTGCGACGGAGCGGGCAAGGAGGTCGTGCCGGAGGCGATCAAGGTGCTGCGCGCCGCCGGCGCCGACTTCGAGTTCGAAGAGTTCGACGTCAATGCCGACGCCTACCTGCGCACGGGAGTCGCGATTCCGGATGACACCTGGAAGCAGATCGCGTCCGCCGACGCCATCCTCTTCGGCGCCGTCGGCGATCCTCGCCTTCCCGACGCCGCCTACCTCGCCGGCGTGCTGCTCCGCCTGCGTTTCGAGCTAGACCTCTATGTCAACCTCCGTCCCGCCCGGCTGTATGACGACCGCCTTTCGCCGCTGCGGAGGGAGGATCGCCGCCAGGTCGACCTGATGATCGTCCGCGAGAACACCGAGGGCCTATACGTGGGCATGGGTGGTCGTTTCAAAAGGGGCACCGATCAAGAGGTTGCCATTCAGGAGGACCTGAACACTTACCTGGGTGTGACGCGGATCATCGAGCACGCATTCGGAATCGCAAAGCGCGAGGTCGTGATGATCGACAAGTCGAACGCCATGACCTTCGCCGGCGGGCTGTGGCAGGAGCGGTGGAAGGCGATTGCAGCGGGTCACCCGAATGTCAAGGCGCGCCATCTCCTCGTCGACGCGGCTGCGATGCAGCTCGTCAAGGACCCGACCCAATTCGAGGTGATCGTCACCGGCAACCTGTTCGGCGACATCCTCTCGGACCTCACTGCCGAGCTGGTGGGCGGCATGGGCGTCGCGCCGTCGGCGAACATCAATCCGTCGAGCGGCCGCGGCTTGTTCGAGCCGGTCCACGGCACCGCCCCAGACATTGCCGGCAAGGGGCTGGTAAACCCGGTGGGGGCGATTTTGAGCGCGGCTATGATGGTGAAACACCTGGGTGTTCCTGACATGGCAGACGCGATCGAGGGTGCGGTCGAATCAGCCATTCGCGCCCGTGAGTGCACGCGCGACATCGGCGGCGAGCTGTCGACGTCGCAAGGCGGCGACGCGATCGTAAAGAGGCTGAGGGACTAGAGAGGAAGGGCTGCATGGGCATGACGATGACGGAGAAGATCCTGGCGCGCGCAAGCGGCCGCGACAGCGTGCGCCCGGGGGACCTGATCCTGGCCAAGATCGACTTCGCCATGGGTCACGACCTCACGATCCCGCCCGCCGGCAAGATCATGCGCGAGCAGATGGGGGCCGAGAAGATCTGGGACCCCGACCGCGTGGCCGTGACTCAGGACCACTTCCAGCCGGCCAAAGACGCCGCCAGCGCGACACTCGGCCGCCTCACCCGCGAGTTCTCACACCAGATGGGCGTGAAGTGGTACTTCGAGGTGGGGCAGGGCGGCATCTGCCACACGGTGCTGCCGGAAAACGGCCTGGTGCTGCCGGGCGAGCTGGTCGTGGGCGCGGACTCGCACAGCTGCACGTACGGCGCACTGAACAACTTCGCCACGGGCATCGGCTCGACCGACCTCGCTTGCGTGATGGCGCTCGGAGAGCTCTGGTTCCGGGTGCCGGAAACCTTGAAGTTCGTCTATCACAACCGTCTCCAGGAATGGGTCGAGGCCAAGGACCTCATCCTCTATGTGATCGGAAAGATCGGCGTGGACGGGGCGAGGTCGAAGGCGATGGAGCATGTGGGGGAGGCGCTCAAGACCATCGACATGGAGGCGCGCCTGACGATCACCAACATGGCCATCGAGGCGGGCGCCAAGAACGGCATCCTCGAGTTCGACGAGGTGACGCGTGAGTACCTCGAGGGGCGCGCCAAGCGGCCCTACACGCCGGTGTCGTCCGACCCCGACGCGGAGTACGAGAAGGTCTTCGAGTTCGACGCGGCGGCGGTCGAGCTCGGGGTAGCCAAGCCGATGTCGCCGGACAACTACGCACCGCTTTCAGAGGTCGCCGGCACGCGTCTCGACCAGGTGTTCATCGGCTCGTGCACCAACTCGCGCATCACGGACCTCCGCCGAGCGGCCGCCGTGCTCGAGGGGCACAAGGTCGCGGACGGCGTGCGACTCATCATCACGCCCTCTTCGCACCAGGTCGCCATCCAGGCCGAGAAGGAAGGCTTGATCGGAACATTTCTCGCCGCGGGCGCGGCCTGGACGACGGCCACGTGCGGGGCCTGCCTGGGCGGCCACATGGGCGTGCTGGGTGAGGGCGAAGTTTGCTTGAGCACCACCAACCGGAACTTCCCGGGCCGCATGGGCCACCCGAAAGCGATGGTGTATCTCTCGAACCCCGCGGTGGCCGCCGCGAGCGCCGTCACAGGGGTGATCACGCACCCAGGTGAAGTGCTGAAGAAGATGCCGGCAGGCATCAGATGACGCTCCCCAAGGTCATTCGCGGCCGAGCCTGGAAATTTGGAGCCAATATCGATACCGACCAGATCATCCCGGCGAAAAGGCGCAAGGGGGTCAGGCCCCCCTTGCGGAGAACCCCCCGAAGCTGTGATTCGGTCCGGGCTACGTTGGTTCGGGGCGGTCGCCCGGCTTTGCCGGGCGACGCGGAATCAAAGGCGTGACGCTGCCCAAAGTTCTTCGCGGACGCGCCTGGAAGTTCGGGGCCAACATCGACACCGACCAGATCATCCCGGCCAAGTACGCCATCTACTCTCTCGACGAGAAGGAGCTCGGCAAGCACGCGATGGAAGGCGTGCCGGGCCGCGAGGGCTGGGCGGCCCAGGTGACGCCAGGCGACATCATGGTCGCAGCGTCGAACTTCGGCTGTGGTTCTTCACGTGAGATCGCGCCCGTCGCGATTCGGGGCGCGGGCATCTCGCTGGTCATCGCCGATTCGTACGCGCGCATCTTCTTCCGCAACGCCATCAACATGGGCTACCCGATCCTGCAATCACCCCAGGCCGCTGAGGCGGTCGAGGATGGCGACGAGCTCGAAGTCGACCTGGAAGAGGGCGTCATCCGCAACTTCACCAAGGGCGATGAGTACCGCTCCGAGGCGTTCCCGAAGTTCATGAACGAGCTGCTGCGCATGGGCGGACTCGTCCCCTGGGTGCGCAAGCGCCTGGAGGAACGGCGTGTCGCTGCAGGACGGTAAGCCTGTCGAG
>VBGM01000168.1:0-375 GCA_005880855.1 Chloroflexota bacterium
CAACTTCGCGGCATATCGGGATCTCCACCGCCATCGCATGCTGACCCAGGACCGCCAGCTTCTCGGCACCTCGCTCGGCTTCGATGCGCCACCGGGGCTCGCGGAGCTCGGGATGGAAGGCCGTTTTGCGGACGCGATCGAAGCCGCGACCACGGCCCACGGGCGTATCGAACGCGATCTCGGTCCGGCGCTCGCCCAGTACGTGGTCCCGCTCGCTTACCGCGTGCGCTGGTACTTCCGGGTCAACCTCCGCGAGATCTATCACCTGTGCGAGCTGCGGACCACGCCGCAGGGCCATCCTGACTACCGGAAGGTCGCCCAGGAGATGTTCCGGCAGGTCAGCGAGGTCCATCCCCGGCTGGCGCGATACGCCCG
>VBGM01000168.1:620-1063 GCA_005880855.1 Chloroflexota bacterium
GTTTGGCGAGAGGCGTTCGCCCGAGCGCGCCACGGTCGGCCGGCGTGTCGAGTTCGTCCCCGACCGGCGAGGCCAGGAACGCCGGGTGACGGACCGCCGCGTCTTCCAGCCCGCCTGAAGTAGCTCCCTGGCTTCCCCCGCGCTCGTCGTCCACGGAGGCGCGGGCACGATTCCAGCCGCGGAGGGTCCGCGCCGGCAGGCTGCCGTGGAGCGCGCGCTGGAGCTGGGTTGGGCGGAGATCGGCAAAGGTGCGCTGGCGGCCGCTGTCGCGGCGGTGCGCCACATGGAGGACGAGCCTCTTCTGAACGCTGGTATCGGCGCGTGCCTCAACGCCGATGGTGAGGTGGAGCTGGACGCCGGCGTGATGGAGGGCGCGAGCTTGAGGGCGGGTGGAGTCGCCTGCGTCCGCAATGTGCGCCACCCCATCGACCTCGCGGTGGAAG
>VBGM01000169.1 GCA_005880855.1 Chloroflexota bacterium
CCCCGGCGATGCCGTTCGCCATCGCCCAGTGAGCGATTCCGCGAATGCCGGCGAGCTGATCGCGCTGGCGCTGCAGCGCGCCGGGGTCAGCCACCTGTTCACCCTCAACGGCGCCCATATCTGGCCGGTGCTCATCGGCGCCTCGGAGCACGGGATCCGGATCATCGATACGCGGCACGAACAGTCCGCGGCATTCGCCGCGGAGGGCTGGGCCAAGGTGACGCGCCAGTGCGGCGTCGCTTCGGTCACCGCCGGGCCGGGGGTCACCAACTCGGTGACGGCGATCGCGCAGGCGCAGTCTGCCGACAGCCCGATGCTCGTCATCGGCGGCCGAGCGCCGGAAGCGCGCTGGGGCATGGGCTCGCTACAGGAGATGGACCACGTCGAGGTCGTTCGCAGCCTCACGAAGAAGGCGCTGACGCTCGGCTCCGCTGAGGACGCCTACGGGACTGCGGCTGAGCTCATACGCACCGCGATGAGCCGGCGCACCGGCCCGGTGTTCATGGACATTCCGCTCGATGTGTTCTTCGGCGCCGCCGACATCCCCGAGGCGACCGAGCACCTCACGCCCGACCTTGGGCCGCCACCGGATCCCGACACCATCGCGCAAATTGCCCGGCTCATCCGCGAAGCCGACCGCCCGGCCGTGATTGCGGGAGGCGGGGTGTGGTGGGCGCACGCCGAGGAGGAGCTGAAACGGCTGGTGGAGGTCGCGCACCTGCCCCTGAACGTCAACGGCATGGCACGCGGCGTGCTCCCGCCCGGGCACCCGCTGTTCTTTCCACGAGCGCGAGGCAAGACCCTGGGTGAAGCCGACCTCATCCTCGTCATCGGCGCGCTCCTCGATTTCCGGCTCAACTTCGGGCAGCCGCCGGTGTTCGCCGAAGGCGCCAAGCTCGTTTACCTCGACGTCGACGACCATCGCAAGCACCGGCCCGCGGAGGCAGCCATTTACGGCGACCTGCGCGCCTCTCTCGCGGCGCTGGCTGCGGCGGCAGCCGCTCCGCAGAGGCCGGAATGGCTGGCGCGCCTGCGCGAATCAGAGGCGGCCGCGCGCGGCCGTGACGCGGCCCTGATGCAGGTGGACTCCTCGCCCGTGCACCCGGCGCGGCTGATCGCCGAGGTCGATAGGTTCGCCGACCCCGAGGCGATCGTCGTCGGCGACGGGGGCGATTTCGTCTCCTTCGCGGGCCGCCTCATCGAACGGAGGCAACCCGGCCTGTGGATCGACCCGGGGCCTTTCGGGGCGCTCGGCTCTGGCCCCGCCTACGCGATGGCCGCCAGGCTCGCCCGCCCGGACCGGCAGGTCGTCCTGCTGTCAGGCGACGGCGCGTTCGGGTTCTCAGCGATGGAGTTCGACACCATGGTCCGGCACCGAATCCCGGTGGTCTGCGTCGTGGGCAACAACGGCATCTGGGCCCTTGAGAAGCACCCGATGCAGAGCATGCTGGGCATGAGCGTCGCCGCCGACCTGGGCCACAACACGCGATACGACAAGGTGGTCGAGGCGCTCGGCGGCTACGGCGAGATGGTGGAGCGCCCGGAGCAGATCCGGCCGGCCCTGGAACGGGCCTTCGCATCGGGCCTGCCCGCCTGCGTCAACGTTATCTGTGATCCCCAGGCGGAATATCCGCGATCATCGGTGCTGATGTGAGCACCGCCGAGCTGCACCCAGTTATAGAAGCCGACGAGTGGCGTACTGCCCAATCGCAGTTCGATACCGCGGCCGAGATCATCAAGCTCGAGCCGTGGCTGCGCGAGGTGCTGCGCGAGGTCCAGCGCGAGTTCACCTGCAACTTTCCGGTGGAGATGGACGACCAGACGCATCGCGTCTTCACCGGCTATCGCGTGCAGCACAACATCAACCGCGGGCCGGCCAAGGGCGGCATCCGCTACCACCCCGACGTCTCCCTCAACGAGGTCAAGGCGCTCGCGATGTGGATGACCTGGAAATGCGCTGTGGTCAACATCCCGTTCGGCGGCGCCAAGGGAGGCATCATCGTCAACCCGCGCGAGCTGTCTGCGCGCGAGCTCGAGCACATGACCCGGCGCTTCGCGACCGAGATATCGATCCTCATCGGCGCCGACCGCGACATCCCCGCGCCCGACGTCAACACCGACGGCCAGACGATGGCCTGGATCATGGACACGCTATCGATGCACCTCGGCTACTCGGTCCCAGCCTCCGTGACCGGCAAGCCGATCGAGGTGGGCGGCTCGCTGGGTCGAGTGGAAGCGACCGGCCGCGGCGTGACCATCTGCTCGATGGCGGCCCTCGAACATCTCGGCCGGCAGCCCCATCAAACGCGGGTTTCAGTGCAGGGCTTCGGGAATGTCGGCAGCATCAGCGCGCGGCTGCTCGAAGAGGCCGGCTGCTCGATCGTGGCGGTCAGCGAGGACTACGGCGGCATCTACAACCCGCTTGGCCTCTCCATCAAGCGCGTGCTCGAATATCGGGCGCGCGAAAAGACCATTCACGGTTTTCCAGGCGCCACGGACATAGGCAACCAGGACGTGCTGACGGTCGACTGCGACCTGCTCGTGCCGGCCGCGATCGGCAACCAGCTCACCTCTCGTAATGCGCGGGACGTGAAGGCGAGCCTCATCGTCGAAGGCGCCAATGGGCCGACGACGCCGGAGGCGGACGCGATCTTTCGCGAGCGCGGCATCTTCCTGGTGCCGGACATCCTCGCCAACGCCGGCGGTGTCACGGTCTCGTACTTCGAGTGGGTGCAGGACCTGCAGTCGTTCTTCTGGTCGGAGCACGAGGTCAACCAGAAGTTGAAGGCGATCATGACGCGCGCTTTCTCTGAGGTCTTGAAGACGAAGCTCGAATTGAAGCTGGACATGCGGATGGCCGCGTACGTGCGCGCAGTCTCGCGTGTGGCCGGGGCCACCCGGGAACGAGGGCTTTATCCCTGACCGATTCGCCGCTCAACGCTTGGATTCCGCATTTTTGGGTCCAAACGTGCGCTTGACACGCCCTTTTTCCGCTCGTTTGGCGCCAAACGGGCGTTATCGCTAGATCTCGCGGGTGCGGAAGCTCCAGATCGAAAAAGTGAGCATCAGCGCGAACCACACGACGACCCAGGCCAGGAAGGCGTTTGGCGGCGGGTCGACGGCGCTGAAGGGATTGGCGCGCCCGGCGGTTCCGGCCGCGCGCAGCGTCGCGAGGATGAGGTCAGGCTCCATCGCGTAGACGGCTCCGCGCCACAACCCATCCGTCGGCAGCAGCAGGTGGCTGATCGTGCCGACGTTCTGCAGCGCGGAATTCTGCAGGCCGGTACCAATGTCACCGACCACGCCGGCGATCCACGCCATCAGCCATGCCACCAGGGCGATGACACCGCCGGTGATTCCGGACAGGCGGGTCGACAGGACCAGGCCAAGCGAAAGAAGGGCCAGGCCTTCGGCCGCGACGTAGAGGACGAGCTCGATTGGGTGCGGCGGCAGATATCCGGTGGCCCAGTTCACGGCCGTCAGCTCGAGGAACGCGGACCCTGCCGCGTACAGGGCGACGAGCACGGCGAGCCCAAGCCACTTGCCGATCACGACCTCGCTGCGCCGTACCGGCCGCGCGAGCATCGAGAGCAGCAGGCCGCTTTCGACCTCGCTCGAGATGAGTGGCCCCGCGACCACCGCCGCGCTCAGCGCCAGCACGCCGCTGTACATGAAGGTGACGACGATCAGCAGCTGCGAGCTGATGAGGGTCACCTGGGTGGGTGGAAGCAGGGTGCCGTCGCCGCGGGTGACCGTGGTGATCTTGTGAAATCCCCACGCCGAGAAACCAACGACGAGGAGCGTGAGGACGAGCAGCGCAAGCAGCAGGCGGCGGCGTGACGCCTCCTGCACGGTGAGCCTGGCGAAAACGAAGACGGGTGGCACTACTTCTCTTCCTCGTGCAGCAGCTGCAGGAAGCGATCCTCCAGCGTTTGGTGTCGAGGAGCGACCTCGTAGATCCTGCCGCCGAGCGAGACGATCGTCGACACCAGCTCGGGAACGCGTTCGATGTCGAGCTTCGTGAACGTCAGGTGCTCGCCCTCATCGTCCAGCGGCCCGAAGTCTGCGAGTTTTGTCCTGGCCGCTCCATCGAGGCCGCTCGCGCGCACGCGCACGGCCGTGCCGCTGAGCAGCTCGTCCATCGTCCCCGAAGCGATGACGCGGCCGTGATCCACGACGGCGACGCGGTCGCACACCTGCTCGACCTCGCTCAGGAGATGAGAGTTGAGGAACACCGCGGTGCCGCGCGCGGAAAGGCCGCGAATGATCTCGCGCACGTCGTGGCGGCCGACCGGGTCCAGTGCGGACGTGGGCTCGTCGAGAAACACGAGCTCGGGCTGGCCGAGCAGGGCGGCGCCGAGGCCGAGGCGCTGCTGCATTCCTTTCGAGAACGTGCTCACGCGGGAGTCGCTGCGGTCGGTGAGGCCGACCGTTTCGAGCGCGTGCGTGATCTCCTTCCTCCACGTCGAACGTTCGAGCGGTGCCAGCTCGCAGTGGAGGGCGAGGACCTCGCGCGCGGTCAGCCAGCCCTGGTAGCGGAAAAGCTCCGGCAGGTAGCCGATGCGCTTTCGTGTTTTGAGGTCCCCGATGGTTTCTCCCAGCAGCCACGCCTCTCCTGAGGTGGGCCTGAGAAGACCGAGCAGCAGCTTGACCGACGTCGTCTTGCCCGCGCCATTGGGGCCGAGAAAACCGAAGATCTCGCCGCGCGGGACCGTCATGGAAAGCCCGGCGAGCGCGACGGTGCTTCCGAATCGCTTCGACAGGTCGACCGTGTGTATCGCCGGGGAAGCGGCAGCCGCCCCTGGGGTGGGAGCGGCTGCTACGGCTGTTTCAGCCACGCATGCAGGCTAGCTCTTCAAGCCGCCGGCGATCTTCAGAACCTCCGCCTGCTTCAGCGGGCCGGCCACCGCGAATACGTTGCCTTTGATCCAGATCACGCCGGAGCCAAGGCCGGTGTTGTCACCGACCGCGACGCCCTTGACGCCCTGGACGGTGACGGTGGTCGAGGTCGCGTACTGGATGGGTATGGGGATGATGAGTGTGCTGGTCGGGTCGCCGATGGCCTTGAGCGCCGCCTTGAGGTCCTTCGACAGGCCTGGGATGGACAGGATGTAGTCCTCGAGCTGCTTCGCCGTCACTCCGGTCGAAGTCACCTGCGGCGCGGTCGACTCGGCGATGACCAGTTCCGGCAGGTTGATCTGCTGCGAGCTCGCGTCCGAGCTCGAGCTCGCGTTCATCTTGCCGTACACCTCGACGATCGCGGGCCCGACGGTCACCGTCAACTTGGAACCGTCAACCCCCTTGGGCAGCTTGGGTAGCGACTTGCCGGTCTTGGCCGCGGCCGTAGCGGCCTTGTTGGCATCGAAGGTGAACACGGCGACCGCCTTCGGCATCGCCGCGTAGGTGATGGTGGAGGAGGTGCCCTTGGGCAGATAGCTCGCGGCTGGAGCCTTGAACCCGGCGATCGCCTCCGCATCGGCCGCGGAGAGGACGACCTGCGGCTGGGGCTGCTTCGACCATGTCAGGGTTCCGTAGTCGCCGAGAGCGGACAGCGACTGGATGTCGGCCACTGTCACGGGGACCGGCTCGACCGTCTTCGGTTGGAAGAGCGGCAAGACGTTGGCGAAAGCGGTGACCACCAGCGCCAGGACGACAGCCGCGGCGGCGACGCCGGCGAACATCGGCCGCGAAGAGGGCCGAAGGATGGGCAGGCTGAACCCGAAGCGAGGCTTCGCGGCGGGCGCTGCCTGCACGCGCTTGAACGCCGAAGCCACGTCGGGCTCGAGTTCCGGCGCGGAGAGCATGGTCGCGACCGCGCGCGCGTCATCCGCCATCCCGGCGTACCGGGACTGGCAGTCGGCGCAGCCGGCATAGTGCTGCCGGTCCGAGCTGGTAAGAGCATCCGGATCGTCGAACATCCGGCGCAAAGTTCCTTCAGATAGATGAGCCACGGTTGACCTCCTTGCGCAGCGCTGCTTCTGCGCGCCTCAGCAATGTTCCGATCTGTCCAGTTCCAACTCCGAGCGCCTGCGCCACCTCGGCGTAGCTGAGGCCGCTGGCGCGTAGTACGAGCACTGCAGCGGGCTTGGGCGCCAGCCGGGCGAGCGCGGCTCGCACGACGCGCCGGTCCTCGCTGACCTCGAGCATCCGCTGCGGATCCACGGTTCGTGACGCTTCCTCGGGCGCCTGCGCGAACTCTCGCTTCTCGCGCCGTTTGCGACCGCGAACCCGGTTCAACGCGGTGTGCGCGGCGGCTCGATGGAGCCAGGCGGGCGCAAAGGCCGCGCTCGCCGAGTGAAGCCGGTGGAAGTTGATGAAGACCTCCTGGGCGACGTCCTCGGCCTCGTGCGGATCGGCCAGCACCCGGTTGGCGATGCCGGCCACGCGTGCGTATTCACTTTTGAACAGCGCCTCGAACGCCTCTTCGCGGGACTTCACCAACGTGGTTCTGCCTTCAGGAACCGCCTCGAGACTGGTCGCCATCAATCACAGAGCACCACCTACCCGTCTTTTATGACAGGGCGGCGAACGATGAAGACGAGCTCCCTGGCGATCGCGCGAAGGAACGGCCCGCCCCAGATCCCGACCGAGAGGAGCGAGATGAAGATGATCACCGCGTCGATGCTCTCGCGCCCGGCTCCGGTCCAGTACACGTCCTGGAGGTTCAGCCAGAGGGCGAACTCATCCAGGGTGAGGGCCGCGCCCACCCCGAACGCGAGGGCGGTGATGCT
>VBGM01000149.1 GCA_005880855.1 Chloroflexota bacterium
CGCCGGGGATGGCGGAGATGCGCGGCAGGGCTTCCGCGAAGTCGGCGTCGTAGATGCCGTCTGTCAGCTCCACCCCATCCGCCCACACGCGATCGCCTTCCACCGTCAGGCGCGCGGACCGCGCAAGCTGCGTGACCGCAGCTTCGTCGCCGGGGTCGATACCGCGCTCGGCGGCGAGCCTGGCGATGGCCCGGTACATGAGGCCGCTGTCGATGAAGGGCAGGCCGAGCCGTTCCGCGACACGCTTGCCCACCGCTGATTTGCCCGATGCGACGCCGCCGTCGATAGCGACGATCATCTGGGCTCGATGCGGACGGCGCGGTGCAGCGCCTCGATCTCGCCTTCGCCGAGGACTCGCCATCCGCCCACCTTGAGTCTCCCGAGCTTGAGCGGGCCGAAGCCAGTGCGTCTCAGCGACTGCGTCCGGTGACCCACGGCCTGCAGCATCCGGCGAACCTGTCGTTGGCGACCCTCGCGGATGACCACGCGCACCTCCGTGCGACCAGCGCCGGGAGCCCCATCGAAGCCGACGACCTCCACCTCGGCAGGCGCGGTCTTGCCGTCGTCCAGGTCGACGCCGCTGCGCAAGGCTTCGATGTCCTTCTGACTGGGGCTTCCGGCCACTACCGCCACATATTCCTTGGCGACCTTGTAGCGCGGATGCGTGAGCCGGAACGCGAGGTCGCCGTCATCAGTCAAGACGAGCAGACCCGTCGTGTCCGCGTCCAGGCGGCCGACCGGAAAGAGACGATGGCCGGCAAGCCCCTCGTCGCCGACGGCGTCGAGCACGGTCGTTCGCGAGCCCTCGTCCTTCGCGGTCGTGATCACTCCCAGAGGCTTGTTGAGCATCAGGTAGCGGTGCCTGGTCAAACGTTTGACGGCGCGCCCGTCGACGGTGACCTCGTCTTTCTCCGGGTCGACGAGAATGCCCGACGGCGGCGCCACCTCACCGTTGACGCGGACAGACCCTGACGCGATCAGCTCGTCAGCGGCTCGCCTGCTCGCGACACCGGATCGCGCCAGAAAGCGGTTCAGCCTTTCCAATCACGCCGCTTCCGCGTCGCCATCAGCCTCCGACGGCAGGCTTGGGCAGATGGTCGAGCGATTCGAGGCCCATCACCTGTAAGAAGCGCATGGTCGTGCCGTACAGCTTCGGCTGCCCGGGACCGGACCCGCGTCCGACCTCGGCGATGAGGTCACGCAGCTCGAGGTTGGTGAGCACGCTCTCGCAATTGACGCCGCGCACATCTTCGATTTTCGAGCGCGGAACCGGCTGCTGGTACGCGACGATCGCCAGCGTCTCGTATGCGGCAGCCGAGAGCTTGCCCGAGACCTCGGGGCGAAGGGCCCGCCGCACCGCTGCCGCAAACGCAGGGCGCGTGGCGAGGTGAAGCTCGTCGTGATGGCGCATCAGCATGACGCCCCGTCCGTCGAGGGCCTGGCGCAGCTCGCCCAACGCGTTCTCGATCGCGGTGCGATCGCTGTCAGTCGCATGCTGCAGCTCACGCAGGGTGAGGGGTCGGTTGGAGCTGAAGAGAATCGCCTCGATCGCCGCCGGGAGCGTGGTCAAGCGCTGAGCCTCGTTTCAATCCGGATAGGGCCGAACCGCTCTTTCTGCCGGACGCTGATCAGCGAGCGGCGCAGCAGCTCCAGCACGGCGACGAACGTGACCACCGCCTCCAGCCGATCCTCGGATTCGAGGATCAGCTCGAGCAGCTCGATGGGCCCGTCGCCGAGCCTGCGGGTGATGAGATCGAGCTTCTCGTCGAGGGTCCAAGTGCGGCCGGTGACGACGACCGGGCGAGGCGGGATGCGCGCCAAGACGCTGTTGAACGCGACCACCAGGAGGCCGATCTCCAGGGGTTCCTCCTGGCCCGTTGCCTCAACGGGACGTGCCGGCGGCGGAAACGAGAACGAGTCCTGGTCCGCGCGCTCCATCAGGCCCTCCGCCATCTGCTTGTACGCGCGGTATTCCTCGAGCCGCTTGCGAACCTCTTCCTCCCATCCGAGCAGGTCGGTCTCCTCCTCGGTGGGCGGCTCGCCGGGCAGCAGCCGGATCGACTTGAGGAGCAGCAGCCGCGCCGCCATCCAGAGAAACTCCGCCATTTCCTGCGGGTCGGCAACGTCACGCGTCGCGATCTCGGCGAGATATGCGTCGGTGACCCGCGCGAGCGAGACCTGGAAGATGTCGACCTCTTCGCGTTCCGCGAGCGCAAGCAGCAGCTCGAGCGGACCTTCGAACACCGGCGTCTTGACGTCAAGACGCGGGCCGGCGACCGGGGGTTCCACGGTGGGTAAGGATAGACGCCACAATTGCTGAAGACCTCGCGTGCTATGCGCGGCCGGGTTTACCCCGGCCGCAACCCAACGTGTTCTTGGACTCCGACTTCACCAGGCAGCGTTTCGTAAATCCGAACAGCGGGAAAGAGAGCAGCCGCGCGCGAAGCGCCCGGCGATGAGAGGGAACCGACAGGTTCCCTCTTATAAGTTCTATCTCAGGTCGACCTGGTGGAACCTCTCGACCCGAGCGCTGTACCGCCAGCGGCGGCGCAAGGCCGCGGGGCTTGCGGTCTGACTCGCGTGCGCCAGTCTCGCCTCGATCTTGGCCTCGAGCACGTCGCTCACGTCGACCTCAAGCGTGGGATGCTCTCCGGCAAAGCACCACACCTCCCTGGTCTCGTGAGCGGCTCCGGCCTTCGGATATGTGAGCGGGTCTCGGGCGCACGGCCAGGCGGCGTCCAGCGCGACCCTCCCGACGACGCGATGGTCGGGGTGGTAGCGATAGTCCACATTGGGGTCGAATGTGAGCAGCACGTCAGGTTTTGACTCACGGATCTCACGCACGAATTCTTCGCGGAGCTCCAGGTCCTCGACCAGCTCGGCGTCGGGATGGCGAAGGAAGGCGACACGCTTCACCCCCAGCACATACGCGGCTGCCTCCTGCTCCCGCTCGCGGATACGCGCCACCTTCGCGCGCGACTTCGAGACGTCACGCGCCCCTTTGTCACCCGAGGTGGCGAGGACGAAATCGACCAGGACACCGCGCGATGTCATCTTCAACACCGTGCCGCCGCAATAGAACTCGATGTCGTCGGGGTGCGCCACGATGCACAGCGCGCGTTTGATGCGGCGGTCGTCGGGTCCGGCAAACAGCTTGCGCGCCGCCACTTACTTCGTGGCTCGAGCTTCGTCGAGCAGCTCACGCGCTCGGGCGAGGGCCTTGGCGGTGACTCCGCCGCTCATCATGCGGGCGAGCTCCGCGGCACGCTCGTCGTCGGAGCGCAGCTCGCGCACGGAAACCACGTTGCGGCCGTCGGTGCCGGGGGCTTTCTCCACGACGAGGTGATGGTCCGCGAACGATGCGATCTGCGCGAGGTGCGTCACCACGAGCACCTGGCGCTTGGCGCCCAGTGCTTTGAGGCGAACGCCGACCTGGATCGCGGCCTCTCCGCCGATGCCGGCGTCGACCTCGTCGAACACCAGAGTGGGCAGGCGGTCAACATCGGCGCTCACCGTTTTGATGGCGAGCATCAGTCGGGCCAGCTCGCCACCGGAGGCGACCCTTGCCAGTGGCGCCAGAGGCTCGCCAGGGTTGGCCGAGAACATCATCTCTACGTGCTCGGCGCCGTCCGGTCCGATCTCCGGGCGAGGCCGCAGCGCCACCTCGAAGCGGGCGCCTTCCAGCCGGAGGCCCTGCAGCTCGGACGCGACGGCTTTCTGCATTCGCCGCGCGCCGTCGGCACGCGCCTTGGTCAGCTTGCCCGCCGCCGCTTCCAGGCCGGCACGCGCTTGGTCTCTCTCCCTCTCGGCAACGGCGATCGCGCCGACGAGGTCTTCGGTGGCGCCGAGCTGCCGCCCGAGCCGCTCCCTCTCCCCGATCGCGGTTTCGATGCTGCCGCCGTGCTTCCGTTTGATGCCGTCGAGGAGCGCAAGCCTGGCCTCGATCGCATCCAGCCGGCCCGGGTCGGCATCGAGGGCTTCGACATATCGCCTGAGCTCGGCCGCAACGTCGGCCGCCTCTTCCTCCATGGCAGCCAGCCGGTCGGCCTGCGGAGCAAGTCTTGAATCGAGGGCCGAGGCTGAGCGGATGGCCGCCGAGGCCCGCGCGATGCCTTCTTCGTGCAGTGCTCCGAGCGATTCCTCGCCGAGCTCCGCGAGACGGGCGGCATTGCGCACCGCTGCGCGCTCGGCGGCCAGCTCCCCATCCTCACCCTCTCGAAGGTTGGCGTTCCTGAGCTCCTCGAGCTGCCAGCGGAGGTACTCCTGCTCGCGCTGGCCACGCGAGCGCATCGCCTCGAGCTCTGAGAGCGCCGCGGTGGCGGCCGACCAGGCGGAATGCGCGGCGTCCACAGCCGATCGGAGGTCGCCGGCGCCGCCGTAGCCGTCGAGCAGGTCGGTCTGGGTGTCGGTGTCCAGAAGGGCATGGTGTTCATGCTGCCCGTGGACCGCCACCAGGTTCCGGCCGAGCTCGCGCAGCTGCGCTGGGCTGGCAGCTCGGCCGTCGATCCTTGCGGCGCCGCGCTTGCCCAACTCGCGCTCGAGGATCAGCGCAGAGCCGCCCGACTCGAACACGCCCTGCACGGTCGCCCGTTGGGCGCCGTGTCTCACCTGGTCCGCGCCGCCGCGGGCGCCGAGGGTGAGGCCGAGGGCGTCGACGATGAGCGACTTGCCGCTGCCAGTCTCCCCTGTCAGCAGGGTGAGCCCCGCACCGAAGCGCACTCGGGACTCCGCGACCAGCGCGAGGTCGCGAACTTTGAGCTCTTTAAGCACCTTGGGTTCCGAACGCGGTCATTTCATCGGCACCAGCGGCCGTCCCCAGCCGAGCTTCTCGGCCAGCCGCCGGTAGAAGCTTTCGGGCGGGCTGAACCGCACCACCTTGAGCGGGCTCGGGTGCGAGCCGCAGCGCAGGGAATCGCCGGCCTGGACCAGACGACCCCGGCGCCCGCCATCGACGCGAAGCTCTGCCGGCCCCCGGAGCACTGAGAGGCTGATGTCCTGGCCGGGCGGAAAGACAATCGGCCGCACGGTCAGCGCAAACGGGTTGAGCGGCACGAGCACGAGGTCGCGAAGCGTGGGTTCGAGGATCGGGCCTCCGCTGGCGAGCGCGTATGCGGTCGACCCGGTGGCGGTCGCGACCATCACGCCGTCGGCGTCGATGACTCCCACGGCCTGACCGCCGACGTCGATCTCAACTCGCAGCATCCGCGCTTCACCGGCCCGATTGATCACGGCCTCATTCAGGCCGATCGCGCTCGCGATGTTCTTGCCATCTCGTGTGAGAGTGCTTTGGAGGACGTTGCGTTCCTCGATTCGATAGTCGCCTTTGAAGAACCGCTCGAGGCCCTTCTCCAGCTCATCGGCGTCGATCTCCGTCAGAAAACCGAGACGGCCGAGGTTGACGCCGAGGAGGGTGATGCCGCGCGGCGCGACAAGACGGGCGCCGGCGAGGAACGTGCCGTCGCCTCCGAGCGTGATGACGAGGCCGGTGTCCTTGAGCCGGCTCGCTATGGCGTTGACCGGGCCATCACGATCGCCCTCCCATGCTTCGGCGCCGTGGGCATTCAACGCCTTGAATGCGCGCTCGACCACCGATTTCTCGGCATTCGGTCCGTGGAGGATGCAGACCTTCATTGCGGCACCAGGTGCAGGAAGATCTCGCGGTTGCCCTCGGCGCCCGGGAGCGCGGAGGGAGCCTCAGAGCGAACCTCGTAGGCGTTGGCGGCGCACCACTCGCGCATGTGTCCAAGGGCCGACTCCACCGCTTCCGCGTCGCGGACGATGCCTCCCTTCCCCACCTCGCCGCGCGCGACCTGGAACTGCGGCTTGAACAGCGCTACGACCTCTGCCTCGGGAGCGGCATGTCGCAGTGCGGGCAGCACCTTCTCGAGCCCGATGAACGCCACGTCGACGACGATGAGCGACACGGCCTCAGGAAACGACTCCAGGTTGCGCGCGTTCATGCGCTCGATCACGACCACGCGTGGGTCCTGGCGCAGCCGCCAGTGCAGCAGCCCGCGGCCGACGTCGAGGGCGTACACGCGCGCCGCGCCACGACGCAGAAGGACGTCGGTGAAGCCGCCGGTCGATGCCCCGATGTCGGCGCAAACGCGGCCCGCGGGATCGACTCCGAAACTGTCCAGGGCGGGCGCCAGCTTCAGCGCGCCCCTGCTCGCGTAGTCGGGTCCGGCTTCGACCGAGATGGCGGCGTCCTCGCTCACCGAGCGGTCGGGCCGGCGCACGGTCTCGCCCGCCACCCGCACCTTGCCTGCGAGGATCAACGCCTGCGCGCGCTCGCGAGACTCGGCGAGGCCGCTTCTCGTCACGAGGACATCGAGGCGTGGCACAGGCTTAAAGGAGGAGCCCGACGGCCACACCGATGACGGCGCCCACGAGCACCTCGACCGGAGTGTGGCCGAGCAGCTCTCGCAGCATTGGCTCCTGCACCCCGCGCATGTGCACCAGGTCTTCGACGAGCCGGTTCAGGATCGCGGCCTGACGTCCAGCCGCGCGCCGGAGGCCGGCGGCGTCATACATGACCACGAACGAGAAGATAAGGGCGATCGCAAACTGAGGGGAAGCGACGCCGGCATATTTACCGATCGCGGCGGTCAGGCCCATTACGATCGCGCTGTGGCTGCTCGGCATGCCACCCGTCTCGGCAAGCACGCGCAGGTTGAGCCTTCGCTGGCGCACAGATGTGAGCGTGACCTTGGCCGCCTGGCAGATCGTCCAGGCCACGATCGGTGCCAGCAGGTACTTCACTGCCGCAATTGTGCGGAGAGGTCGTCAGCCTGCGCCTTCAAAGCTTCGAGGCGCGCCTGCGCCTGGGCCAGCAGACGCGCGGCGCGCTGGTGCGCGGCGACCAGCTCGTCGAGCGGAGCGGTGCCGTCGGCAAGGCGCCCGATCGTCTGCTCGAGGCTTGCAAGCAGCTCCTCGAAGGTGGGCTCGGCCTGCGCGCTCAACTCACGGTCGCGGCGACGCGACCAAGAATGCCGTTGACGAAACGGCCGGCTTCGTCTCCCGAGAACGTCTTGGCCAGCTCGATCGACTCGTTGATCGCGGCTTTCGTCGGCACGCGCCTGTCGATCGTGATCTCGTAGATGGCGATCCGCAACACCACGCGGTCAACCTTCGCCATCTGCTCGAGCCTCCAGTTGTCGGACGCTTCGCTGAGGATCGCGTCCAGCTTTTCCTGGTTGGCCATGACTCCGCGCACGAGCTGACCCGCGAAAGCCGCGACATCCGCTGTCGCCGCACCCTCGGCGGCGTGATACGCCAGCACCTCCTCGGGATCGTCATCCGAGCCTTCGAGCTGAAACAGGACCTTCAGCGCCAGCTCCCTGGCCTGATGGCGCTTGCCCAAGGGCGCCTAGTTGGCGAAGGCGATGCTGGAGACGAAGACGTTGACCTCACCGACCTCGAGGCCAAGCATCCGCTCGGTCGCCTCGACGACATTGGCCTGGACCGCGCTCGCAACCTCCGCCAGCTTCGCCTCGGAGTCGACGGTGATGAACACCTCGAGGTGGATGGATCGATCGGCTTCGACCTGCACGCGCACGCCGCGATGGGCCGTCTGCCGTCGCACCCAGTCTCCGAAGTGTCGCGCCGCCGCCTCGTCCATCCCCGACACGCCCTCCATTTCGCAGGCGGCGAGTGCTGCGATGCTGGCGATGACTTCGTTGGCCACGCGGACTGCACCCGCTGTGCCGTTGCTGCCCATAGGGCCGGATAGTACCCCCTGACGGCGCTCCTCCGCTCGGACTAGGCCCGCTCCATATAGGTCTGGGTGCGGGTGTCGACCCTGATCAAATCCCCGGGCTGGATGAACAGAGGAACCTGGATGGTGGCACCGGTTTCGAGCTTGGCCGGCTTGGTACCACCTGAAACGGTGTCGCCGCGAAACCCGGGATCCGTATTCACCACGCGCAGCTCGACGTTGATCGGGAGCTCCACTCCGATGAGCTTCCCTTCATATGTGAGGAGATAAGCGGGGCTGCCTTCTTTGAGCAGGGGCAGCACGGACTCCAGCAGCTCCTCATCGACTGGCACCTGGTCATACGTGCGGGTGTTCATGAAGTAGTGGTGACTGCCGTCGGCGTACAGGTAGGTCGCCTCAGTCTTGTCGATGCGAACCGTCCGGAATTTGTCGCCGCTCCGGAAGCTCTGCTCGAAGATCGACCCGGTCAGCAGGTTGCGCAGCTTGGCCTTGATGACCGCGCCGGCGCGCGCGAGCTTGATGTGCTCGACGCTGACGATCTCGAGCAGCTGCCCGTCCATCTCGAACATGGTCCCGTTGCGAAAGTCGTTGGTCGAGATCATTCGGGCTGCTCCGCCAAGAATTCCATGGCGAGCAGATAGCCGGTGAAGCCCAGGCCCGTGATGACGCCGCGCGCCGCACGGGCCGTGATGCTTTTCGAACGGAACTCCTCGCGCGCGTGGATGTTGGAGAGGTGAACCTCGACCGTCGGGAGCGCGAGCGCCTGCAGGCAGTCGAAGAGCGCAAGCGAGTAATGCGAGAAAGCCCCTGGGTTGATGATGATGCCCGCCGCACCCGGCGCCTCCTTCTGCAAGAAGTCGATGATCTCGCCCTCTCCGTTGCCCTGAAAGAAGCTGGCCTGCACCTTCAGCTCGCCCGCCTTGACTCGAATGGCATCCATCAGCTCGGCCAGCGTGTTCGACCCGTAGATGTGTGGCTCTCGTTTGCCGAGAAGGTTCAGGTTGGGGCCGTTGACGACCAGGATTCGCTTCATGCCAGGGCCTTGCGCACCATGCGGCGGACGACCCCGGCCGGCACTGCGTGCCCGGGCTCGGCGTGACCGAGACGGCGCGGCATCACCCATGCCACGCGGCCGCGCCGGGCCTTCTTGTCGTGCTCGATGGCGGCGAGCACGCGGGACGGGTCCGCTGCGGGGCTTCGATCAGGAAGTCCGTACTCGGTCAGCAGCTCGTCCTGCGCCTGGACCAGGCGTGGCCCGCAGAGCTCGAGCGAGAGCGCGATCCGCGCCGCCACCCGCATCCCGAACGCCACCGCCCGACCGTGGGAGACGCGGAACCCTGTCGCGGCTTCGAGCGCGTGGCCCGCGGTGTGCCCGTAGTTGAGGATTGCGCGTGGGCCACGCTCGCGCTCGTCCCGCGCGACCACGAGCGCCTTCGCGGTGACGCAACGGAACACGACGCGCTCCAGCGCGCGCGAGTCGCCCTCGAGTAGCTGCTCCCGCTGCTCCTGGAGCAGCTCGAATATCCCCCTGTCCATCGCGACGCCGTACTTTACAACCTCGGCGAACGCGTCCCGATAGCTGGTCGCGGGGAGCGTTTCGAGGCATGCCATGTCGGCCACCACGGCCGACGGCGGCCAGAACGTGCCGATCGCGTTCTTCGAGCGCGTCCCGTTGATTCCGGTCTTGCCGCCAATGCTCGAGTCGACCATGGCCAGCAGGGTCGTCGGGACCGATACGAGCCGGATGCCGCGCAGCCAGACCGAGGCCGCGAAACCGGCCAGGTCGCCGACCGTGCCTCCTCCTACCGCGATCACCACGCCCGCACGGTCGATGTTGCGGCGTTCGAAAAAGGCGAGCACGTCGTGAAGCGCGCTCATCGACTTCGACCGCTCCCCCGCACGCACGACGTAGATGGACGGCCTGACGCCGGTGGGCTTCACCGCCTTGGCGACCTTCTGAGCCAACGAGCGCACGTTGGAGTCGGCGACGATCACCGCTGACGACGGGTCGAGCCGGCGAATGACGTTGCGAAGCTCGCGGTGGACCCCGGTGCCGATGATCACGGGGTAGCTGCCCCTCGCGGAGTCGACGATCAGCCGGACCATAGGCTCAGCACCTCGGTGGCTACCGCGACCAGCGCGCGATTGGCGTCGACTGTGTGGTCTGCTTCTGCGTAGCGCGAGCGGCGCGCATCGAGCAATCCGGCCAGCTGCGCGCGAGACCTACCTTGGGCCAGCGGGCGCGTGCCCCCCTCGCTGATGCGCGACCAGAGCGTGTCGAACGAGGCCTCGAGATATACGGTCTCGGCCCGGCCGCGAATCAAGTCCCAGTTCTTGTCGTCCATCGTCGTGCCCCCGCCGAGCGCGACCACTGCCCCTGGCTCGAGCGCCTTCGGCAGCAGCTCGGACTCGATGGTCCTGAAGACGGACTCGCTCCCCGTGGCGAAGATGTCGGAGATGGCCATGCCGGCGTGGTCCTCGATCATCATGTCAAGGTCGTGGAAGACAGATTGCGAGCGCTGCGCCACGAGCGCGCCGACGACGGTCTTCCCCGCACCCATGAAGCCGACGAGCGCCAGAGTTCGCGGCAGGGCCTAGACGCCGCTTGGATTCACCGGCGCGGGAGCGCTTGGCGCGCCGCTCCTCCGCCTCTCGGACTGCACGAAGACCTCGTCGCGAAAAGTGCCCGGGTTGGGCAGATGCTCGAGCACCTCTGCACCCTGGGCGCCGGCCGCGTCGACCTCGACCCGTCCATAGCCAAGGATGCGCCCGAACAGCGTCTGCTTGGTGGTGCAGTCCTGGATGCGGTCGATGGGGATGATCTTCGACGCCCGACCGAACACACCAGACTCGATCTTGATGCGCTGATCGGTCAGCGTGTAAGCAATGGATTGCCATCGTATCCACACCACGATCAGCCAGAGCAGCGCGATCGCGACCGCAACGAGTGTGATGATGGTGCGGAAATGTGGGATGCCGGTGCCCGACTTCACGGTGAGGTCGACAACGGCGCCGATGATGAGCAGAACGACCGGAATCACAAGGGATTTCACAAGCACGATCCAGTGCTGGTGCGTCTTGAGGACAAGGTTCTCTCCGGGTAGGAGCTCCGACATTGCGCGCCTACGCTATCGCATTTGGAACAGGACGATCAGCGTGCCCGCGGCCAGGTAGGGGCCATACGCGATCGTCCCCTTCATCGAGCGCCTCCAGATGATGATTGCGATCGACACCACCCCGGCGACGAACACGCCATAGAACAGCGCCTGGATCGTCGGCAGCGGGCCGAGCAGAAAGCCCATGAAGGCGGCGAACTTGACGTCGCCGAAGCCGAGCGCCTCCGCTTTGAAGATGAGAGCGCCGGCCAGCGCGAGCAGCGCGAACAGCAGCCCGGCCGCGATGCCGGTCGCCAGCCCGTACCACCACTGATTCGGTGGGTGAGTGAGAACGCTATAGGCGAGGGCGAGGCCCATGGACGGGAAGATGACGCGGTCGAGAATGAGGCGGTGCTCGAAATCGAAAAACATCACCTGGACCAGCACGAGCACAAAGACGCTCCGCACGATCAGCAGCCAGCCCAGGCCGAGCTCGTAGCCAAAGGCGGCGAACACCAGCGCCGAGACGATCGCTGGTCCCCAGACCTGCCATCGCTTGTGGCCGGGCTCGAGCTCTTCGAGAGTCGCGAGCTTGACTGAACCCCAGCGCACGAGCCAACCCCCGGCGAAGCCGACCACAGCCCAGATGAACGCCACGAGCGGGTCGCCGGCTTGGATGACGCCTTGAATTTCGAGTGTCCCGCCGACGTCGCTCAGCACGTTCATTGCGGGAGAGTTTGTCGCATGGCGTCCACCGGCGCCGGCTTTCCTGTCCACACCTCGAACGAGCGCGCGCCCTGGGCGAGAAGGATTCCCCACCCATCCGCGGTGGGCAGACCCAGCGAGCGAGCTTTGCGAACGAGGGGCGTGCCGCCCGTGACGTAGACGAGGTCGATGACCGCGCCGCCACGCGGGAGCGCGTTCGGCCGCAATGGCATCTCGTCGCGCCGTCCGAGTGGTGTGGCGTTCAACAACAGGTCGGCGGAGCGTGCGTGTTTCAACCAAGAGGCGTCATCCCACGCGACGACACGGCCTGGCATGTCGACTTCGCCCGGGCGCCTGGCCACGAACGTCACGTGCGCCCCATCGAGCGCCACCGCCGCCGCCCGCGCCGAGCCGCCGGCACCAAGGATCACCACATCCGCTCCGCGGGCCTCGAGGCCTACGTCTGCGATGGCCGCCCGGATGCCGGCGACATCGGTGTTCGACCCGACCAGGCGTCCGGCCTCATTTGCGATCGTGTTGACTGCGCGCGCGCGGAGCGCTTCGGGATCGACTGAGTCGAGATGGTCGATGACCGAGATCTTGTGCGGGATGGTGACGTTCGCGCCGGCGACATCGTCCTCGCGCAAACGGAGGACTGCCGAAGGAACCTCTTCCGAGGGGACCTCGAGCAGCTCGTACGTCCAGTCCATGCCGAGCGCATGGAAAGCGGCGTTGTGCATGTCTGGACTGGCCGAATAAGAGATTCCCTGGCCGAGTAAGTACACGCGTCGTACGCCGGAAGCTCCTGGCATCTTCGCGGCCTAGTCGGCCGGGCGCGGCGGCTGGCGCCGCGGCGCTGAAGCCGGCGTCAAGGGGCCCGGCGCTGCGTCGTCACGCATCTATCGATGCGCTCCTCCTGGCACCACCCTCTCCTTGGCTCCGGCCGCCGATGCCGCGAATCTGCGGCGGACCTCCGTCGCACGACGCGTGGACCCTCAGCAGTTCATGCCGTGACTCTGCAGGTCGCGGCAGAAGTCGGTCTGGTTGGTCTCGAAGTGCGTTGTCCCCTGCGGATCGGTGAAGTAGTAGAGGTACTTCGTCTCGGGCGGGTTGATGCATGCGAGCAGCGCAGCTTTGCCCGGATTGCTGATCGGCCCCGGCGGCAGCCCCGCATGCTTGCGCGTGTTGTAAGGCGTGTTCGTCTGCAGCTCCGCATAGGTCGGCTCTGGGGTAAGCCTGCCCAGCGCATAAAGAAGGGTCCCGTCGACGCCGAGCGGCATGCCGATCTTCAGTCGGTTGTAGTAGACGCTGCAGACGTTGCCTCGATCTGAATCCTTGTTGGCCTCGCGCTCCACCATCGAAGCGAGGATCACGATCGCCTCCACCGTCTCCGCCGACCGTGCTGCCGTCGGCTGTGATGCCTGCTGTCGCAGCGCGGGTGAAAACACGTTGCCGAACTGGTTGAGCTGCGCTTTGACGAGCTCCTTCATGCCTACGCTCTTGTCGACGAGGTACGTGTCCGGGAACAGATAGCCCTCGAGCGGTGGATCGGCCCCGGCCGGTCGCGATGAAAGGAAGTCGTATAGGGCGCCGAGCGAAGGGTCCTTGGCGGCGGTCAGGTAGTCGGCGGCGGTGCCGATGCCCGACTTCTCGACGTACTGGGCCTGGAACTTGAGCGGGAAGCCTTCGGGGATCGTCACGACGATTTGGTCGGGCCGCCCATGCTCGAGGGCGTTGATGATCTGCACCATGCTCATGTTGCGGTTGAGGAGAAAGGTGCCAGCCTCGAACTTCGGCCCAGCATTCGTGAGCCTGACATAGAGATCGAAAGCGTTGCGGTCACGAATGAGCCGCTGCGTATAGAGGTCCTCGCTGATCTGGTTTGCGAGCTCGCCCTGGTCGATGTGAAAGACGACTTGCTGGCTCGACTGCGAGACTGGCGTGTTCAAGTTGAAGTTCCACCAGTCGAGCGCGCGGGAGGTTCCGAGGCCGAGCAGGGCGATGACGACAAGGGCCGACACGAGCTTTCTCACTCGGCCGCATCCTCCTCGAGAGCCGCGATCACGCGCTGGAACTCCTCACCCTCGACGGTTTCGAGGCCTCCTGCTGTTTCGCGCAACAAGAGGACCTCCGAAGGGTCGTCGACGTTCTCGACCAGGTAGTACACGCTGCCCTCGTGGTCGAATGCATCGTGGAGGTTGAACTGCCGCTCGCGGCCGGCCTCGTCGATGAGGGTTACGTGCTGTGGATGCGCCTCGTCTTCAGCCAGGCTTGTTTCTCCGCAATTCGAGGTGGCTCTGCAGCAACATCGTAGCCGCCACCCGGTCGACGCCCGCTCTGCGCGCCTCGCGCTTGACGCCACCCGTGATGAGCGCGCGCTCGGCCGCTGCGGTCGTCAGCCGCTCATCGACGAGCTCGACCGGCAGCCCGGATTCATGCTCGATCTGCGAAGCAAGGCGCCGTGCCGCGGCGGCCTCGGGGCCATGGGAGCCGTCCATACGCAATGGCAGCCCGACGATGATCCGTGCAGCTTCGTTGGAGCGTGCCACCGCCGCGAGCCGGCCCGCCAGGGTCTCCATCGGTTCTGCCGCGATGGTCGTGAGCGGCTGCGCGATCGTCTCGGTCGGGTCGCTCAAGGCCAGGCCCACGCGCTTCGATCCAGGATCGACCGCCAGGATTCGCAACGTTACGGAGACGGTGTCGCGGCTGGGCTCGGTGATGCGGTCGTCGATGGCGGTGGTGCGTTCGACTCCACCACGTAGTGGATCGCGATGCGGCTCGAGAGCACCGGCATCAAAGGCAGCGTCATGGGCGACTCTTTGATCACGACCGACTTGACGCCCAGAGATTGGAGATAGATCTTCGCGCCCTGCACAGGCCGGCCGACGATCTGAGCGCGGACCTTGTCTGTGTCGAGCTTCGACGCGATGTACGCGGTGGCGCTGCCGACGAACGTTAGGTTCCCGCCCTTGCTCGCACTCAGCAGCCGGTACGTGACTTGGATGCCGCTCTCGGTCAGCAGCTGCTGATCGTTGGGGACGCGCTGGGCCAGGTAGTCCTGAAATGCTTTGTTGACGTCGGCATCGACGTAGTAGTCGCCCTCGCCGACGACCGTCATCGTGCCGCTGAAGCTGGGCACCGTGTCGTTGGGCTGGTGGTCGGTGTTGAACTGGGGAGCGTTGTACACAATGCTCTCGCTGAGCTTTTCGCCCTTCCCCACTCCGGCGGCCAGCACCTGAGCGATCGCCTGGTGAAGCTGCTGCTCCATCTGCGCGCGGGCGGCGTCGAAGTCGGTCTCGGTCATCTGTGGGGTCGACGAAGGATCTGAGCCCCCCCCGGTCGCCTGCGGGTTGTCGACCGTCAAGCACTCATAGCTGTTGGGGACGATCTGGGTGATGACATGGCTGCCAACGTTGCCTGAGGTCCCCGGCTGGACGGCTTGGACATTGACTGTGACGCTCTTGCCCGCCGGCACCGGGACGGTCGCCGACGTTTGGGCGAAAGTCAGTTGGTTGCTCGGGTCAAATAGACGCTGGCCGTTTTTGAAGTAAAAAGTTGGGGCGCCAGTCCTGCACGCGTTGGTGTAAACGACCTGGCCGGTGGACGGGGCCAGGGGTACGGATTTGACACCGGTGGTCTTGAAACCCTGTGAGTCCGAGCGCGAGATCGTGCTCACGCGGACGTGGATCGGACCCTTGCCCGGCTGAGCCTGGATCTCGAAATCGCGCTGGGAGAAGGGCTGAGCCTGGGCGATCAGGGTGACCGATGCGGTCGGAACGAAGATGCCAAGGCCGGCGAGCCCGACCAGCAGGATGGACGCGGCGGCCACATAGAGGACGAAGCGGCCGGGCCGGATCTCGGTGGCGGCCCTCGTGAGGAGCTTGGTCGGGGCGGCCACGCCGACATGCGTGACCGGGGCGGCGAGCCGGCGCTGCCACCATCGTCGAGGCGGCGGCGGCTCCTCCGGCTCCGACGCGATGCCCTCGCCAAGCGGCCCCAAGGCGCCGTAAACAAGGAATCCGCTCTCGGCAGCCATCTTCTGGACAGCCGGGTCGTCGCATACGACTGTGACCCGCTTGCCCATGCGGGCGGCGTAGTTGCGCAGCAGCTGGAAGTTGAAGCGGCTCTGGCCGATGCGTGAACGCATCGGCAGCACGAGCATCGTGTCGTCGCCGCGATTACGGCGAAGGCGTTCGACGACCTCGGGGATCTCTTCCTCTGTTTCGACGTATATGGGATTGGTAGCCATGGCGTTTACAGGTCTCCTGGCGAGGCGGAATTCATACCTTTATACCGCTTAGGACCCGGCGCATGACCGTGTTCATACGCGCGCGGTCCTCGGCCTCGGTCCTCAAGGCATGGTTGGCCAGGCCCATCGGGGCGATGTCTTGCGGACTCGAGAGCTGGCCGGTGGAGTCGGTGAGGTTGCGTACATCGGGCGGCACGAGGTGGCGTATATGCGGCTCGCGCGGGAACGGGAGGCCCGCCGCCCAGTTGTTCTTGACCATCTCGAGAGTGAGCTCGGGCAGCAGGCTGCCGCCACCACACAGATAAATGTTGTTGGGCAGCCTCTCACCACGCGAGAGCTCCTTCAGGCTGATGGCCAGGCCCTGCAGCAGCACCTCGGCATCGGCGCCGAGGAGCTCGGAGACCTGGCGATGCTGCTCAGCCGAGAGGAGCCCTTCGGAATGCCGGAGCTTGCGAGCTTCGGCCTCCTCGTAGCTGAGGCCGAACGCAAGCGCGAGCCGGCGCGTGAAGGCCCGACCACCGAGGTTGAACATTCGCGTGCCTTCAACACCGCCATCTCGCACAAGGGCGACATCGGTGGTGCCGCCGCCGATGTCGACGAAGATGCCACCTTCCGCCCACGTCTCCTCGCTCGCGCACGCGCGAGCCAGCGCGTAAGGCTGAGCGACCGCTGCCGCCAGCTCGAGGTCGAGCTCGCGCACCACGGTTTCGATGGCGTCGATGTGGGTCATGGGCGCGAACGTGTTGAAGACGGTGATCTCGAGGTTCCTACCCGTGAAACCCACCGGGTTGGTGACCGGGTAGCCGTCGACTCGGATGTTGGTGATCGCCGAGTGGACCAGGCGCGCCTCGAGCTGTCCGTAGCTGCGCTCCAGTTCCAGCAGGTGCTGGGCCTCGCGGAGAGCACGGCGCTGAACCATCTGCAGCATCGCCGACACCTCGCCACCGCGGACGCGGCCCCTGGAATCCTCTCGGGGGTAGGCGATCGTGGACGAGAAGCCTTTGATGAGCTCGCCGGCGATGCCGACCACGACCTGACCGGGGACGGTCTTGGCCATGTCCTCGGCAGCTTCCAGGGCGCGGTTGCAGGACTGGATCACGGATTCGAGGTCCGCGATCGCCCCGCCCGACATTGCGGCCGGGGCCTGCGGCTCGCGGCCGACGCCCAGAACCTCGCCGTCCAGCCCATCACGCCGCACGACCAGCACCTTGATGAGGTCGGTGCCGATGTCGAGCACGGTGAAATGCCGGTAGTAGTCGCTGCGCTTGCGCAGGAACTTGAACTTCGCTATTTCAGGGCCTCCTCGAGGCGCTTGAACGCCTCTTCGGCAGTGCCGTTGAGGGTTCCGCGCGCCAGGTGGGGCCTGCCTCCGCCCTTGCCCAGCAGCGATGCCAGGCGGGCAGCATCGTACTCAGGCGTCAGATCCTTGGACACCTTGATGACAAACTGGTTGCCGGCCACAACGGTTACGACGCCTGACTTCACCATCTCGAGATAGCGGTCGGCGTAGGCGGCCAGCTCGTCGGGGCTGGAGGCGTCCACAGTCTCGGTCACGAAGGGCACCTTGCCACTCTTGACCGCGAGGCCGTTGCCGCCCTTGACCTTCACCGTGCGCATCTGCTCGGACAGGGCCTTGAGACGCCGCTCGGTTTCCTTCAGCTGCGCTCGCAGGGTCTCGACCCGCTCCCGCACTTGCTCGGGTCCGCTGTTGAATGACCGGGCGAGGTCGGACAGCAGCTTGCGTTCGCGCCAGATGAGCTCGTCCGCCGCCTCTCCCACCACCATGTCGATGCGCCGCAGCCCCGACCCAATGCTGGATTCCGACACGATCACGGCCGGACCGATGTCGGCTGTATTGGCGACGTGGGTGCCGCCGCACAGCTCGCACGTCCAATCGCCGAAACAGACGACCCTGACGACATCGCCGTACTTTTCGTCGAAGAGGTGCATCGCGCCCATCGCCACCGCGTCTTTGTACGACTTGTGGCTCTCGTGGAACGGAAGGGCGTCGCGAATCTTTTCCGATACCCGTGTGTTGATGCGCTTGAGCTCATCCTCGGTGATCGCGCGGTTCAATGGAATGTCGAACGTGGTGTGGTCGGGGCCGACCCACGAGCCGCGCTGTGAGACCTGGTCGCCGAGCGTCTCGCGCAGCGCTTTGTGCAGCAGGTGCGTCGCGGAATGGTGGCGCGCGATCTGCCGCCGCCGGGCAGCGTCCAGGGAAGCCGTAGCGTCATCGCCGACCCGCAGCTCGCCTGTCACGACGGAGCCGAGGTGGGCGGTGACGCCGTCAGCAGGTTTTTGCGTGTCCTCCACGCGCACACGACCGCCCGCGGTCGTGATGGTGCCGGTGTCGCCGATCTGTCCGCCCGACTCCGCATAGAAAGGTGTGCGCTCGAGGAAGACTTCGACGTCGTCACCTTCGGCTGCCGTGTCGACCGACTTGCCGTCCTTGCGTAGGCCGACTATCGATGTTTGCGTCGCGAGCTGTTTATAGCCCGTGAACTCGGACCGCGGTAAGTCCCCCATCACAGCCCAACGCTTGGGCAGCTCGCGGCGCGACCTCTGCGTCTGCTCGGCCATCGCCACCTTGAACCCTTCCTCGTCGACCTGGAGCCCGCGCTCTTGAGCCAACTCCTGGGTCAGCTCGAGCGGAAACCCGAACGTGTCGTGCAGCTTGAACGCCTCGTTGCCCGGGATCGACTTGCCGTATTTCGTCGCCACCTTCTGGAACTGTTCCATGCCCTCGCGAAGGGTGCGCTGGAACCGCGCCGCCTCTTGATTGATCCCAGTGCGGATCGTCGCCGCCTCTTCCGCCAGCTCCGGATACGGCTCGCGCATCACGTTGACGACGTCGTCGACGAGAACGCCAACCTCCGAACGCATCCCCAATCGCTCGGCATGGAGAGTCGCCCGGCGGATGAGCCGCCGGAGCACATACCCGCGGCCTTCGTTGCTCGGGGTCACCCGATCGGCCATCGCAAAGCATGCAGCGCGAATGTGATCGGCCACGATTCGCTCAGAAAGCATCGACTGCTTTTCCGAGAGCCCGCGAATCTTCTCGATGATCGGTAGAAACACATCCGTTTCGAAGACGTGGCTCTTGCCTTGAAGGATGTACGCGATCCGCTCGAGGCCCATGCCGGTGTCAATCGCCGGTCGCGCAAGTGGAACCAGGCTGCCGTCGGCCACCCCGCGCCGGACCGCTTCGCCCGACGTGCCGGCGATGGGACCGCGTTGGTCGTACTGCGGAAACACCAGGTTCCAGAATTCCGTGAAACGATCGCAGTGGTCGGGAACGCAGTCGTCGCGTCCGCACCCCACCTCTTTGCCGCGGTCCCACCAGATCTCCGAGTCCGGCCCACACGGACCTGAGCCGAGGCCCCACCAGTTGTCCTCCAGCCGCGTGATATGCACTGCGCTCATCCCCGGCTGCTGGATCCAGATCTCGTGCGCGAGCGTGTCGGTCGGGTGAATCGTGACTCGGAGGCGCTCGGTGGGCATGTCGAAGCCCCTGGTCACGAGCTCCCACGCCAACGGGATCGCAGTCTCCTTGAAGTAGTCGCCTGTGGGTGCGAAGTTGCCGAGCATCTCGAAGAAGGTGTGATGCCGGTCGGTCTTCCCCACCTCTGCGATGTCGCCGGTGCGCAGGCACTTCTGGCAGCTCGCAAGCCTGGGCGCGGGCGGCTGGCTCAAACCCAGGTAGTACGGCTTGAGAGGTTGCATTCCGGCCGAGATGAAGAGCGTGCTCGGATCTCCCTGGGGCACCAGCGGCGCGCTGGGAAGAACCAGATGCTCCCGACTCGCGAAATGCTCTAGAAAACGTTTGCGGATCTCGTTCCCGGTCACGGGGCTAGCTCAGTTTAGGGGGCGAGGCGCTCCAGACGCCAACCGCCTTTCCGCTTGCGGACGTAGCGGAGGCGGTCGTGCAGGCGATCGGCGCGGTTCTCCCAGAACTCGATCCACGCCGGGCGTAATGCGTAGCCACCCCAATCCGGCGGCAGCGGCACGACGTCGGGATAGAGCCGGTCGAGCTCCGCCACCGCCTGTTCCAGGATGGCCCGCGAAGGCACGACACGGCTCTGCCGCGACGCCAGCGCCGACAGCTGCGCGCCGCGTGGCCTCGCGTGGAAGTACGCCTCCGATGCAGCGCGTGAAAGACGGCTGACCCTGCCCGACACCCTCACCTGGTGCCGCGTGACCGGCCAGAAGAAGACGGCCGCGGCGCGGTTGTTGGCCGCGAGGTCGTTTCCCTTGCTGCTCTCATAGTTCGAATAAAAGAGGAAGCGGTCTGCCTCGAGGCCTTTGAACAACACCATCCGAACCGAGGGCGTCCCGCGCTTGTCGGCAGTCGCCAGGGCCATCGCATCAGGCTGCAGTGCGCCTTTGCGAGCGGCGCCTCGAAACCAGCGCCGGAAAAGCACGAGGGGATCCGGCGGCACGCGCGGCTCGATCATTGCCAACCCACTACGCGCTTTCTTCCGGCACGTACTTGCGCAGCTGCTCGAGCGCCGCGCGCTGCAAGCGCGACACGTGCATCTGGCTGATGCCCAGCCTTCGCGCGATCTCCGACTGCGACATCTGCTCGTAGAACCGCATGGCCATGATCGCGCGCTCGCGAGGAGTCAGGTGCTCCATGGCGCGGTTCAGGACGTCGCGCATCTCGACGCGGTCGAGCTCGGGGTCCTCCGAGCCGACCTGATCGGCGACCGCCCGAGCATCCTGGCCGTCGCTAGAGCCGATCGGCTGGTCGAGCGACAGCGGCATGTATGCCGGCCCCATCTCGATCGCCTCGGTGACGTCATCCGGCGTGACACCCAGGCGCTCGGCCAGCTCCGCGACTGTCGGCTCGCGGCCGAGCTGGTTCTTCATCTCCTCATTGATGCGGACGACGGATTGGTGAAGCTCCTGCAGGCGGCGAGGGAACCTGATGGCGGTGCCCTTGTCTCGGAAGTGTCGCTTGATCTCGCCGGCGACGGTGAGCGTGGCAAACGTTGTGAATTCGAAACCGAGGTCCGGGTCGAAGCGGTCGATCGCCTTGATCAGCCCGAGGTAGCCCACCTGGACGATGTCGTCGAGCGGCTCGCCGCGGTTCTGGAACTTGCGCGCGAGGAAGTACACGAAGTCGCGATAAGCGTCAACGAGCTGCGCGCGAATGCGATCGCGTTCTGCGGGGTCCGTGCTCTCCTTGTAGCGACGGTGGAGCGCCCGCAGCTCCTCGCGGGGCGGCCGCTGCTTGGCAGCCAATACGTTTAGTTTGGCGCGCTCAGGAAGCCAGGTACTTGACCATCCGGAACCGGACGTGACCGGTACGCGGCTCGACCTCTGGTCGGAAGTCGTCCACGAAGCAGCGGATCATCTCGTAAGCGAGCCGCTGGAGCTCGGCATCGACTTCGACGATAGGCCTCGTCGAGAGTGCCATCGGGTGACCTTCCATTGAGACCAGGTCCACGTCGACGACCAGGGCCCGGTTGGTCGCGAAGTAGTTCAGCTTGAGCTCGGCCGGCGCGTCGAGGTTCTTGGCCGCATTGATGGCGCTGTCGCATGCCTGCGTCAACGCGATCGCCAGCTCGTCGAGGTCGACCAGGCTGAGCCCCAGCTGGCCCCCGAGCGTCACCGCCACCCGCTTGGCGACGGGGATGAAGGCCGTCGAAGCCGGGATCTTCAGCTCGGCGAGATCGCGCTTAGCCATCTCAGTGCCCTGCGCCCGAGGGCCGCCGCATATTTCGCGGCATCGGCGGCCGGAGCCAAGGAGACGACGAGCACGCGAGGGAGCGCATCGCGTAGATGCGTGACCGAGCGTGCACAGGAGTCGACGCAGGCTTCAGCGCCTCTCTCGGGGTCCCCGCGGAGTCGCAAGACTCCGTGGGGTGAGAAGGCGCCCGGCCGCCTAGGACGCGAAGATGCAAGGACCTTCGGGTGCGGGGCACTGTGTTACTTGGTTTCCTCACCGTTGATCTGCTGCATCTTGCGTGTCGCCGCCGCCTCGAGCTCCTCTCGCTTTCGCTTCGCCGCCGCGACTCCGTCCTGGATCGCCTTGCCCACCGGGTGGTCGGGGTCCGTGACCATCTGGCGCGCCTTCTGGGCCGCATCCTTCGCGCGCTGGACCGGCTCGCTGCCCGACAGCTCGATCGTCTTGCTTCTAAGGCTGTCGACCTGCCCACGTCCCGGGCCGGAGGCGATGTAAGCGCCGGCCACGAGACCGATGATTCCGCCAAGCACAAACCAGCCAAAACCGCCGCCGCCGCCGTTATTGCCTTCGGCCACAGCTAACCTCCTAATACCTGTCGAAATAAGCTCCTGCCCGCCACCCTCGCGCCGTACACGGCGGCCTTGATGCCGCGACCAACCGCGGCGGCGCCGGTTCCCGCCGTCCGGAGCCCGACGTTGACCCCGGCCGTGATGTCGTTGACGTTGCCGATCGTCTGTCGCACCTCTGGCAGCGTCTCTTTCATCTCCTCGTTGGTTGTCTCCAGCAGCTCTTCCACAGCACCCAGGGTTCGGCGCAGCCGCAGCAAGAGTGCGGCGAGGGCAAGCGCCACCACGAGGGCAGCGATCCCAAACGCCAACCACATGAAGTTCTGCACCTGCTGAATACCCCCTATGACGCGACCGCAAACACGCTATGCAACCGCAATCATAAGGATGGGAGGGGACCTTTCCGGTTCGAGTACGCCAGTGCCGGCAACGGCGTGTTTGAAGTTCGGCTGAATTGCGCGAGTGCTGTCACTGGCGTGTTTGAAGTTCCGGCTCCTCAGGCTGGCGCGCCGGGCGCGGCACGAAACGCGCCAGCGGTTGCAGCAAGAGCGCGAAGACGAGCGCCGGGAGGATGTCGGCCTGGCCCATCCGCAACGAGGGAAGCCCCAGGTAGTCCCAAAGCTGGCCGAGGCCGAATCCGATCGCCGTCATCAAAAGGATCGGAAGGTAGGCGCGGCGCCGGTAGCGGAGTAACGCGTAGAAGAGCTGCGAGACGATCAGCACGGCCAGCACCGCCACGATCAGACCCGGCGGTATCACATTCAGGGCCGCGGGCAAGACGCTCCCTCCGGGACGCGGCGGTGGGTTGTCCTGAGCGAGCTCAGGTGGGTCCCCTGCCTTGGCTTTCCAAGTCCCGTCTGAGGGGTCCCCGCGAAACCGAAGATTCGTGGGGCTCTCGTGCGGGCATTTGGTCGGCTATCCGGACTCCGGGGTCCCTAACGATCGTCTGTTGGGCAACGCGCACGTCAGCCGCGCCCCTTTGGAAGCCTAGTCATTCTACGAAGCAGGGCTCAATAAGAAAGCGTCCTTTGGGGTCCCCGCGACGCAGTCGCGGGAGGCGCCCTTAAGCCGCGCCCCTTTGGAAGCAAAGGCCATTCTACGGATCGGCCTGACAATCACAAAAGCGTCCTCTGAGGTCCCCGTGACGTGGTGGGGGGAGGCGCCATGTACCGCGCCCCTTCGGAAGCCCACCCATGCTACCGATCCGATCTGTCGGGTGGGACGACCTTGATGTGAAGCTCTTTCAGCAGCTCGGGGTCGACGGGACTCGGCGCCCCGAGCATCAGGTCCTGGTGACTTTGGGTCTTCGGAAACGGGACGACGTCGCGGATGTTGTCGGTCCGGTTCATAGCCATCATCAGTCGGTCGATGCCGGACGCGATGCCACCGTGAGGAGGCACTCCGTACTCGAAGGCGTCGAGCAAGTGCCCGAACTGCTCCTGTATCCGCTCGCGGCTCATGCCCAGGACCTCGAACACGCGCTCCTGCAGCGCCCGCTCGTGAATGCGAATGCTGCCACCCGCGATCTCGACGCCGTTGAGAACGCAGTCGTACGCCCGAGCGCGGACCGCATAAGGCTGCGTGTCGATGAGATGCATGTCCTGCGGCCAGGGGGACGTGAACGGGTGGTGACCGTAGGTGAGCTTGCCCTGGTCGTCCTCTTCGAAAAGGTACATGGGGTAGATCCACGTGAACTTCCACTCGCCTTCGCGGATGAGCTTTCGGCTGCGAGCGATCTCTCGACGTAGAAGCCCCATCACCGTCTCGGCCTTGCGGCGGCGGTCCGCGACCATGAGGACGAGGTCCTGGTCTCCCGCTCCGGCCGAAGATCGTATGGCCGCCACCTCGCCTTCGCTCAGGTGTCTGTCCAGCGGACCCGGCAACCAGGCCAGTCCCTTAGCACCCGCGCCCTTTGCCATCAAAGCAAGCTCGTCGAGCTCGCGCCGTGACATGTCGCGACCGCCAGGCACGGCGAGGCATCGGACGACGCCGCCCTCGGCAAGCGCCGATCGAAGGATGGTCGCGTTGGTTTCGCGCAGCGCCTCGCTCACATCGGCGATCTCGAGCTCGTAACGCAGGTCAGGTTTGTCGGTTCCATATCGCAGCAGCGACTCCTGCATGTCGAGACGCGGCAGCGGAGTTTTGATTTCGATGCCCAGGACATCCTTCCAGACCTGCACCCACAGACCCTCGATGAGGGTGAGGACGTCCTCTTCATCGCAGAAGGACATCTCGACGTCGAGCTGTGTGATCTCGACCACGCGATCCGCGCGCAGGTCCTCGTCGCGCAAGCATCGAGCGATCTGGTAGTAGCGACCCACGCCTGCAACCATCAGCAGCTGCTTGAGCTGCTGCGGCGACTGCGGCAATGCGAAGAAGTTTCCGGGGTGGAGACGCGACGGGACGATGAAGTCCCTCGAGCCCTCGGGTGTGCCTTTCAGCAGCATCGGGGTTTCAACCTCGACGAACTCGTGCTCGTCCATGTACCGATGCATTGCCTTCACGAGCCGATGACGCATCTCCAGCATTCGCTGCATTCGTGGGCGCCGAAGGTCGAGGTAGCGGTACTTGAGCCGCGTCGCTTCGTCCGCCTCGACCTCGTCTTCGATCTGGAATGGCGGCGTCTTGGCCGTGGAGATCACCTCGAGCTCGGCGGCTGTAACCTCGACCTCGCCCGTCGCCATGCGCGGGTTCTCCTTTCCTTTCGGCCTGCGGCCGACGGCGCCCTTGACCCGGACGACGAACTCCGAACGGAGGTCTGAGGCGGCCTGGTGCACCCTGGGCGCGCCAGTAGGGTTGAAGACGACCTGCACATCGCCCCAGCGGTCGCGCAGGTCGATGAAGATCAGGCCACCATGGTCGCGGCGACGGGCCACCCATCCGAACAGCTCGACCTCGTGGCCGACGTCACTTGCTCGCAGCGAGCCGCAGTGCGGCGCCGTGAACCCGCTCACTTACCCAACCGCTGGGGGAGCTCGTCCCACGCCATCTCGGCCTGCTCCCCGCTCGCCATGTCGCGGAGGCGCGCCGTCCGGCGTGCCGCTTCGTCCGCGCTCAGAAGCACCACCCAGCGCGCGCCCAGCTTGGCCGCCGAGCGCATCTTCGCCGTCAGGCTCCTGGCTTCGTAGTCGACGGCGACGCTTCGCACGGCGCGGCAGATGCGCGCCACATTCGCAGCCTCGACCTCCAGGCCGGCATCAGCCAGCACCGCGACCTCGGCCGCCGCGGCCGCGACTACCTCCACCCCACTCGAAGCCATCACCTCGACCACGCGGTCGAAGCCGCCCGCAAACCCCACCCCTGGTGTCGGCGGCCAGCCCTCAGCCGCCGCCAGGCCGTCGTACCGACCGCCTGACGCGAGAGCGTCTTGCTGGCCGGATGCGCCGGCCGGATAGAACTCGAAGACCGTGCGCGTGTAGTAGTCGAGGCCGCGGACGAGATAGGGATTGTGGACGTACTCGATGCCGGCCGCCTCGACGAGGTGCCGCACCTGCGTCCATGCCTGAGAGCAAGGCTCGCACAGGTGGTCGGTGATCCGCGGCGCGCCGGCCTTGAAGGGCTGGCACTGGGGAACCTTGCAGTCGAGCAGTCGCAAGGGGTTGGTCTCGAGCCGACGCTGGCAGTCGGGGTGAAGCTGCTCCTTGAGCGGCCGGTAGTACTCGCGCAGGCGATCGAGGTACGCAGGGCGGCAGACGCCGTCGCCGATGGAGTTGAGCTCGAGCGTCAGACCTGGGATGCCCGACTCGTTCAGCCAGGCGCCGGCGATCTCGATGACCTCTGCGTCGAGCGCCGGGCTTGCCGACCCGATCGCCTCGATGTCGAACTGATAGAACTGCCGATAGCGGCCTTTCTGCGGGCGGTCGTACCGAAACATCGGCCCGAACAGGTAGAGCCGCGCCGGCTGCGGGCCCTGCTTGAGACCGCCTTCGAAATAGGCACGCACGATGCCGGCGGTGGCCTCGGGTCTCAGCGCTAGCTGTCGTCCGCCGCGATCCTCGAACCGATATAGCTCTTTGGCGATGGCGTCGGTGTCCTCACCGACACGTTCGATCAGCTCGACCCGCTCGATGATCGGGGTCACGATCTCCTGGTAAGCGAACCTCGTCGCCACCTCGGCAGCAGCCCGCTCGGCGGCGCGCCACAGCGGGCGGTCGCGGGGCAGAATGTCGCGAACGCCGCGGACAGCCTTGATCGGCTCGGAGCGAGGCATGGGTGTTCGATTGTAGGTAGAGACGAGAATCTGACTGCAGGGGCGGGCGCCTGCCTTTAGTATCCTGGCGCCAATGCCAGCCGGAACAACAGCCCTTATCCAGCTCGTCTCCCTCGTGCTCGCCGGGCTCGCGCTCATCATGGGCGCGTACCTGCTCATCATCGGCCGGCGTCCATGGCGCGACGAGGACAGCAGCAGCGTCGCCCCGCGCGTGCGGCTGCTCGGGATCAGCTACATCCTCGTGTTCGGCTCGGCCATGATCCAGATCGTTCTCCAGCCGGTAGGCCTCGAAGGCGAGCTCCTGGGCGGACTCATGGTCATCGGCGGAATGATCGTGCTGGTCGTCGTCTTGCTCGAAGCTCGCGCCTCCCGGCAATCCGCCCGCGAAGAAAGATCGGATCGCCTCGACAGCCGCCTGGGTAACTGACTACATCCCTTTGGGTGTGGCGCGCCAGCCGGTGGCCGCGCTGAGCGTCTCCGACAGCTCGTCGAGGTGGATGGGCTTGCTCATGTAGTCGTCGAACCCGGCCCTGAGGCATCTGTCCTTGTCACCGGGCGCCGCCATCGCCGTGAGCGCGACCAGGCGTGGTCGGGTGCCGCGAGGCCAACGGCGGACGATGGCCTCTGCCGCCTGCAGCCCGTCCATCTCGGGCATCAGCACGTCCATCAGCACGGCGTCGTACTGCTCCCTTGCGACGGCGGCAACCGCCTCGCGGCCGTTCGAGACCACGTCGACGTGATGGCCGAGCTTGCCGACCAGGCGACGCAGGGTGTTCTGGTTGAGCGGGTTGTCCTCGGCGACAAGCACCTTCAACACACCCGGAGCAACTTCGGGATGCGGCTCGGGCTCGACCTCCTGATGCGTCCCGACCTGGGCCATGACGTCATGCAGCTTGTGCGGCGGCACCGGCTTGGTGAGCGTTGCCTGCACGACCCCGCTGTCGGCGGCGCCGGCCTCCTCAGGACCGGGCGTTGCCGCGGTCACGAGAACGATGGGAAGCTGCGCCGGCGATCGCTGCGACCTCAATGCGATCGAAAGCGCCAGGCCGTCGATGGCCGGCCGCCGGTGCTCGACGATCGCCAGGTCGAAAGGCTGTCCCTCCTGCACGAGGGCCAGGGCGTCGGCCACATTGGCGACAGTCGCGGGCGCTCCCCACAGCTCGGCCTGGAGTGCGAGCACACGCCGCTCGGTGGCGTCGGCCGCGATGACCAGGACGCGCATGCCTTCCAGCGTTCGCTGCGTGACGGCGACCGGCGTATGCATGACCTGGGTCAGGATCGTGAACTCGAACGTCGTGCCCGCGTCCGGCCCTTTCTCGACACCGCCCTGCTCGACACGGAGCTCGCCATCCATCATCTCCACCAGCCGGCGGCAGATCGAGAGGCTGACGATGGCGAGCGCATCGCCCGGCACGTCCAGCTGTGCTTCCCCGCCGATGTCATCGCCGAGGCCGCTGCGCAGGATCCTGGCCGCAATCCCACGGCCCGTGTCGCGAACCCGGAAGCGAAGCTCCATGAGATCGCCGCGTGCCTGGCAGCTCAACTGGACATCGATGCCGCCACGCTCAGTACGCTCGATGCCACCATGAAGCAGCGCGAGCATCACTTGCTCGATGCGGCGAGAGTCGCCGATGATGACGCTGGGGACGTCGGGCTCGGCGCGGAACGAAAGCTCCAGACTCTTGCCACCCGCCTCTTCGACTACCGTGCCGAGGCATGACTCAACGCTGGCGCGCACGTCGAATGGATGAAGGGCAAGCTCGAAGTCGCCGCTCTGAATGACCGCCGCGTCGAGGATATCGTCGAGAAGCCTTGCCACGCGATTGGCTCCCGTCTCCACGATTGCGGAGAGTTCCCGCTGCTCGCTGGTCGTCGCGGTCGCGGAAAGCATGCTCGCGGCGCTCACGATGGCGTTGAGCTCGTTGCGCAGCTGATGGCCGAAGTCCAGCAGCAGGTCTTCTCGTGCCACCGCCGACAGAAGCGGTTCTCCGTTCGGCATAGGGATCGCCTGCGCAGGCGGGTTGGTGTCTTCTTCCTGGTCCTTCAGATCCATGTCAGTAGAGCCGCTCCGCCGGAGGCTGCGCCACCGGCACGAACATCTCCTCGGCGAGCTCGACCCCGTTGGAGCGGAAGTGATGCAGCTGCGCGGAGCGAGCGCCTGTTGCGGTGTGATACCCGACCGCGCGCCCGTCGGGGTTGACCCCCACCTGGCGGTACGCAAACAGCTCCTGGAGAGCGATCTCGCCGTCGACAAGGCCGAGCACCTCGGCGACGCTGACCACCTTGCGGGTGCCGCCACGCAGGCGCTCCGTCTGCACGATGACGTTGACAGCGGACGCAATCTGGCTGCGAATCGCCCTCGACGGCAGCTCGGTGCCGGCCAGCAGCACAAGCGTCTCGAGCCGGTTCACCGCATCGCGCGGGTTGTTCGCGTGCAGCGTGCTCATCGATCCATCGTGCCCGGTGTTCATCGCCTGGAGCATGTCGAGCGCCTCAGGACCGCGGCACTCGCCGACCACGATCCGGTCCGGCCTCATGCGTAGGCAGTTGCGCACTAGATCCCGGATCGAGATCGCGCCTCTACCCTCCACGTTCTGGGGTTTTGACTCGAGGCTGATCACATGGACCTGCCGGAGGCGCAGCTCCGCCGCATCCTCGCAGGTGACGATTCGTTCGTTGGCGGGGATGAAGCTCGACAGCACGTTGAGGAGAGTGGTCTTGCCCGACCCGGTGCCTCCGGACACGATGATGTTCAAGCGCGTTTTCACCGCCGCGTCGAGGTAAGACATGATCGCGGCGGTGGCGCCGCCGGTGTTGACGATCTGGTCCGGGCTGAGCACCTCTCGCCCGAACTTGCGGATAGTAAGGCACGGACCGTAGATGGCCACCGGTGGGATGACTACGTTGACGCGCGAGCCGTCCTTGAGTCGCGCGTCACACATCGGCTCGGATTCGTCGACGCGGCGGCCGATCGTGGAAACAATGCGGTCGATCACGCGACGAAGGCTCCGCTCGTCCTCGAACGCCAGCGTGGTCAGCTCGATCTTTCCGCGCCGCTCGACGAATATCTGCTCCGGCCGGTTCACCATCACCTCGCTGATGTCAGGGTCCCGAAGCAGCGCTTCAAGCGGTCCCAGGCCGATGACCTCGTCGAACAGGATCTCGACCAGCCTCTCCTTGTCCGACGCTGTGACGAGCGCAGCTGGAGGCTTGGACCGAAAGTGCTCTTCGGTCAGCTGAAGCAGGAGACGGCGGATGCCGGCTCTGTTGTTGATATCGATCTGGGCGGTGTGATGCGAAAGAAGCTGCGCGTGGATCTCGGCTTTGGCGGCCGCCAGCGCCGGACTCAGCGATGCCACCTGGTCTGAAAGTTCGATCGGGTTGGTGAGCACTTCCTCCGGGGGTGTGGCCGGCAGGGGCGCGACAACCGGGGCCGGCGCGACGACCTCAGCCACTGATACCGGAGCCGGGGCGGGCGCCACAGTGCCCGTCATCGGCGACTGCTGGTAGCGGCGGTCGAACCGCTCAGAAAGCTTCATGCGGACCGCCGCCTCATGGACGCGCTGATGCGCATACGGGCGCGCATGGCGGCTTTGCGGATCGTCTCGTCCGGATCCGTGCCGAGCATTCGCATCGCATCGGCCCCGGCGGGGTCACCGATCATCGACACTGCCCGGCAGGCGGCCACTCTTATCTGGGTTTCGCATTGGCGGTCCTGCGCCATTTTGACGAGAAGGGGCGTCCTCAGCGCATCTCCACGCAATCCGCATGCCATGAGGACCGTTACCGTGGCCTGGGGGCTGCTCGTTTCCCTCAAGAGCGCCTCGAGATCGATGTCCGAAGCCGCCCGGGACAGCTCCTTGGCCACCCGGTGTTGCGGCAGGCGGTCGGCGCGGGACATGAGGGCCTCGACCACCCGCCTACCCCCCGCCTGGCCGAGCGCCCGGACCGCGACCTCGCGGACGGCCGGGTTCTCGTCGTCCAGCAGATCCGCCAGCCATGGCACAGCGTCCGGCATGCGGAGCGCCCCGCAGATCCGTGCGCCGGCGATCCGGACGCGCGGGTCGGGGTCGCCCAGGGAATTGATGAGGTCGGCCTCCAGGCCGCTCCGGCGGAAGGTGTTGACGACCTTGAGCTGGGCCGCGAGTCCGGTGCCGGCGCGCTCCAGGCCTGCCGAGATCACCAGTGCGACTGATTCGGCGTCAGCCAGCATCTCTGCGGCTTTCACGTCGAGTGTTACGCGGGGGTCACCGCCAATCGCGGTGGCCAGCACGCGGTCGATCTTTGACGCCAAGCGTGTACGCGGACCGGCGGTGCGAAGGGCGCTCGTCCGCCGGGAAAATCGTCTCGAATCGCCGTCAGGCGGGGGTTTGCTGCTCAAGACATGCCGCGAAGTAAGGTTCGATCTGGGGGGACGTTGCTACATTATCGGCGTTTTGAGCGCCCGCGAGGTTCGCGAAGGTCGCGGGTCGGGGGAGGAAGGAGCACCGGTGGCTGCAAGTGGATCGCATTCGGCCGAGCCTCCGTCGGTCCTGCAACTACGTGTGCGCATCCTCGAAATGTCGTCGGTTTTCGCTGAGCTCCCCGATGGGGCGCTCCGCGCCCTCGCCCGGCGGATGCAGCCGGTCAAGCTCTCCCCCAACGACACGCTCCGGCTCGGCGGTCGGGGCGGCGACGTCGTGATCTTCCTGGCCTCGGGGGTCGCCGAGCAGTCAATCACCGACGCCGCGGGCAAGCTCCTGCTGACCCGGCGCCCGGCCCCCGGCGACCTCCTCATACTCCCCGCCCCCCGGACCGGTGACCGCTATGTGACCAGCATCCGCGGACTGTCGGCGTCCACTCTGCTCACGCTCGACCGCGATGGGCTGCTGGAAGGCCTCGGGGCCGACGTCGAAAAGGTTGCGATCGCCCTCGACAAGCTATGGGAGCAGCAGGTGGCGGCTGCGGCTGCCACTGAGGCGCAGGCCGCCTCGCGCTCGTCGGCGCCGATCGTGGCTTTCTTCTCCGCCAAGGGGGGTTCGGGCGTCAGCACGCTGGCCGTGAACACGGCGGCGGCGCTGGCGGCGAAGTATCCGAAGCAGGTGCTGCTGATCGACATCTCAGCACCGTTCGGCCACGCGGCGCTGTTCGCCGACCTCGTCGCCACCGGTTCCATCGCTGGGGCGTCCAAGGCCGCGCCCGCCGACTTCGAGAAGAACCTGCGCGGCGCGATCGTGTACCACAAGACCGGCCTGGGGGTCCTTCCGGGGACTCTTCGTCCCGAGCAGGTTGACCTGATGAATGCCGAGCTGACCGGCCGCGCACTTGATGTCGCTGCTGGGTGGCACCGCATCGTGCTCGCCGACCTCGGCACCTCTCTCTCAGAAGCTGCCCTGGTCGTCATCGAGCGCGCTGAACGTTTGGTCGTGGTCGTGCCGCCTGAGATGGCGGCGATGGCGGACGCGAGACGGTCCCTTGCGATCTTTCGCGACATCATGAACGTGCCCGACAACCGCCTCGAGCTCGTCCTCAACAACCGGGTCCCCGGCGCGCCTTTGGATCGAAACGGCGTCGAAGCAACCCTCGGCCACAAGATGTCGCTCACGGTCAACTTCGACGACACCCGCCCCGAGGACGCGGCGCTGGCCGGCAGCCTGGTGCTCCAGCGCGACCCGTCTTCGCAGGTCTCCCGCGGCTCGAACGAGCTTGCTCGCTTGATCGTCGGGAAGTTGAAGCTCGATGGTTAAGAAGAGGGGCACCGCCCATGCCCAGGCGCTCGTCGAGTTCGCGATCGCCCTCCCGATCCTGATCCTCCTGGTGGCGGGCGTGCTCGAGCTGGGACGTGGTTACTCGTATGCCGTGGCCACCTCGGACGCCGCCCGAGACGGCGCCCGCTATGTGTCGGGCAAGACGGCGACCACCAACGGCCCTGGCCTCGCCGCGATGTGCAACCTGGTCACGGCCGACCTCGCCGCCGTTTCCAGCAACATCAGCTGCCCTACCCAAGTCGGTCATGCGCCCCCGTTCGTGAGCGGCGTCGATTACACCGCGCCTGTGGGCGGTCAGATGGTGGTCGCCGTCTACTGCGGCGCCAGCGCGAACTGCACCGGCGGCGTCACCGCGCTGTATCAGTCGGAGGTCGATGTCTATGTTTACTACGGGTTCAACGACCTGAACCTGTTGGGCGGCCTCGTCACGATCTCGGGCTCGAGCAAAACGACTACGTCCTGGTGAGACTTCGGTGCGTGCAAGGTTGAGCGCCCCTCACCGCGGCGCTTCGCGGGGGGGAGCTCCCCGCATGGTGGGGTGCCCAGGGAGCACAGGTCAAGCTCTAGTGGAGTTCGCTCTCATCGCCCCGGTGCTGCTGCTCATCATCGGAGCGACCGTCGACATGGGTCGCGGCCTTCTCCTCTATTCGCTCCTCGAGGGCGCTTCACGGGACACCGCCCGCCAAGCGGCACTCGTCTATTACAGCGGGTCCAACACGCTGGCCCCGGACTGCACCGCGCTCGCGACGCCCTGTTCGCTGAACCCTTTGATAAACAGCGCTCACCTGCTGGATCCCCTGGGCGCGCAGGTCGTTTATCAGGACTCCACCGCGATCAGCGCGGCGCCGTCCTATGGCACCTTCACCGCGAACGCCGACCCAACGCAGCCAGGCACCATCGCCCTGGCCGGCGGGACCACCAACAACACCGTCTATGTGTTCATCTACGAGATCGATTCGGCGGCCGGTAATCCCAATCCTCGCTGGAGCTGCCCGACTTGCGGCGCCGTCAATGGCGCGTACGTGCGTACGTCGGGGCATCAACGCGTGGTGGTCGACCTCAAGCTGAAGTGGCAGCCGGTGCTGGCGCGCCTGCTCGGCCTGCCGTCGACGATCACGTTCGATTCGCAATCCGTGCTGCGCATGGAGTTTTGATGGGCGCCGGCAGCTCACGCCAGTCCGGGCAGGTGATGGTGCTCGTGGCCGTCGCCCTGCTCGCACTCATCGGCTCCGCGGCGCTGATCCTGCTCGCCGGCTCGGTCGAATGGCAGAAAAACCAGGTCCAGGAGCTGGCCGATGCGACCGCCCTCGACTCTGCCTTGAAGGTCGCAATCGGGTGCGACGCCGCCAAAGCGAACGCCGTCATCGCAGAAGCCGACAACTTTCTTGCCTCGCGGCGAACCCGGACCGGTGCTTTGAGCGTGACCCCCGGCACCTGCGCCACCCCTTACAAGGGGACCGACACCTTCGCCGGAGGTTTGAGCGCTACATACAACTACCCCTATCGCGCTCACCAGCAGGAGGTCGAGGTGATCCTCACCTTGAGCCTGCCGATCTCGTTCGGCGGCGAGCTGGGGACGAGCAACACCAACGTAACGCGCCGCGCTGTGGCGCAACAGCTTGCGGGTTCGGTGCCGGCCATCTCGGCCACGACCCTCACATGCACAGGTGGGCAGATCAACGTCGCCGGCAGCATCGCGGCCCAGAACCTGATCACGAGAAGCGGCAGCTGCGCGTTCTACGCGCACACGCGGTACGACGCCGCTTCCGGAACCTATTCGGACCTTGGCAACGTGCAGGTGTACGCGGACGGCCAGGGCTGGGTCGGCGGCGGGGGGTCATGCGCGGCGGCCTCGAACTCCGGCTCGAGCAACGCCATCTGCGCGGATGGCGCGGAGCTCTCGGGTCACGTGACGCCGGTATGCGGCACGAACGCCACCAGCCAGTTCCTTTCGGCCGGTGACGCCGCCATCAACGCGAACCCCTGCGCCGCGAGCGTGGCTCCCCTACCTGTACCTCCGGTGTCCGCCCTCCTCCCGCCCGAGCCCAACACCGACGCCGGCGCGATCGCAACGCTGCAGGGCACCGGCGGCGCGGCGTGCTCCGCCGCCGGTGGGTACCCGAACATCGTGGTTGGCGGCGTGACTGTAGGCACCGGGCTTGCCCCGGCCCCAGTCAAGGACGCCAGCGGCTACTACCACTTCAAACCGAGCTGCTACGGCTATCTCAACGTCGCCGGCCTCAGCGGAGGCATCTCGAACGTCCAGGCGGGCCCGATCGTCACCGCCACGCACTTCCTCACCCCAACACTTCCGGCGGCGAGCACCGCTGGCACGCTCCTGGTAGCGGCCGTCCGGTCTGACGCCACCCTGACGAAATTCACCGCTCCGGCAGGCTGGGTCCAAGCGGGGGTCGAGAGCCAATCGGGGACCAGCCCGCGGACCGAGATCTGGTACTACCCGAACAACCCCGGCGGCATATCCGCCGCCACGTTCACCATCAACCCGGCCAGCATCGACTCGACCGCGCAGATAACCGAGTGGCGCAACGTGGCGACGGTTGCCCCGCTGGACAAGACCGGCAACACCGCGATCGGTGTGGTGCAGAGCACCGCGACAATTTCGACCTCGGCCGCGAACGCGGCAGCCAACGACCTCGTGATCACCGACGTAGGAGTCCTCGAGGCAATTCCTGGACAGGTGATCTCGCAGGGACTCGGATGGAACAGTCTGGCCAACGACCCGACCGATGGCTTCACCTCCGAGTACAGGCTCGACCTCCCGGCCGCGCCCGCGCCCAGCGAGACGCTGAACAGCACCGTGACGACCACGTGGGCGCTGGTGATGGCATCGTTCAAGGCGGCCTCGTCATCCTCTGGCGCGGTTTTTGATCCGGGTTTCTACTACTTCAACGGGTCCGGGTTCGCCGGCGGAGGAGGGGTCTGTCTGGGAGGGGGCACGCTGCTGGCCCGCGACGTGACGATGGAGTTCGTCAACCAGGCCGGGTTCTCGTCGGGCACCTGCGCTGCTGGTGGCGGAGCGAGCTGCGCGGGGTCCTGCCAGTTCGGGTCGGCCCCCTGCTCTCTCTCGCCCTGCCCGCCCAACGCTGGGGCCGACTCGCCCAACAACCTGACCTGGCTCGCCGCCCCCTGCTCGGCCGCGCCGGCGGCAGCCGATGCCGCGAGCTGCCTCGGCGGCGCCTCGTGGTGTACTGCCGGGGACCGGGCGTGCTCGAACCTTCTGATCTGGGCGCTCCCCTCCAACACGGGGACAATCGCGATCACAGGCAGCGCCGCGCACGCCTGGCTGCTGGGGTCGGTCTACTGGCCGGGAGCGTGCACGGACAGCGTCAATGGAACCAGCATGATCGCGGGTTCGGTGTCATGCGGCACCCTGACGATGTCCGCTGGCGCGGGCGCCGCGACAGCCGTTGGGAGCGACGCCGGAATCAGCACCGCCCTGGTCGAAGCCGTTCTAGTCGAGTGAGGATTCGCGGTGGGGACTAACGTCCCCTCCGCGGACCAACCCCTGCTCCTCAGCCACGCTGGGGTGGCGCTTCGGAAGGTGGCATGCCTGGGGCCGGCCGGAATAAATCCGGCCTAGGTCCGCCACCTGGCATTCACAGAATTTGCCCGCCTCGAGTCCTCCGACTTCTTAGGGACTCCTGAAATTCGGTGCACATCGCGCATCATGTGCACCGTGAAACGCCTACTTAACGCCCTACCAGAGGTTTCCAATGGCCGCTGAGATCGGCCGCCCGCGGCGCGGCAGGACCTACATCGTGGTCGGCACCGTGCTTGCCGTGCTCGCTTTCGCGACAGCTGCCGGGGTCGCCAGCCTACCCCTCCTCTTCTCGAACAACCCCACCGGCACCAAGGTCGTCGTGGCCAAGACCTCAATCAACGCACGCACGAAGATCCAGGCCTCGGACCTGACGATGAGCGTCGTCAACCCCGTCCCGCCACAGGCGTTCACAGACATCAACTCTGTCGCCGGCAAGGGCGCACGCGTGGACATCCCCGCCGGCGCCCCGGTCACAGCCAACCTCATCGCCCAGTCGCCTGACCTGCTGAGCAGCAGCGACGTAACCTACCTCCCCATCCCATCAGGATTCGTCGCGGTCACGATCCCCACCTCGGAACAGGTCGGTGTGGGTGGGTACGTTCAGCTGGGGGACCGCATCGCGGTGCTCGCGACGGTCAACACCAACATCTTCGGGATCAACCCCGGCTCGCCCGTGGTCAGAACAGTGTTCCGAAACCTGGATGTGATCAGGGTGGGCCCGGCCAGCACGTCGAGCGGAGCGTCTCAGATCACCAGCAGCCTCACTGTGCTCATGACCGCATGCGACTCCGAGTACATGTTCTGGTTCCTCAACAACGCGGTCCTCAAGTACACCCTGGAGTCGTTCCGGGACTACGAACAAACGCCGAACCAGCCCGACCCCTCCTGCCCAAGCCTCACGGCAGCGGGTGGCGTCGGACCGCGCGAGGTAGACAAGAAATGGAAGTTCACGACGCCGTAGTGGTCGTTCCGGTCAGGGTCTAACCGTGGGCTTGACGATCGTCCTGATCTCCATTGCGGCCGCCATCGGGGTCGTGCTGGTCGTGTACGGGATCGTCGCCCGCGACCGCGCGATCACCGAGGCCGAGACCGGCGGCCCTTCCGCTCGCGTCACTTACCGCACTCTGGCGGACGTTCGTGAGCAGCTGCGGCGGCGGTTCGAGCCCACCGGCGCCCCCGTCTGGATCGCCGCGCAAAGCCCCAATGCGCTGGCCGCCGACCTGGCGAGCGCCGACCTTCAGCTGCGCCCTTATGAGTTCCGCATCCTGCAGCTGGGCTCGGCGCTCGTCCTGGCCCTGGTGGGCTACACGCGTTTCGGCGTCAACCTTGCGGTGCCCGTCCTCGCCGTCGTCGGCTACGTGCTGCCAGTCATCTACCTTCGCAACCGCAGGGGCCACCGGCTCCGGATGTTCGAGGCCGGCCTCCCGCGCGCGATGGAGCTCATCGCCAACTCGATGAAGGCCGGCCAGTCGGTGGCGCAGTCCCTCGGGGCCGTGACGGAGAATGCGGGCCCGCCGGTCTCGGAGGAGTTTCGGCTGGCGCAGCGCGAGGTCGAGCTCGGCGCCTCCGTGGAGAGTGCGCTCAGCAACATGGTGAAGCGCATGGGCAGCTCCGACCTCCGGCTGATGGTGATGGTGATCACGATCCAGCACGCGGTCGGCGGCGACCTGCCCGCCATTCTCACCACGCTCGCCGACACGATGCGGCAGCGCGCGGAGATGAGGGAGGAGATCCTGGCCGCGACAGCTCAGTCCAGAGCCTCGAGCCTGATCATCACCCTGCTGCCGGTCGTGGCGGGCGCGTTCCTTTTCTTCGTCGTGCCCGATTACTTCCGCCCGATGTTCGTCAATCCGCTTGGATGGGTGATCCTGGCACTGGCAGCCGGCCTGCTGGTGCTCGGCAACATCATCATCAGGCGCATCACGGCGATCACATGAACGCGCTGCCGGTCTTCGTTGGCATCGCCGCCGCGATCGGCGCGTGGCTCATCGTGTCCGGGGCCAGGAGCTCCCAAGCCGGCGATGCGTCCACGCTCGCCCGGCAGCGTCTCGCCAGGCAGGAGCTCGGCCTCGGCCAGAGCGCGATCGCGCTGGAGCTCGAGAAGCCGCTGGGCGAACGGCTGACCGCCCCATTGCGCCGCTGGCTGATCCGGCAGATCACGCGCCTGACGCCGGCCGCCCAGGCCGCGAACTTTCAGCACAACCTCGATTTCGCCGGCAACCCTTTCGGGCTCGACCCCGCCGGCGTGCAGACCCTCCGCATTGCTTCCGCCGCCGCCCTGGGCACCATCGGCACTGCCCTGGGTGTCTTGATCGGTTCGCCATTCGCCCTCGTGATTTTTCTTTTGGTCGGTGTCGCCGTTGGTTTCTACCTGCCGGTGCTATGGCTCGACCAGCTCGTGCGGGAGCGGCGCGCCGAGATCGAAGCGGCGCTTCCCAACGCCCTCGACGTGATCGCGATCAGCATGGAAGCGGGCCTGGGACTGGACCGTGCCGCTGAGCAGCTCGTCCGCCACCAGGAAGGTCCGCTCACGCTGCTGGTAGCGCGCGCCCTACGGGAAATAGAGCTGGGACGGCCACGTGCCGACGCGCTGGAGGAGATGGCCGATGCCACCGGCATCGAGGATTTCACCGGGCTCATCCGCTCCATCCTCCATGCCGAGCGCACCGGCGTTCCCATCGCGCGCACCATCGCCGCGCATGCCGCTCAGATGCGGGTGAAACGGCGCTTGAAGATTCGCGTCGAGGCCGCGCGCGCCTCGTTGAAGATTCTCCTCCCGACGGTCGGCTGCGTTTTTCCGACGTTGTGGCTGATCATCCTCGGGCCGGCCCTGCTGGTGGTCCTTACCATCACCTCAAAGCACTAGCTCAGAAAGGGGTTCGTCCGCCGCTCCTGCCCGATGGTCGTAGCCGGACCGTGCCCGCTGTAGACGACGATGTCGTCAGGGAGCGTCAGGAGTTTGTTCTTAATCCCCTCCAGGAGCGCAGCTCCGTCGGAGTTTTCGAAGTCCGAACGGCCGATGGAGCCGGCGAAGAGCGCATCGCCGGTGAACACGACATCACCGATCTTGAGCGAGACGCCGCCCGGGCTGTGGCCCGGCGTGTGAAGCACGTCGAACTCGAGCGATCCCGCCCGGAACGGCACGCTGTCGACCAGTGGGACTGTGGTCTCGACGATCGGAATGTTGAATTTGAACTGACGTCGCAGCTGCTTGCCCTTCATCACGACGTCCTTCTCGGCGTCGTGCACCGCGACATCAAAGGGACCCAGGACGTCGATCAGCTCCGGGAGGCCGGCGATGTGGTCGACGTCCGTGTGGGTCAGGATGACGGCCTTCATGTTGACGTGGTGCGTGCCGGCCAGCTCGATCACCGCATGCGGCTCGAGGTTGGCGTCGATGATCACGGCGTCGTGGGTCTCCTGGTCCTCGACCAGGTAGGAGTTGGTGCCGAACTGGCGGTCCGCGGTGGCGGTGACGAGGACGTTCAGAGCTTCTTGCGCATGACGACGTTGCGCTCGAGCTCGCGATATGGCTCGAAGCCCGCGCGCAGGTACATCTCCATCGGCCCGCGGTAGTTGCCCTGCGGAGTATCGTCGCCCCTGCGCGGGGGGTAGGCCTCGACCTGTCGAACCCCTCGCTCGCGGAGCCGGTCGATCGCGGCATCCAGGAGCTGCGAAGCAACGCCATGTCCTCGATACGGTGAAGCGATCACGAAGCAAGCGACTGACCCGACTCCCTCCTGGGATGCGGCATCGAGGTTGAAGCGGCGCATGACGCCGGCGAGATGGGTCGTCTCGCCGTAGTTGCACCAGCCCACGGGCTCGCCGCCGGCCATCGCCAGCAACGCTGTGACCTTGCGCTGCTCGATGCCCTCTGACATGTCGCGGCGGTTTTCCGCAGCGGTGCGCACCCCGGCCTCTTCTTCGCTCTCCGCTAGATGAGTCTCCATGCAGTAGCAGTCCTGCCAGGCAGGGAAGTCGCGGAAGGCGATGTCGTCGAAGAAATGCTGGTATGTCGATAGGCGGTCTGGTGTCACCTCGACGATCTCCACGTCGCCGATCTCCGGCAGGCGCTCGAGTTCAGCGCGCGCCACCGGGTCTGTGGCCAGACGGAGACCCTCGAGCAGAGCGAAACCCTGGGACTCCATCAGGGGATGGACGGGATCTTCCGCCACCCACGACATCTGGACCCGCGAGCCGGCCTCGATCCGAGACACCTCCCAGGTCATCTCGTGCGGCGGCGCGGCGGCGAAAGAAGGTGCGAACAGGAACCTCGTGCGCAGCGCGAGCCGGCGAGGCGAATCCATGTCGATGACGTCGGATTCCTCGGCGAGGTCGCCGCGCGAGCCCAGCCAGCGGATGTGCCCGCCGGGCGTGAAATCCCCCTCGGGCAAAAGATTGAAGTACCAGTGCCGCGGCCCAGGAGCGACGAGCTCACCCCACACCACCTCCGGCGCAGCCGCGATATCGATCGAGTGAGAACCCTTCACGACGCTTCGCGCGCGACAGTGTGCACGTCCTTCACCCCCTCCAGCTTCTCCATCAGGCGCGACAACTGTGCCAGCGAGTCGATCTCGACCGTCGCCGATACCACCGCCGTCTTGTCGTCGTACACGTGAACCTCGAGCGCCGACATGTTGACTCGGTTCTCAGCCACAACCGTGGCGATGTCCCGCAGCAGCCCCTGGCGGTCCCATGCTTCGATCTTGATCGCCACCGGGTAGATGTGCGTGGCATCGGAGTCCCAGTCGACCGGCACCACGCGTGCCTGGTCCTGGGCGTTGATGGCGTTGACGCAGTCCGCACGATGCACCGTCACACCCCGGCCCCGAGTCGTGTAGCCGACGATGGCGTCACCGGGCACCGGCTGACAGCAGGGCGCGATCTTGGTCAGGATTCCCTTCTCGCCGCGAACGAGCACTCGCGGAGTTGGCTGCACGTTGGGAATCAGCGGGATGGCGCGCAGGTCTCCGCCGGCGCCCTCGGTGCTCAACGACATCCGCATGACCACCGAGTGCGGCGACAGGTCGCCATAACCGATGGCGGCCAGGAAATCGTCGACGGCGTTGTAGCGGTGGATGCCGGCGATCTCCTGCAACTTGGGTTCGGCGAGGTCGACGAGGCTCACCCGGTGCATGCGATGGAGCTCCTTGTCGAGGAGGTCGCGACCCTTGGCTACGTTCTCCTCGCGGCGCTGGCTCTTGAACCACTTGCGGATTCGCTCTTTGGCCGACGCGCTCTTGACGAAGTTGAGCCAGTCGCGACTGGGTCCGTGCGGTCCCTTCGACGTCAGGATCTCCACGATCTCGCCGTTCTGCAATTCGTAGTCGAGCGGGACCATGCGGCCGTTGACCTTGGCGCCGATGCAGCGGTGACCGACCTCGGTGTGGATGCGGTAGGCGAAGTCGACCGGGGTCGAGTCCGAGGGCAGGTTGAGCACATCGCCCTTGGGCGTGAACACATAGACCTCGTCCTGGAACAGGTCGACCTTGACGGTGTCGAGGAACGATTCGGAGTCGCCGATCTCGTTCTGCCACTCGAGCAGGCTTCGGAGCCATGACAGCTTCTGGTCGAAGCTGGCGTCCTTGCCCCCTTCCTTATAAGTCCAGTGTGCGGCGACGCCGAACTCGGCCACTCGATGCATCTCGTGAGTGCGGATCTGGATCTCGATCGGCTCACCGGTGTGCGTGATCACCGTCGTGTGCAACGACTGGTAGCCGTTGGACTTCGGCATTGCGATGTAATCCTTGAAGCGGCCCGGCACGGGCTTCCAGAGGGAATGGACGACGCCGAGCACGCCGTAGCAATCGCGCACCGAGTCCACCTGGACGCGGATGGCAGACAGGTCGTAGATCTCGGAGAAGTCCTTCTGCTCGCGGGTCATCTTCTGCCATACCGAGTAGATGTGCTTGGGGCGGCCGGTGATCTCGGCCTTGATCCCGACGTTATCGAGCTCACGAGCGAGGATCTCGCGCAGGTCCGAGACCAGGGTCTCGCGCTCGTGGCGCTTGCGCGCGATGCGCTTGACGACGTCTTCGTATGCCTCCGGCTCCAGGTTGCGGAAGGCCAGGTCCTCGAGCTCCCACTTGAGCTGCCCGATGCCGAGGCGATGCGCCAGCGGGGCGTATATGTCGAGGGTCTCGCGGGAGATCTTGCGGCGCTTGATCTCGGGCAAGGGATCGAGCGTGCGCATGTTGTGGAGCCGGTCGGCCAGCTTGATGAGGACGACCCGGAGGTCTTCCGCCATCGCCACCATCATCTTGCGAATGTTCTCGGCCTGCTGCTGCTGGTCGGTGCGTATTGAGATGCGACCCAGCTTGGTCACGCCCTCGACCAGGCGGGCGACCTCCGGCCCGAATTCAGCCTCGACCTCGTCGGCTGTGAGCGCGGTGTCCTCCACTGTGTCGTGAAGTAGGGCGGCGGCGAGCGTCTGCGCGTCGAGCTGCAGGTCCGCGAGGATCGCGGCCACTTCGAGCGGGTGGTTGACATAGTCCTCGCCCGACAGCCGGCGCTGGCCCCGGTGAGCCACCGCGGCGCGGTCGTACGCCTTGCGGACCAGCTCACGGTCCTTGGGCTCGAGATGGTCGGCGATCCGGAGCAGCTCGGAAACGGTCACTGCAGTGTCCCGCCCCGGGGATCCGCCGCAGATTCGCGGCATCGGCGGCCGGAGCCAAGGAGGGGGTGGCGCCAGGAGGAGCGCACACCTGTGGGGTCCCCGCGACGAAGTCGCGGGAGGATGCACGGCGCCGGGCCCCCCGACGCCGGCTTCAGCGCCTCCCTCGGGGTCCCCGCGGAATCGCAAGATTCCGTGGGGTGAGCAGGCGCCCGGCCGCCTAGGCCGCGAAGATGCAAGGAGCCTCGGGGACGGGACACTGAGCAGAGTTTAGGAGGCGTGCGGAGCGCGGAGTTTGGGATGAACTCCGCGATCAACTTCCTAGACTTACCCACGCCAGGTGGGTTCAGCTTGACTTCAGGACGTGGACCGTTCGCGATTCGGCTCGGATGGTCGGTAACCGCTGCCGTCCTGATCTTCGCCGGGTCAGCTCTCAACGAAGGCGGCCGCGCCGGCTCCGAGGCGGCGCTCGCCGGCGTCGCGGGCGCCCTGGCACTGGCAGCGGGCTTGATCTATGCCAGTTGGCGGGTGGCGGTCCCCCTCGCCGCGGCGTCGATCGTCCTCAGCCTGGTGATCGACCAGGTCACGGGCGTGCAGGGGGACGTCTTGATGCAGCTCGCCGGCCTCGCCATGCTTGGCGTCGGCGGCGTCATGGGCGGCATCGCCTACCGCAGCTTCACCAGCGTCATGAGGGGCCAGGCCACCGATATCGCCGGCAAGAAGGCCCAGCTGGAGCAAAAACACCGCGTCTTCCTGGCCGCGACCTCTGAGCTCGACGGAGCGCGCTTCGGTGACATCGCGACATTCACCTCGACGATCGCACGGGAGTCTGGAGCGGACGTGGCCTGCTGCTATCTCTCCTCTGCGGACGGCCGGCGTTTCGTGCCGCAGCCGCCTGGAGTCGGCGTCGACCGCCTTCGACCGCAGGCCGTGCCTCGGCCGCACGGCAACGGCGGCCCTCTGCTAACCGCGATCGACTCAGGCCGGATATTCATTGCCGGCGACGAAACCGAGCTCACCGAGCTGATCACCTTTGTGCCCGACGACTTCCACCTCGCCGGCCTCATGGCGGTGCCGATGCCGATCGGCGACCACGTGGGGGGCTTTGTCGTCCTGGGCAGGAAGTTGGGGGGCTTCAGCGACGACGACCGCCGCCTCGCCACCATGCTGGCGGTCCGTGCGGGAACGCAGCTCGCGAGCGCACAGCTGGTGCAGCTCACGCATTTCGAGTCGGCCCGCTATTCGCTGATGAACGAGCTGATCAAAGAAGCCTCCGGCAAGACGATGAACGAGGTCCTGGAGCTGGTCCTGGGACACGGCGGCGAGATCATCCGCTACGACGTCGGCCGGGCGCTTCTCTTCCAACCCGATGGCACGTATGTCGTCCTGGACGGATCAGCCGCGCCCGAGCCGATCGACGGCCCCCTAACCCGTGTCCTCGCGGGCGAGACGATGCTTCGCAACCTGGTCACTGAAGACGAAGGGATCTACAGCGGCCTGCATCCCGAAACTCTTGGCGGGACGGTCAACGAGGCGCTGACCCCCATTCGCGGCAAGACGGGGGTGATCGGCGCGCTGTGCCTTGGCCGCCGCGGGACATCCGGTTTCAGCCAGCAGGACATCGCGTCGCTCGATGATCTCGGGTCGATGGCGGGAGTGGCCGTGGAAAACTCCCGCATCCTTCAGGTCGTCACCGGCCAGGCGTCGAGGCTCGACACAGCGCTCGACGCTCTCGGCGAGGTGTCGCAGGCTTTGACCACGGTCACAGAGGGGTCGAACGTCCTGGAACAGAAGACCCTGGAGGCGGCAGTTAGAGTGACCGTGTGCGCCGCGGCGCTGCTTACGCGGAGTACACCGGACGACCGTCAGACCGTGATCTCATCGTTGGGGTTTCCCAGCGAAGTCGATGGGATGGACTTTCACAACGGGCAGGGCCTTGTCGGCGCCACGATGCTCAGCCTCCGCGCAACCGCCGTCCCTGATCTGGCCGCGAATCCAGAGTTGTCCTATCCTCCTGGCCTCGTCGCCTACGGACTACAGGCCGCAATCTGCACGCCGATGCTGGAGGACGGGCGCCTGTGGGGCACGCTGTCGGTGTTCGACGTCAAGAAGCGCGAATGGACGACGGATGACCAGCGGGTGCTGGCCACCCTTGGCAACCAGGGCGTGGTCGCCGTCCGGAACGCCGAGCTGTACGACAACAACCAGCGCAGCATCTGGGAGCTGAAGAACCTGCAGGAGGCTTTGCAGGCGGCGACCTCGACCCTCGACCTCAACGAGGTGCTCCAGCAGGTGCTGGCCGGCGCGGCCAAGGCGTCGTCGGCGCAGATCGGCTGCCTTGCCCTGGACGAATCGGGCACGCTGATTCTGAAGGGCGGGTTCGGCACGGACTCGTCCACGGCAGAGAAGCTCGCGCTCGGATTCGGCGGCGACATCTGCAGGGATGTCATGGCGTCGGGAAACTCATACATGGAAGCGCTGTCGCCTTCCGTCGCCGAGAAGGACAGCCCGCTCAGACCGCGTGCGGTGCTGTGCGTGCCAATCACGCTGCGCGGCAAGCCAAACGGGGTGCTCTTCCTCGCGAACTACCAGGCGGGGCATGCCTTCACGCCCGATCACCGCAATCTCGTGACCGAGCTCGCCGCGCAGGCGGCGGTGGCAATCGACAATGCCCGGCTGTTCAAGGACCGCGAAGAGGTCATCCTCGCTTCGCTGGAAGCGCTCGCCAACACGGTAGACGCGAAAGATCGCTACACCGCCGGCCATTCGGTGCGCGTGACGCAGTACGCGCTGATGATCGCGCGGCAGATGATGTACTCGCCCAAAGACCAGAGTGCGTGGGTCCGGCTCGAGCGGGGCTGCCGGCTCCACGACATCGGCAAGGTCGGCGTTCCCGACTCCGTGCTGCAGAAGGCCGGCAAGCTCACCAACGAAGAGTTCGCCAAGATGCGCGAGCACACGACAGTCGGCTTCAACATCCTCAGCGGCTTGAAGATGCTCACCGACGAGCTCGTGATCGTGCGCTCACACCACGAGCGCTACGACGGCAAGGGCTATCCCGACCGCAAGAAGGGAGACGACCTGCCGATGTTCGCGTGGATCGTCAGCGCCGCCGACGCGATCGATGCGATGACCTCCGACCGGCCGTATCGAAAAGGTATGTCGCTTGACGTCGCCATCGAGCAGGTGCGGGAAGGAGCCGGCACCCACTTCCATCCGGACGTTGCCGAAGCCGTGCTCGACGCCGCCCACAACGGCAAGCTGAATCTCATCCCCCAGGAATCGCTCTATCGAGATGCGCCGACCATCGGGGCGTTCGAGAACCCGACAAGCTAGGCAAGCAAGGTTGGGCGATACGCACTGTTGGCCCCAAAAGTGCGTAATGAGATGCCGGCAAGCACCCGCTTGGCGCCAGACGTGCGGAATTCCGGAGCGGGGTTAGTAGGCTTTCGCGAGCGCGACGCGATACTTCGCGGGCTTGCCGCAGGCCAGGCAGTTGCTCGATGGCTTCTCGTCCGGGTCGATGGTCCGAATGGTCACGCCGCCGGCCTCGGCCTTGATCTTCGCTTCGCACTCGGCGTCGCCACACCATGGCGCCCAGACGAATCCGGCGCGCTCCCTGAAATGCGCGACCACCTCCGCCAGCGTGGA
>VBGM01000113.1 GCA_005880855.1 Chloroflexota bacterium
TGGAAAGACCGAAGAACCTCGAAACGCCGGTTACCAACGGCAACCGTCTGGTCTGGGCGTATCTTTCCACGCTCGGGCTGACCATCACCAACCCCGCGACCATCCTCTCGTTTGCAGCGCTGGCGGCGACGCTGGGCACCGGCGCCGGCAGCGGCTACCTGCGGGCGGCGCTGCTTGTCGCCGGCGTCCTGCTCGGGTCGGCCGCCTGGTGGTCCGTACTGGCGGGCG
>VBGM01000114.1 GCA_005880855.1 Chloroflexota bacterium
CAGCGCTGGCCTCATGAAAGGGAGTAGGCCGAACTCAGGTTGGAGGAGAACATGAGCTACCCGATCCACATCGTCGACGTCTTCACCGACAAAGCGCTTGCCGGCAACCAGCTTGCGGTTGTGCTCGACGCCGGCGACATCGCCGATGACGTCATGCAGCGCATCGCCCGCGAGATGAACTTCTCGGAGACGACCTTCGTGTTGGCGCCGTCGCGTCCGGACTCCGCGGCGCGCGTGCGAATCTTCACGCCCGGCAAGGAGCTGCCGTTCGCCGGCCACCCGACGGTCGGCACTGCTTGGGTGCTGGCGACGCAGGGCCTGGTCGCGAACGGAGATCTCGAGTTCACGCTCGAGGAAGGCGTCGGACCTGTCGCGGTGCGCGGCGAACGCGGAGCGAACGGCCTCACCTTCTGGATGACACACCCGCCGCTGACGTATGGCGATGTGATTCCCGATCGTGCCCGGATCGCCGAGGGCATTGGTCTGCAGGAGTCGGACCTCGTGCCCAATGCCCCGCTGCAGGTCGCGAGCACGGGCAACGAATTCCTCTACGTCGCCCTCAAGGATGCGCGAGCTGTTGACGCCGCCATCTCGGAGAAGGCCCGGCTCACAAGCGCGTTCGGCGGGCGGGAGGCCCTTCCCGTGTTTCTGTTCACAGCCACAGGCCGAGACCGTCTGTACAGCCGGATGTTCGCGCCCGGCGTGTTCGGAATCGACGAGGACCCCGCCACCGGATCGGGGAGCGGACCGCTCGGGGCATTCGCAGTCCGATACGGGCTGATCCCGTGGGCGGCGAACGTTGTGATCACGAGCGAGCAGGGGACGAAGATGGGCCGCCAGAGCTTCATCCACATCCGCCTCGCATATGGAGGGGACAAGGAAGTCCCGACCCGGATCGAGGTAGGCGGAGGCGTGATGCCCGTCGTGACTGGCATCCTGGTGGGCGCAGATCGGTGATCGTCGACAGCTATCGATTCCTGCCTCGCAGCTTCCGGCCCATGTACGAAGGTCGCGGACCATTGCCCGGCGAAGACGCTCCGGTGTGGGCCCAGTTCGAGAAGCGGCTGGCCGCGTCGCGGATTGCCCTGCTCACCTCAGCCGGGATCTATGTCAAGGCTTCACAGGCTTCTTTTGACGTCGAGCGGGAGCAGCGCGAGCCGGAATGGGGCGATCCCTCATGGCGATCGATCCCATCGAACGTGCAGGCGGCGGACCTGGAGGTAGCGCACCTCCATATCAGCCACGACGACATCCGCTCCGACCCCGAGGTGGCGCTGCCGATGCGCACGCTGGACGAGCTCGTATCAGAACACATGGTGGGAAGCGCAACGGCCGAGCATCTTTCGGTGATGGGCTACCAGGACCGGAGCCTGGAGGACTGGCGCCAAAAGACCGCTCCGCAGCTAGTCGACTGGCTGCGCGGCCAGCAGGCGGATGGGATCATCCTCGCGCCGGCTTGACCCGACTGCTGCTCGAACGTGCCCGTGCTGGCACGATGGATAGAAGCGGCGGGAATCCCCACGGTGGTCGTCACGATGATGCCGGCGGTCGCCGAGGAGCGAAGAGCGCCGCGCATCGTCGGCATCGAGTTTCCGTATGGGCATGCATTCGGCATGCCCGGCGACAAAGACATGCACCGTCAGGTCCTCGGGTTGGCGTTGAGGGTCCTCGCCGGGGCGAGCGCATTCGGGACTCGCATCGACTTCGACATCGAATGGCCGGTGCCGCTGCGCGACGCTTACAAGGCGTGGCAGCCGGCAGAGCCGAGCCCGATCGTTCGGAAGCTACTTTCTACTTTGGCTCGAGAGCGATCGACGCCGAGTTGATGCAGTAGCGAAGGCCGGTGGGATCGGGGCCGTCGTCGAAGACGTGACCCAGGTGGCCGCCGCAGCGCGCGCACGTGACCTCGGTGCGACTCATGAACAGGCTCTTGTCGACGTGCTCCTCGATGAGCGCGCCCTCCGCCGGCGCGTAGAAGCTGGGCCAGCCACAATGCGCATCGAACTTGGTGTCGGACTCGAACAGCTTGGCCCCGCATCCGGCGCACAGGTAGACGCCAGGCGTGTTGGTGTCCCAGTACTCGCCGGTGAAAGGCCGCTCGGTGCCCTTCTCGCGTAGGACGTGAAACTGCATCGGGGTGAGGTCGCGCCGCCACTCGGTCTCGGTCTTCTCGGTCTTCTCTGTCTTCTGGCTCATCGCCATATTCTTATCCAATTGTGGCGACGCTCAATCGCAAGCTCCTTGACACGACGACCGCCCGCGGCAAGCACGTCGCCGCCCGGCTGAAGAGGGAGATCGTCATCTGGCTGGCGACCACCAACCCCGATGGCAGGCCGCTGGTGGTGCCGGTCTGGTTTCTCTTCGAGGGCGACACCTTCCTCATCTACTCGGTTCCGGGCCAGAAGGTGCGCAACCTCGAACGCAGCAACCTTGTTTCCCTGCACCTCAACTCCACGCCCGACGGGGGTGATGTTGTCCGAGTCGAGGGTACGGCGCAGGTCATGAAGCGCCAGCCGCCGGCGTACAAAGTACCGGGATACGTGAAGAAGTACGCCTCCCAAATCAAGGGCAACGGCTGGACGCCAGAAAGCTTTTCGGCGGACTACCGCATCCCGATCCGGATACGTGCGACCAAGTTTCATGGAGGCGACTAGCGTGCGACTGACTCACCCGCTTCGTTTCGGTCTCAAGCTCTCCGGCCAGGACACGACGATCGAGGCTCTGCGTGCGGTCTGGCGCATTGCCGGCGAGGGCGGTTTCGATCACATGTGGGACTTCGATCACCTGGCTTCGATCGGCGACGCCGGCCCCGACCGGCCGATCTACGAAGGCTGGGCCTTGCAAGCCGCGATGGCCGAGGCGACCAAACGCGTCCGGCTCGGCTGCCTGGTCACGGGGAACACGTACCGCCACCCCGTCCTGCTCGCCAAGCTGGCCGTCACCGTCGACCACCTCTCTGGCGGCCGGCTCGAGTTCGGCATCGGCGCGGCATGGGCGGAGATCGAGCACACCATGTATGGCATCGAGGGGCTCGACCATCGTGTCGGGCGGCTCAGCGAGTCGCTTCGCATCATCAAGTCGCTGTGGACCGAGGAGCGCACCAACTTCGACGGTCGCTACTACCACTTGAGCGACGCCATCGCCAACCCCAAACCGGTTCAAAAGCCTTACCCGCCGATCTGGATCGGCGCGTCCGGCGAGACGACGCTGCGGCTGGTGGCGCGGCACGCCGATGTCTGGAATATCGCTGGGGGCGATCCCGACCGCGTGAGGGAGCTCACCGCGATGCTCGAAGTGGCTTGCGGCGCTGTTGGCCGCGACCCCGCCGAGATTCGGCGCTCGCTGCAGTTCGGTTGGGACGGGAAAGATCGCGGCGAGCTGCTCGACCTTTGCGGACAGCTGCTGGAGCTCGGCGTCACGGAGCAGGTCGTCTATCTGCGTGGCGCGGAACCGGAGGCGCTGGCCGGGAAGCTGGCCGAGGCCCTGCCCGAATTGCGCAAGCTCGAAAGGGTCGCGGTTGTGAGCGACAATGACGGCTGACTCAGCTCACAAATAAAGGAGGCAGCCATGGCCGACAGCGTCTATCGAGTCACCGAGCTGGTGGGAACCAGCAGCACGTCATGGGAGGCGGCCGCCAAGAGCGCAATCGAGACGGCGTCCAAATCGCTGCGTGACCTGCGCGTCGCCGAGGTCGTGCGCCAGGACGTGACCATCGAGGACGGCAAGGTCGCCACCTACCGGGTCAGGCTGAACGTCTCCTTCAAGTACGAGGGCACCCCGGCCAAGAGCCGAACCAAGCGCTAAAGCCCTAAACGCGGACGCCGGCTGCTAGGGAGCAGTCGCCGCCTGGATCTGGCAGCCGGCGTTCTTCATCTCCTCGAGCGCCTGCAATCCGGTCTCTTCCTTGACCGCAGCACAGAGGTTCACGAGAACGCGTACCTGGTACTCGTACTTCCGGGCATCGAGCGCCGTGGCGCGTACGCAGTAGTCGGTGGCGAGGCCGCAGACGTCGATGTGGTCGACCCGCGCCTCTTTGAGGACGTCGATGAGGGGGTGGCCACGGGGGTCCAGGCCCTCGAAGCCGGAGTAGGCGGGAGCATGCCTGCCCTTGTCGACGACCGTGGAGATGAGCTTCTCGCGGACGAGGTTGAAGATCGGTGTACAGAGCGCCGAGCCAGGCGTGCCGATGACGCAGTGGGGCGGCCACGTGTTGACAAAGTCCGGGTGGTCGGAGAAGTGCCCTTCAGGATCCTCGTGGTAATCGCGCGTGGCGACCACGAACGTGTACTCCTGTTTGAAGTGGCGGATGTGCCTGGAGACCATGGCCGCCACCTGCCTGCCGCCGTTGATTGGCAGAGAGCCGCCCTCGACGAAGTCGTTCTGGATGTCAATGACCAGGAGCGCGTTCCTCATCTCTCTCGCTTCTTCTCCCTCTTTCCCCACGAACTCAGAGGACCCGCGCAGCGGCGCGCCTCGAGTTCGCGAGGACCCTAGACTGCGGCTATGGCCTCCATGATCCTAGCGGGCGCGCGCACCCCCATTGCCAAGTTTGGTGGTGCATTCAAGGAAGTCCCGGCGGTGAGCCTGGGTGCCCACGCCATCCGCGCCGCTCTCGAGAGGGCCGGCGTCGAAGGCAAGGACGTGGATTACGTGATCATGGGCCAGGTGCTCCAGGCCGGCGCCGGCCAGATCACCGCCCGGCAGGCCGCTATCGAGGCAGGTATCCCGCAGGAGGTGCCGGCTCTGACCATAAACAAGGTATGCCTGTCCGGCCTCAACGCCATCGCGCTGGCCGACCAGCTCATCCGCGCCGGTGAGGTCGAGGTGGTGGTTGCCGGCGGCATGGAGTCGATGTCCGAAGCGCCGTACCTCATGCCGAAGGCTCGGTTCGGGGCGCGAATGGGCAACGCCGAGATGGTTGACTCGATGGTGCACGACGGCCTCTGGTCCACCTTTCTTGGCGAGCACATGGGGGAGAGCTCGGACGACGTCAATCGCGAGCTGGAGATCGGACGTGACGAACAGGACGTGTGGGCCGCACGCTCCCACGACCGCGCGAGCAAGGCGTGGGAGTCGGGCGCGATGGCTGACGAGGTCGTCGCCGTCGAGCTGAACGGGCGCCGGGGTACGGCGACCGTCGTCGATCGGGACGAGGGAATCCGGCCTGGCACCACCGCCGAGACGCTCGCCAAGCTGCCACCAGCATTCAGGAAGGACGGCACGATCACCGCCGGCAACGCAGCGCAGATCTCGGACGGCGCCGCCGCGGTGGTCGTCATGTCCGAGGCCCGCGCGCGCAAGCTCGGTGCCGAGCCGCTGGCCGAGATCGTGGCGCATGGGATGAGCGCGGATCGATACGCATGGCTGCACACCGTACCCGCGCTCGCCCTCGCCAACGCGCTGCAGAAAGCCGGTCTTGCCACGGTCGACCTCGACCTGGTCGAGATCAACGAGGCTTTTGCCGCCGTGGCCCTCAACGCGACCCGGATGCTCGAGCTCGACGAGGAGAAGGTGAACGTGAATGGCGGCGCGGTGGCCATCGGCCATCCAATCGGGGCGAGCGGAGCCCGCCTGGTCCTGACCCTGGCTCATGAGCTCAAGCGCCGGGGGCTGCACACCGGGGCCGCGACTCTATGCGGCGGCGGCGGCCAGGGCGACGCGCTGATCATCCGGCGCTGACCCCGGGTCGTCTCCCCGACAATTTCCCTGGATGTCGGCGTGGCGGAACGGCAGACGCGCCGGACTTAGGATCCGGTGCCCGAAAGGGCGTGGAGGTTCAAATCCTCTCGCCGACACCAGCCCAAACGGCGAACTTGGTTGACCCAACCAAAAGCGCGCGCCCCGCTTAGTGGCTAAAGTTCAAGTTTCGAATGGCAACCGAGCGCCGGAGCCGTAACGGGTCCCGGCCCAAACCGGACCAGCGCAAGAACGGTCTCCAGGTCGGCGGTTATCGCGTGGTTCGCGAGATCGAGACCGACAGCCTCGGCGTGATCTACGAGGCCGAGCATCCACGCATGCCCCGCCACGTCGCTCTCCGCACCATCGAGCCGGCGGTTGCTCGCGATGTCAGCTTCTCCCGCCGCTTCCTGCTCGAGCTCCGTTCCTACGTCGCTCTCGAGCACCCCGCCATCCCGCGCCTCTACGAGCTCGCGTACGACGGGGACCTCCCATATCTCGTCACCGAGATGATTCCCGGCCAGACGCTCGACGAAGTTCTCGGCTCGGGCGTGCGCTACGACCCGCTGGGGATCATCGGTCTGCTGCGGCCGATCGCGAGCGCTCTCGATTACGCGCACTCCCGCGCGACCGTGCATCGCGATCTCAAGCCCGCGAACATCCTTCTCGCCAGCGACGGCCGCACCATGCTGACCGGCTTCGGGCTGGGCACCGTCGCCTCGTTCAACACGGGTCCGGGCGCCGGCGGTCCGGTCGCGCCAGACTACGTCGCGCCGGAGCGCCTGGTCGGGCGCGAGGTGGACGGCCGGGCCGACGTCTACTCGCTGGCGGCGGTGATCTTCGAAGCCGTGACCGGCCGCCGTCCCTTCTCGTCGAAGAGCTGGATCGAGACGTTGAGCAGGCGACTGTACGAGCCGCCGCCGACCGTGCAAGACGTCGCGCCGGACCTCTCTCATCAGTTCGCATCCGTCCTCCAGCAGGCGATGGACCGCGATCCCAACCGCCGGCCGGCGACCGCCGGCGAGCTGCTCGACCGTCTCGAGGATGCACTCGTGCATCCACCGGGAGGTGGGGAGCCGAAGAACTGGCTGCAGCCGGCGATGCATCGCGGGAGCATCGGACTGAGCGCGCTGCTGGTATTGCTGGTCGGTGCCGCCGAAGCGGCGTGGCTGCTGGATGGAACCGGACTCTCGCTACTGGTGAAGCTCACCCACCAGGTCTTGGGTAGATAGAAGCCCACATGGCATTGGCGGCCGGGTTAACCCCGGCCGCGACTTTGCGTCGCTGCTCGTCTG
>VBGM01000115.1 GCA_005880855.1 Chloroflexota bacterium
CTGAAATGCGCGACCACCTCCGCCAGCGTGGACAGCTCGAACGTGTTCTCGCGTTGAAACTGCTGAGCTCGTGAGAAGAGCCTGGCTTGAAACGTGTCCAGCTCGGTGCGCAGGCGCTCGGCGATTCCGGCCACGGGCACGGGCCTGCGTTCGCGCGAGAGCCTGTCGACCAGCTCGACCTGGCCGGCGTCGACATCTCGCCCGCCCACGTTTAGCCGCAGCGGCACTCCCTTGAGCTCCCAGTGCGCGTACTTGTCACCGGGCCGCTCGTCACGCCAGTCGACGCGGTGGCGGATGCCGGCGGCTTTCAGGCCCCGCGACCAGCTTTCGATGAAGGCCTCGACCTTCCGGCGCGTCTCGTCGTCTCTGAAGATGGGCACCACGACGACCTGGATCGGCGCGACCTTGGGCGGCAAGATGAGGCCGGAGTCATCGCCGTGCGCCATCACGAGCGCGCCGACCATGCGCGTGCTGATGCCCCACGATGTCGAGTAGCAGAGCTCGCGCTCGTTGCTCGTGTTGGAGAACGAGATGTCATAGGCGCGCGCGAAATTCTGGCCGAAGTAGTGCGACGTCCCCATCTGCAGCGCCAGCCCGTCGCGCATGAGGCCCTCGAGCGTCAACGTGTAGACAGCGCCGGCGAACGTCTCCGCTGCCGTCTTCTTACCCCCGAGCACAGGTACCGCGAGCCAGTCCTCGGCGATGGATCGGTAATAGCCCAGGATGAGCGCGACCTCGTCGATCGCCTCCTGCGCCGAGGCGTGGAAGGTATGGCCCTCTTGCCACCAGAACTCGCGCGAGCGCAAGAAGAGACGCGATCGCATCTCCCAGCGCACGACGCTGTTCCACTGGTTCGTCAGCTTGGGTAGGTCGCGATGGCTCTGGATGTAGCGCTTGATGAGCGAGCCCACGATGGTCTCCGACGTGGGCCGCACCGCGAGTGGCTCCTCGAGCTCCTCCATGCCGGCGCCCGCCCTGGTCACCCAGGCGACCTCGGGCGCGAAGCCTTCGATGTGCTCGGCCTCCTTCATCAGGAACGAGCGTGGAATGAGCAGCGGGAAGGCCCAGTTCTCGTGCCCGCTCTCTTTGATCATGTCGTCGAAGGCGCGCGTGATCGTCTCCCACATCGCCCAGCCGTACGGGCGGACGACCATCATGCCGCGCACGCCGGACCAGTCGGCCAGCTCGGCCTTGCGGACGACGTCTGTGTACCAGCGGTCGAAGTCGTCGGACATCTTGGTGATGTCCTTCACGAAATCCTGCTGCTCCTCCACAGTCTCTTTCATCTAACAGCTCCCAAAGTATTCATGAGAAGAATCACGAACTCTGCCCGCGCAACGACGCGGGCTAAGACGGGAGCGGAGCCGGGGCAGGCGCGTGCTCGATGGCGATCGCGTCGATCTCAGCCAGGAGCACGGCAAGCAGCTCTTCTTGGGCCACGGTCTTGTAGAGCTTACCTTTCTTGAAGATCACTCCCTTCCCGCGGCCGCCGGTGACGCCGATGTCGGCGTGGCGAGCCTCGGCCGGGCCGTTGACGACGCAGCCCATCACCGCGACGGTGACCGGCACCTTGAGCCTCGCGATGTGAGCCTCTACAGCCTTGACGGTCGGCACCATGTCGTACTCGAGGCGGCCGCAGGTCGGGCACGCGACCAGCGTTGCGGTCTCGTTGCGGAACGCGAGCGTCTTCAGGATCTCGTGCGCGACCCGCACCTCTTCGCGTGGATCGGAAGTCGCCAGCGAGACGCGGATGGTGTCGCCGATGCCTTCGCTGAGAAGGATGCCCATGCCGACGGCGCTGCGGATGCTGCCCGCCTCGACCGGTCCTGACTCGGTGACACCGAGGTGGATCGGATACGCACGCGCGGCGGCGAACTTGCGGTTGGCCATGATGTTGGTCCAGACGTCCGTGGACTTCAGCGACACCTTGATGAAGCCCGGACCGTAGTCGAGGTCCTCGAGGATCTTGCAGTGGCCGAGCGCCACCTCGACCATCCGGTCCGCCGTCTGCTCGCGGTCGTCGCGATTGATCTGGTGCTGCTCGCGCAGGCTCTTGTGCACCTCTTCCGGCAGCGAACCGGCGTTGACCCCGATCCGGAACGGGATCTGGCGCTCCTTTGCGGCCGTGACGACCTTGATCACCTTGTCGCGGTCGGGGATGTTGCCCGGGTTGAGGCGCAGGCAGTGCACGCCGGCTTGAATCGCCATCAAAGCGAGCGTGTGGTCGTAGTGGATGTCGGCGATCACCGGGAGCGGCGAGCCCTTGACGATCTCTTTGAGCGCCTCGGCCGCCTCGTGGTCCGGCACCGCCGGGCGAACGATCTCGCAGCCGGCTTCCTTGAGCTCGTGGATCTGGCGCAGCGTCGCCTTGACGTCGCGCGTGTCGGTCTTGGTCATCGTCTGCACTGCGATGGGCGCGGCGCCGCCGATCACAACGCCGCCCACGTTGACCGGTATCGACTTGCGTCTCTCGACCACTAGTGGCCGCCCAGGAACTGGCCGGTGGCGATGCGCTGGATGTCGAGGAAGCTGATGATCGCGGCAAGACATAGCAGGGCGACCAGGCCCCAGCGCTGGAAGTTGAGTTCGCTCTTGCGGTCGAACGGCCGGCGCCGCACCGCCTCGATGAGGACCACGACGATGCGGCCGCCGTCGAGGGCAGGCACCGGAAGAAGGTTGGTGAAGCCGAGGGCCACCGAGAGAATGGCAACGAGCAGGATGTAGTTGGTCGGGCCCTGGCTCACGGACTGCTCCGTGATCGCCGCGATGCCGATCGGGCCGGTGAGCCCCTGGGGACCGAAAAGCCCGCCTGGAATCTTACCGGCCACGAGGGCGGCGAGGCCCTGGGAGATATCGCCGATCGCGTTGAACGGGAACTGCACCCCGTTCGTGACGGCGGATTGCACCGAAACCAATCCCGCAACGCCGATGCCCACATAGCAGGTGTTGCTCGGATCGCAGACCGGAGCGAGGATGTAGGTGAATGGCTTGCCGTCGGCGTGGAAGCCTGTGAGCACGATGGGCTTGCCGGGCGCGGCCTTCTCCTGCTCCTGGATGTACCCGGGGCCGGTGACAGGCTTGCCGTTGACGGCACGGATGCGGTCCCCGACATGGACGCCGGTCATCGCAGCCGGAGTGCCGGGGATGACCCGTACTACCTTGCCCGGGTCGTCGTTGAGCTGGCTCAGGCCGTATCCGGTGACGAGCAGGATGGCGACCAGGAAGTTGGCGGCCGGTCCGGCGGCCAGGATCGCGATCCTCCGCAGCGCCGATTTGGAGTGGAAGCCGTTGGGCTCGTTGAAATCGTCGGCCTCCATGCCGCCCATGCGGACGTAGCCCAGGATGGGCAGGAGCCTGACCGCGTAAAGGGTGCCGCCACGAGTAAAGGACACCAGCTTCGTTCCGGCCCCGATCGAGAACTCGATCACGCGCACCTTGAACAGCTTCGCGAGGGCGAAGTGGCCGCCCTCGTGAGGCGCGATCAGGATCAGGAACGCCCCCGCGACGGCGGCTATGCTCACTAGCCCACTGATCAACTGCGGCACGCGTTCAGACTACCGGAGTATGCCCCGGGTCTCCTTCACGTAAGCGCGGGACCAACGGTCGGCCTCGAGGATGGCCTCCAGGTCCTCCCCGCCCCCCGGAAACGCCTCCAGGGTCCGCCCGACGGTCCGGATGATGCCGCTGAACGGGATCTCGCCGGCCAGGAAGGCGTTCACGGCCTCCTCATTGGCCGCGTTCAGGACCGCCGGGCGCCCCCGGCCGGCGTGGGCCGCGCTTCGCGCCAGCCGGACAGCCGGAAAGCGCGCCTCGTCGAGCGGGTAGAACTCGAGCGGGCCGAGGTCCTCGAGGTTGGTCGGCGGCACAGCGTCGCCAAGCCGGTCGGGATAACCGAGGGCGATCGCGATCGGTAGGCGCATGTCGGGGCGCCCGAGCTGGGCCTTCAGCGAGCCGTCCACGAACTCGACCAGGGAGTGGACCGCGCTCTGCGGGTGGACGACCACCGAGATGTCCTCGAGAGGCACGCCGAACAGATGGTGGGCCTCGATCAGCTCCAGTCCCTTGTTCATCAGCGTCGCGGAGTCGACGGTCACCTTTGGGCCCATCGACCAGCGGGGATGGTTCAGCGCCTGCTCGACGGTCACCTGGTCGAGGTCGAGGTCGGGGTGGGCCCAGAACGGACCGCCGCTCGCGGTGATGATCAGCCGGCGAACGCGATCTAGACGCTCCCCCCACAGGCACTGCCAGATGGCGCTGTGCTCGGAGTCGACTGGCCGGATGCCGCGGGCGCCGGCAGCCTTCATCACCAGCGCGCCCGCCATCACGAGGACTTCTTTGGTCGCCAGCGCGATCTCTTTCTTCGCCTCCAGCGCCGCCATGGTCGGAGCCAGCGCCCGCGCTCCTGGGATGGCGACCACTACGATGTCGCATCGCGGGTCGGTGACCATCGCGATGACACGCGAATCGAAGTCGGGCTCCCCGGCCTGGCCCTGGATGACGTATTCGGCGTGGCGGCTTGCGGAGCGGCGGCCCTCCGTGAGCCCGAACAGTCGCAGCCGTTCGGGATTGCGATCGATGACGTCCAGCGTCTGCTGGCCGATGGAGCCCGTGGCGCCGAGGATCGCGATGTTGAGGGGTCGCGTCACCAGTGGAGAAACCCGAACATGGATAGATAGAAGTAGACGAGGATCGGTGGGAAGAGGATCGAATCGAGTCGATCGAGGACTCCGCCGTGGCCGGGAATCAGGTGCGATGAGTCCTTGACCTCCGCGATGCGCTTCATCTGCGATTCGACGAGGTCGCCCACGAGCGCGCTGACCCCCACGAGCACGCCGATTGCGACGGCGTGCACCGGTGACAGTCCGATGATCACCGATGCCCCGATCAGCATCGCGATGACCGACGCGACCACCCCGGCGACCGCGCCCTCGACGGTCTTGTGCGGGCTGATGGTCGCGAAGAATGGGTGCCGGCCTATGCGGCTTCCGACGAGCAGGGCTGCGGCGTCGTTGGCGATGACGGCGAGAATCGTGAACAGCGTCCATACGAGGCCATGGGGCTTCGAGGTGTACAGCAGCAGGTAGAAGTTGAACGGCATGCCGATGTACAGCGCGCCCGCCAGGCCCATCGCCCACCGGCCCAGACCCTGGCGCCGGCCGGGCACGACCAGGAATCCAGCCAGCCCGCCGACGAGTGCAAGCGCCAGCACGAGCGTGACGTCGATCTCCTTCAGCACGGTGCCGCTGAAGGCGAAGAAGGCGCCCAGAGGGAACAGCAGCCACGCCGGCGCGCGAGAACCCATGCCTTCCGAGAGACCGAGGAATTCCCACAACGCGAGGCCGCCAAGGATGAGGACGAGCGCGTAGACCCCGTAGATGCCGGCGTAGACGCCGACCAGGACGAGGCCGAGGAACACGGCCGCGCTCAAGATCCGGACCATCAGCGGGCTGGGTTTGATTCCGGCCAGGTAGGCGTTGCCTGTGGTCACCGCGAGGCGGCTCCGGCTGCCGGCGACTCGACCTCGGGCCGTCCACCGAAGCGGCGTGTGCGCGAGTTGAATTCGGCGATCGCGGCTTTGAGGTCCTCGATGTCGAAGTCGGGCCACAGCGTTTCGGTCACCAGCATCTCGGCATAGGCCGACTGCCAGAGCAGGAAGTTGCTGACCCGGCTCTCCCCCGCGGTCCGGATGATGAGGTCGGGGTCGGGAAGGTCAGGCACATAGAGGCGCTGCGCGATCGCGGATTCGTCGATCTGCTGTGGCGCCAGGTGGTCGTGCACGACGCGGCGCACCGCGTCGACGAGCTCGGCTCGGCCGCCGTAGTTGAGGCAAACGTTGAGGACGCCGTTGGTGTTGTTGGCCGTCCTCGCCACCGCCTGCTCGATGCGGTCGCGCATTCGCGATGAAAGTCCATCTCTGCGTCCGCTGACGACGATGCGTACGCCGCGGCGGTGCATCTCGTCGATCTCACGCTGCATGGTCTCGTGGAAGAGCCGCATCAAAGCGCGCACCTCGGCGCGCGGTCGGGTCCAGTTCTCAGTCGAGAACGCGTAGACCGACAACACATCCACGCCCAGCTGCTCGCAGCCTTCGAGCGTCCGCTTGATCGCGCGCACGCCGGCCCGGTGGCCGAAGCTGGCCGGGCGCCCGCGGCGGCGCGCCCAGCGGCCGTTGCCGTCCATGATGATTCCGATGTGCCGGGGAACAGACGAGTCCAAGCGGTGAAAGCGTACGCGGGAGGGAGCGGCGCCCGGGCCTAGACCTCCATGACCTCGGTTTCTTTCCTGGCGGCGAGGCCGTCCACCCGCTCGACGTGAGTCTCGGTCAGCTTCTGCAGGCGGACGTGCGCCCGCTTCGCGTCGTCCTCCGGAAGCTCGCCCTGCTTCTGCATGGCATCGACGCGATGAAGCTCGTCCCGGCGAACGTTTCGGATCGCCACCCTGGCCTCCTCGGCCTTGTGGCGCACCAGCCGCACGTATTCCTTGCGTCGCTCTTCGGTGAGCGGTGGAATCGGGACCCGGATGACCTGGCCGTCGCTGGCCGGGTTCAGCCCTTGCTCTCCCGAGCGGAGGGCCTTCTCGACCGCGCCGATCTGGCTCTTGTCGTAGACCTGCACCACCAGAAGCCGGGCCTCGGGCGCGCTGATCTGCGCGAGCTGGTTGAGCGGCGTCGGGGTGCCGTAGTAAGGGACCATGACCTTGTCGATCAAGGCCGGGTTGGCGCGACCGGTCCTGATGGTGGCCAGCTCGGACCCGAAGTGGTCGACCGATTTCGACATCTTCGACTCGGCGTCACGCAGGATCGGATCGATCACCCCAAGGCTCCGACCAGCGTGCCGATCTCCTCACCGAGGACGACACGTTCGATGTTGCCGGGCTCGAGGAGGTTGAAGACCACGATGGGCACGTTGTTGTCCATGCACAGGGTGAGGGCGGTGTTGTCCATCACCTCGATGCCACGGTTGAGCACCTCCAGGTAATCGAGATGCTCGAGCTTGACCGCCTTCGGGTCGAGCTTGGGGTCTGCGGTGTAGACCCCGTCGACCTTGGTTGCTTTGAGGATGACGTCGGCCTCGATCTCGACCGCGCGCAGAGCGGCCGTGGTGTCGGTTGTGAAGTACGGGTTGCCCGTGCCGGCGGCAAGGATGACGACCCGTCCCTTCTCCAGGTGGCGAACCGCGCGGCGGCGGATGTAAGGCTCGGCGACCTGCGGCATCTGGATCGCGGTCATGGTCCGCGCTGGGATGCCGGTGCGCTCGAGCGCATCCTGCAGCGCTAGAGCGTTGATGACCGTGGCGAGCATGCCCATGTAGTCGCCGGTCGCGCGGTCGAATCCCTTCTCGCTGGCGGCGAGCCCGCGAAAAATGTTGCCGCCGCCCACGACGAGCGCGATCTGGACGCCCATCTCGTGGACGCGCTTGACCTGGCCGGCGATCGTTTGCACAACCGCGAGGTCGATGCCGTAGTCGCGCTTTCCACCGAGGGCCTCGCCGCTCAGCTTGAGCAGGATTCGGTTGTACTTCGGTGTTCGATCGCCCATCAGCGCATCAGCTGCGGCCGGCTACCGAGGCGGGAACGCCCTGGTCGCCATCGGCGCTCTCACCATCGGCCTCGCGAACGTTGAACCGGGCGAACCGGCGCACCACGATGTTCTCCTGGAGCTTCGAGATGTTCTCCGCGATCAGGTCCTTGACCGTGTGCTTGGTCTCCCGAAAGTATGGCTGCTCCAGCAGGACTGTCTCCTTGATGAAGTTCTCGACCTGCCCGTCCACACGCTTGGCGAGGGCCTGCGGCGGGGTGCCGTCCAGCTCAGCCTTGCGCAGGTAGATCGCGCGCTCTTCGACAAGTACCTCGTCGGGGATATCGTCGCGTGAGACCCAGCGAGGGCTTGTGGCAGCGATCTGCAGCGCGATCTCCTTGGCGAGCTTGCGGAACTCCTGACCCTTGGCGACGAAGTCGGTCTCGCAGTCGACCTCGACCAGCACGCCAACCTGCGGCGGGTAGTCGGGGGTCGTGCGGTGCAGGTACGCCTCGACGACGCCCTGCCCGGTCGACCGCCCGGCCCGCTTGGACGCCTTGGCGATTCCCTTCTCGCGCAGGATCGTGTACGCCTTCTCGAGGTCGCCTTCGGCCTCCTCGAGGGCGTTCTTGCAGTCCATCATTCCCGCGCCTGACATCTCGCGGAGCTTCTTGACGAGCTCCATCGGAACCCCGGCCATCAGCCGGCCTCCTCGTCGCCGGTGCGGCCGCCGATGAACTCCTCCTCCGACACGGTCGGCAGGTAGTCCTCCTCGTCCTCGAGGTATTCCTCGATCTCCTCATACCTCGGCGTCTCGAGGAACTCGCGCTCCTCGGGCTCGGGCGGAATCTCGCCCCGGGCCTGCGCTTCCTGGCGACCGTCCTGGCATGCGTCGGCGATCTTCCCGGTGAGGAGCTTGACGGCGCGGATGGCGTCGTCATTGCCGGGGATGACGTAGGTGATGAGGTCGGGATCACAGTTGGAGTCGACGAT
>VBGM01000116.1:0-4372 GCA_005880855.1 Chloroflexota bacterium
GGTACAGGGCTCCAGCGCGGCCACGCTAACGAAGGGCGCCTCGCCGTTCACGCCGAGCCCGCTGACACCGGTGACCAGGATCGTGTAGATGCCCGCCGGTCCGTGGTTGATGGTCACGACGATCGGCGACGCGCCGAATTTGCTGTAGATCTGCCCATCGGGCGCCTTGACGTCCAGCTTCATGGCGCTACCGGGATAGCCGAGCGCCGCCTTGACCAGCCCGCCGCCGGCGAAGCTGTATGCGTAGTGCTGCTGCTCGCCGTTGTGCAGCGGCGGGCCGATGAAATCCTGCTCGGTTCCCGGCGTCGTGCCCTGGCTGGTCGCGTCGGATGCGGCCAGCTCGGTGCCGAACGGATCGCCAGGCTCTGGGACGATGGGGCCGGCGGGACCGACGTTGCCCAGCGGGTCGGCCGTCGCTTGCTGGGGCGCTATGAGGTGGACGTGGTTCTTGCCGTCGAAGTCGAGCTCGCCCACGAACAGCTTCACGACCATGGTGCCGTCGGCCTTGATGTGCACCTCGAACTTGGTGCCGCGGACGGTAGCGGTCGCCGACTGGCCCGAGACCTTGAAGGTCGCGCCGCTCACCAGGTGCTGGACGTTGGTGAATGTGCGGCCGACTTTTTCCACGATGGAGACGTCGCGAAGGTTGCCGTCCTTTGCGAAATGGGCGCTGGTCAATGTGATCTCGGTGTCACTCGCCAACCTGGTCAGCGTGCCGTCGGGAAGCTGGATGGAAGCGCGACCCTTGGCGTCAGTCTTGACGCCGTCGCCCGCCTGCACCATCGCTCCCGAGTTGGCCTGCGAGTATGCGCCGTCATGGGCAACCGACGTGACAGGCACGTAAACGGTGAGCGTGGCGACGGCGTTGGTGGCGGCCGACGCGGAGACGTTCAGCCAGATCGCCGCACCCCCAACCAGGACCACCAACACGACCAGCGCCAGGATCCACGGGAGTCCGCGGCGGCGCCTAGGAGCTGGCCTGGCGGCTACCGCGGGCATGGCCGGGAACGATAGCGCCTTGGACGCGGAACCGAGCCCACATAGAGAACCAACGCTTCCGCACGCCCTTACCGGTGGCTAACGATGACCCTCGATCACCATGATCAGCCCACCCAGGCCGCTGCATGAGTAAACGCGGTCCACGATGAAATCGATCGATACGCCAGTTTGCCCGGTCGCCTGGGGCAGGCGCGACACCACCTGCGTCGTGATGTTGACCCCGCGAACCGTGAGCTGGGTGAGGGTCACGCCGAGGTTCGGCGTGGCGGCATAGAAGTCGATCGTCCAGGAGACCGGCGTGCCGTTGAGGTCGGACGAGTAGTAGATCCGGGCCGAGTTCGGCGAAGTGCCCTGAACCGCGAGGCTGATGCCGGTGGCGCCTGATTGGGACAGCGCGTCGGTGATCTGCTTGTTGCTGACCGTCTGGCGCACCACCCCACCCGTGTCGATTTTGCCCTCGACGCATGGCGTGTTGGTGGCAAACGAGACGGCGAACGGCTCGCCACCTGGAACGTCCTCCGCCTTCACTATGGCCCGGTACCGTCCTGGAGGTCCATTGATGGTCCCCTGGACCGGCCGCGAGCTCTGCCGCGACGAGTGGGCCGTGCCGTTGGGGTCGATGATGGTCAAGGTCATGAAGCTGCCCGGGTAGCAAAGCGCCACGCTGAGCAGTCCCCCGGGCGAGTTGTAGTCGACCTCCGAAGATTGTCCGGTCGAGATGCTGTCTCCGGTCGACGTCTGCGTGGTCCCGGCCGTCGTGCCCGACAAGACTGTTCGCGCACACTGCGCGGCCAGCGGATACGGGTCCTGCGCATCGGGCTGAATCACCCGCGGCGCGGACAGCCTGCCGTTGGCGTCGGCATCCACCTCCTGCCCGGCCGCAAGTGTGAGCGTGGTGGAGCCAGCGACCTTGACCGTCCCGTCGAACACCTTGATCAGGTTGGTGCCGTTGGCCCGAACGAGCACCTCGAACTGGGTGCCGCGCACCTCAGCGCTCACCGAATGGCCGCCGACGTGGAAGCTGGATCCGCTGATCAGGTGCTGGACGTTGCTGAGCGTCCGCCCGATCTTCTGCGCCACGCCCGCCGACTGCAGGGTGCCGTCTTTGTTCAGCTGGGCGCTGGTCACCGTGAGCGCGGTGTCAGAGGACATCCGAATGAAGGAACCGTCCGGAAACTGGATCGCCGCCCGGCCGGCGTGCCCGGTACGAACCGAGCTGCCGGCGCTGAGCGCCTCGCCCGGGACGGCGGTGCGATAGCCAGAGTCGTTCTTGCCGACATCGACCGGTGCGTTGAAAACGACCAGCGCCGCCGGGGCAGGCACGCCGGCTTGAGCCTGTACCACGAAGAAGTACCAGCCACCGCCGACCAGCAGCAAAAGGACGACTACGAGCATGCCAATGCAGCCCAGGCATCCCATTCCGCAGCCGGCGCAGCCGCTCCTCTTGGCCGGCGGTATTGGCGTCGACCCGGGCACGACCGGTGCTGAGGGTGGCGGCTGGATGGCCACTGGTCGCGGACTCTAGCTGGCCGGGGTGAGGAAATCGACGACCAACCGATATGGGTTGGTGAGCGTGAAGGTTCGCAGGCACACCGGCTGTCCGAGTCCGAGCCCCCATGAGACGTAGCCCTCGAAGTCCTCGGTCAGGCGCGCTTCCTTCAACACCCGGTACTCGGAATGAGAGAGGTCGGTAGGCCCCGTGTAGGTGTTCGCCTCGGTCGCGGAGTGGACTCGCACCAGCACGCCGGCGGTCCCGCCGAGGGTGATGGTCTGGCCGCTGGCGCCTTGCTGGAACGTGGGTTTCGCCTGCCGTTTCACGGTGTAGGTCGGCACGGGACCGTCGAATTGAAGGACGAAGCGGTCGTAGTCAGTCTGCGAGGAGACGCGCACCGAGTTGACGTTGGCCACCCCGGTCTTGCCACCGCCCAAGTCGGCGCAGGCGAACGCGGGCAGGTTGGTGCCGGGGGCGGTCGGCGGCGTGACCGGTGGCTGCGAGAACCGCGGCCCCGAGGCGGCCGAGCCGGCGGACGGTGTGGTGGCCTGATTGGCGGCCGGGTTTCCAGTCGGGCCGACCTGGGCGCACGCGGCGGCCAGGATCAGGCACAGCCCGGCGGCTGCAGTGAGTCGCACCGGCGAATGATATGGTCGAGCCTCCCCAAAATGGGGGAATAGGGCCGCGCCGAGGTGGCGGAATGGCAGACGCGTCGGTCTCAAAAACCGATGTCCGCAAGGGCGTGGGAGTTCGAATCTCCCTCTCGGCACCAGTTGGAAGCGGGCATGCACGACCGAGGGTGAGCCGACCAGCTCGACGCATTCGTAGCCCACAGGGCCGCCATCGAGGTGGTCGAACAGTCGCTCTCCGCTTCCCAAAAAGATCGGAACGATAGCGAGGCCCATCTCGTCGACGAGCCCGGCATGCAGGTACTGCTGGATCGTGGACGCTTTGCCGTCCAGCCTCACGTCCATCCCGTCGGCCGCCTCGAACGCGCGCTCCAGGGCGGACTCGATGCCATCGGTGACGAAGTTGAACGTGGTCCCGCCCTGCATCGAGATCGGGTCGTGGGGATGATGCGTGAGCACGAACACCTGGTGGTGGTACGGCGGGTCGTCGCCCCACCTCCCCTTCCAGCCGGCGCCGGCCCAAGGGCCTCTGATAGGGCCGAACATGTTGCGGCCCATGATCGTGGCGCCGATGCCGTCATCAGCATTGGCCAGGAAACCATTGTCGATGCCTACATCGCCTCCCTGTTCGCCGAGCATTCGAAGCCCGATGCGTGTCTTGAAGACCCACTCATGCAGCATTGGTCCACCGACTCCCAGGGGGTTGTCGACATCCTGGCTGGGACCGGCGACATAACCGTCGATAGAGATCGAGAGGTTGTGGACTCGAAGCTTCGGCATGGGATAAGCATGGGGCGCGACGGGAGGTCGCGCCCCAGCTTCGTTCGCTTACCCGGCCAGCTGGTTGGCGCGGGCGAGGATGCCCTGGGCCTGGTCGATCAGGTCCTGTACACGGCTCGCGTTGGCCTTGTCGAAGGCCACAGCCTCGAGAAGATTCGAGATCTTCAATGCCAGAGCGTTGCGATCGTTGGTCAGGCTGGTCAGCTTCGCGTCGAAGTTCGAATATCGGGAATCGTCTGACGCGTTCCCGCTCTCGATGGCGGTTGTGGCGCCACGCACGGTCGCCATCCCGAAGGCGCCAACCGGCGCATTGATCTGCTTGTAGACCTCCGCCAGGTCGAGGATGCTGCCGTCGTGGCCACGTGTGTTGAGGAGCTCGAAGAGGACGCGGCCGTCGTGGCGATAGTCGTCGCGGAGCCCGGTCAGCGCCATCAGCGTCGGCCGGATGTCGGTGTGATCGGACCACGTCTTG
>VBGM01000116.1:4388-11346 GCA_005880855.1 Chloroflexota bacterium
CCACGTGGTCGTGATCTGCGGCTGGATGTCACCGTGACTCCAGACCTCGACGCCGGGGCAGAGCATGACCGTGGCCGTGTCCGAGCAGTCGAGCGGCGCCTGCGTCCCTGCGTAATCCGGCAGCTCGAACTGCGTGAAGGTCGGAGTTCGCAACGGGTCGGATGTGACCATGTGCAGCGCATTGAGCTCCGCGCGATCCGCCATGTACTGCGTGAGGTTCTCGCTGCGTCCGGTCAACGGGTTGGTGACGACGAGCGCGCCGACCGCGCGCTCCATCGCTCGAACCGACGCGTCATTCGGCGCGGGGTTGCCATTGACGTAGTAGTCGGGCGCGCTGTCGCCCTTCAAACCGAACGGCGTGGTAATGCCGTGCTGGGCGAGCAGGGTGTCGAGTGCGACCTCGACATTGCCGGTCTTGTTGGGGTCGTAGTGGCACGGAACGGTGACGCCGTTGCAGCCAGGGTTGAGCGGGCCCGCTCCGACGAAGTGGTCGTTCTCGTCGGCTGAGACAACGAACAGCGTGTTCGACTTGTTGATCCCGTCCTTCGCGAGACGGTTGAAGAACGTTCCGAAAGCGCGATCGTAGTTGCGAAGGTTCTGCTCGTAGGTCGGATCGCCCGCGCCGAGGCCGGTGTCAGCCTTCTCGTGCGCGGCCGAGATGTATGCATATGTGACCGGCACGCCGTGCTCCTGCATTGCGGCCACGTACGAAAGGGAAACCGCGGCCGTAGTTCCGTTGAAACCCGGGAAGCCGGGCAGGACCTCGCCGCCGGGGCCGCTGTTCGCGATCACGTTGCCGTCGAGATCCGTCATCGGCTGCGTTGAGCTGATCAGAGGCGCTGCATATGTGTGGCCGAAGAGGCCGTTGAACCCGACATAACCTCCCGGCTCGTTCGGGAGCACATCCGGCTGGCCATGGTTGGCGCTCGCGCAAAGCGCCGCCGAGTGCGCGCAGTGGACCGCAACGCCGATGAAGTCGGCGGTCGTCTTCGCTTGACCGAGGTCACTCATGTCCGCGGCTTCCGTTGCCTCTGGTGAGCCCACGCCGTAAACCGTGGCGACGTTGCTGACGCGCTCCAGCTCGATGTTGGCCGTGCCGACGCCGCCGACGTTGCAGCCGGCTCGAGTGAACGGCACCCACGGCGCGGGCGGAATCTGACCGGCGGCCGTCAGCATGTTGTACTTGCCCTCCGCGGTGCCGTCGAACGCCAGGGCCTTGTCGGTCCAGTAGGCAAAGCTCAGGGCCGTGTGCGGAACACCATCCGGGCCATAGAACATGTAGGTGTTGCTCAAGGGCTGGCCGTGGCGATCGGGATAGACCCCGGTCAGCGTGGTCAGGATGTCGGTGCCGGTGTGCGAGATCAGCGGCGTGTGATTGTTGTTGAGCACGGTGCCGTTGCCGACCAGGAAGTTGTAGAGGTTCGGCATCTGCTCGATGTCCGAGGGAACGTTGGGGTCGTCCCTGCGGAAGTGCACGTTGTCGAAAGTGATCTCGATCACATGCTTGATTGCGCCGGTCGGCGATCCGAGTTGACAGGTGGCGGTCGAGGCCGCATGTACTTGCGTCGGCCCGCCTCGGACGCTGAGGCCGGTCAATGCGAGCATGGTCGCCGCAGTCACAATGGCGAGCCCGCGGACGCGATCCAACCTGGTTGCACTCATGTGCTTACCCCCTTGCCTGCTTTTTAGGAGCCCCGCAGCTCCCAATCTAGTCTTACGCGGCCAGGTGAAGGGCGGGCGAAACGGCGGCTAACGCTTGCGGCTCACCAGGCTCCGCCGCCGCCGCCGCCGCCACCACCGCCGGAGAATCCGCCACCGCCAAAGCCGCTGGAAGAACCCGAGCTGGGACTGAACGCAATCGCGCTCGAGATGTTTGCGTTCATGGACTGGAGGCTGCTCGAGAGAAGGGCGGCCTGGAAGGGGCCGGCGCCGACGTACCACGCGTTGGTGGCGCTGGTGTCGATGCCTTCGAATGCCTTCGCCCACATGGTCACGCAGCCGAACACGATGGCGTAGGGGAGGAGCTGCGTGAAGATCTCAGCCTTGGCTGCGAACTGCTGCCGATATTTCTCAGCGGTCGTCATGTAGAGCCGAAAGCCGAGCGTGTGCTGCAGCAGCTCGCGTCCGGTCGCGGTCCGCTGCGTCATGAACGGAAACGAGATGATGAGCGCCAGCCCGATGAGGGCGATGGCGCCGCCGACCAGGCCCCAGCCGAACGCCGTGCCGAGAACGTACGCGACCGCCACGCCCGCGAGCAGGACGCCAACGCCAAGGAAGCCCCACGCCACTCGCGATTGCTGGGGGCTGCTCGAAAACCATTTCCGGAACACGGCGTCCTGGTACATCTGGCTCTCGGCCGTCCTGAGGTCGGTCATGAACGTTCCTTTCAAATCCGAAAGGGTCACCTGCTGGCGGCCCGCGAACAGCCCGGCGAGAATCGTGTTCTCGTACGGCATGAGCTCGGCCGGATCCCAGTTGCGCATCTGGGTCAGGACCCAGTCCTTCTTGCCGGGAACCTCGGCGATCGTGAGGTAGCCGCGCACGGCCAGGTCGACGATCGTGGCGGTGACGTCTTTCGGGTCTGCCCTCTCATCCAGAATCAGCCCGAGCTCGGCCGGCCGCCGATCCTGTGGTGGCGCGAACTCGACCACGACCGGGTCGTCCCTGAAGAGGGGCTCGGCTCCCTGGCGTGGATCGTTGGTCAGGTAGTACTGGGTCAGGTAGGCGCGGTCGCGTCCGTGCACCCACCAGTTCCAGACCACGAAGGCCAGCCCGGCGGCGAGAACGAGCAACGCCAGCACGACCGTCAGTGGATTGACGTCGAAAGCGTCCTGGGGGAACGACCGGAGCCTCGATTCGAGCATCGGAGGAGGCACGGTGACAGCACCCTTGCGCAGCGCCGTTACGATCGACATCTGCTCGCCGGAGGCAAGAGTTCGCGTCGCGGCGTAGGTGATCGCCGACCCGGCAGGCTCGGAGGTACACGTCTCTCGTGATCCGCCCGGGCCCTGGTAGCACGCCGCTTTCTGGAACGCGTTCGAGGGGACGTGCACCGTGGCGGTGACCTTTTGCTTGGATACCGGCCAGAGCCCTCCGTCGACGTTCCAGAAGAGCTCGTCGTGGTCGGAGAAGGAGTTCATCGCGCCCGCCACCGTGTACGTGATGACGTATCGGTTCATGCCGGACACGAGGAGGGACGGGTTGCCGATCTTGATCACGTAGTTGTCGCTGTCGATGGAGTCGGAATGCGTGATCAGCCGGGCGCCGTCGGTGACCGACATCACCTCGAGCCTGTAGTAGCGGTCGTGGCTGTCGTCATAGCGATATCGAAGCGGGATCGTGCGAAAGATGCCGTGCTTCTGGAGGGAACCGAAATCGACGTTGATGTCTTCTACGACGGTGAGCGCCGAGCTACCCGCGATCGTGACGTCCGAGTGAAACGAGGTAATCACCCAGGTCTCGTTGGCCGAAACGTTCTGCGGACGGATGTGGGGCCAGAGGTTCACCAGCTGATAGCCGGCGATGCCCAGCAGGATGACGAGGGCGGCGACCGACCGCAACTTCCTCATTGGCATCGCGTATATTGCCGGGTTCATGCCCGAAATTCGCTGCCATTGTTATGGCTTCTGTTACGCGGCCATCCGCAGCCTACGTCGCGGAAACTGATCTTTGGCAACTTTGCTGGCGCCGGAATCTGACTCAGGTAGCCAGGCTGACCAAAACCACCAGCGCGATTACGCTGCACTCAAGCGCCTCATCCAGGAAGCAGGTCTTCTGGAGAAGCGTCCGGCCTATTACGTCCTGAGCATCACAACCAACACGGTGTTGATGATCTTCTGCCTGGTGGTGCTGTTCACGGTCGGGGTGGTTTGGGCGCAGGCGCTGGCGGCGGTCGGACTCGCCATCGTCTCCGGGCAGCTCGGCTTCCAGCTGCACGACTCGGGCCATCGCCAGATGTTCGTTTCGGGGCGCAAGAACGCGATCGTCGGACTGGTGACCGCGGACCTGCTGCTCGGTATGAGCTACGGCTGGTGGGTACAGAAACACAACCGCCATCACGGCAACCCCAACGACGTGGACCTCGACCCTGACATCAAGGTCGGCGCCATCGCCTATACGGACGAGCAGGCTCGGGCGCGCCGCGGCGCGGGCAGGCTTGCCGCCATGTACCAGGCGTACCTCTTCTTCCCGCTGACGACCTTCCTCGCGTGGAGCATGCACGTCACGGGGCTGAGCTACCTGATCAAGGAGAGCTCGCGATATCGCCGGCTGGAGTTCGGCCTTCTGGCCGTGCACGCCGTCGTGTACCTGACCGCGATGGTGTACTTCCTGGGGCCGTGGTCGGCTCTCATGGTCGTCCTCATTCACAAGGGAATCGGTGGCGCCTACATGGCGTCCGTGTTCGCCCCCAATCACAAGGGCATGCCGCAGACCGACAGCGCGACGCGGATGGACTTCGTGCGGACCCAGGTTCTGACCGCACGCAACGTTCGCGGTCACCCGCTCACAGATCTCTGGTACGGCTCGCTCAACTACCAGATCGAGCACCACCTGTTCCCTGGCATGCCCCGGCTCAACATGCGGCGGGCGCAGCCGATCATCAGGCAGTTCTGCCTGGAGCAGGGAATCGAGTACTACGAGACGTCGTTCCTCGATTCATACCGAGAGCTGCTCGGATTCCTGAACGAGATCGGCGCTCCGCTTCGAGCCGAGCGAATTCGGGTATAGGTTCTTTCAGCAGCCACTAAACGGTATTCGCGCCGACTACGCCGCCTTAATCCGTATAGTGCCTGCTGCCATCAAATGACCCTGCCCAACCTTCGGCATGACATCCGCAACGTGGCGATCATCGCTCACGTCGACCACGGGAAGACGACGCTGGTCGACGCCCTGCTGAAGCAGAGCCATACCTTCCGTGACAACCAGGACGTCGGCACGCTGATCATGGATTCGAACGACCTCGAGCGCGAGAAGGGGATCACCATCCTCGCCAAGAACACCTCCGTGCGCCACGGCGACGTGACCATCAACATCATCGACACCCCTGGGCACGCCGACTTCGGCGGCGAGGTCGAGCGGGTGCTGAACATGGCGGACGGCTGCCTGCTCCTGGTGGACGCCGCCGAGGGTCCGATGCCGCAAACGCGTTTCGTGCTCCGCAAGGCGTTCGAGGTAGGGCTGCGGATCGTCGTGGTCATCAACAAGGTCGATCGAAAGAACGCCGACCCGAAGGCTGCCCTCGACAAGGTCCACGACCTGTTCCTCGAGCTCGCCGAGGACGCGGACCAGCTCGAGGCGCCCGTGATCTACGCCGTGGCCAAGGAGGGCCGTGCCGGTGTCGACGCCGACAACCTCGCGCCCGACCTCGAGCCGCTTTTCAAGACGATCATCGAGCACATCCCGGCTCCGGTCATCGAGCCCGGCGGCTTCCAGATGCTGGTCGCGAACCGGGCCTACGACGACTACACCGGACCGATGGCCATCGGCCGCATCTCCCGCGGCAGCGTTGCGCCGGCAGATTGGGTCGCCGTGCTCAGCGCCGACGGCGAGGCCCGGCGCGTCAAAGTGGTGCAGGCCCTTCTCTATCGCGGGCTCGACCGCATCGCGGTGCCGACCGCGAGCGCCGGCGACATCGTGGTTCTCACCGGGCTCGAGGAGGTGGCCATCGGCGACACCCTCACCGATCCCGAGTCTCCCGATCCGCTTCCGCGCATCGAGATCGACGAACCGACCGTCAGGATGACATTCGGCGTCAACACCTCGCCGTTCACGGGTCGTGAGGGCAAGTTCTCCACCACCCGGCAGCTGCGGGCGCGGCTGTACAAGGAGCTCGACACCAACCTCGGCCTGCACGTTGAGGACACCGACGCGGCCGAGCGCTTCCTGGTCAGCGGCCGCGGCGAGCTCCACCTGGCCGTGCTCATCGAGACCATGCGCCGCGAGGGCTATGAGTTCGAAGTGTCCCGGCCGGAGGCCATCGTCAAGAAGGTGAACGGTCAGCTCATGGAGCCGGTGGAGCGGCTCACCGTCGATGTCCGCGAAGAGCACCTGGGCGCGGTGACCGAGTCGCTCGGCAAGCGACGCGGAGAGATGATCGAGATCAGCTACGACTCGAGGGGTGGCGTGCGCCTCGAGTACTTGATCCCCACCCGCGGCCTGATCGGCTTTCGCAACAACTTCTTGACCCTGACGGCCGGCACCGGGCTGATGGGGTCGATCGGGATCGGCTACCGCCCCTGGGCCGGCGAGTTCAGGGAGCAGCGCAATGGAGCCCTCACCGCATCGTCGCCAGGCACGACGCTGGCGTTCGGCCTGGCCGGCGCGCAGGAGCGGGGCACCGCCTTCATCGAGCCTGGCGAGGCGGTGTACGAGGGGATGATCGTCGGCATCCAGAAAAGGCCCGGCGACATCCGCGTCAACGTGTGTCGCGAGAAGAAGCAGTCCAACATCCGGTCCTCGACCTCGGATATCTCGGTGCGGCTAACGCCCGCCAGCAAGCTGAGCCTCGAGCAGTCCCTCGACTTCCTGGCTGAGGACGAGCTTTTGGAGGTGACCCCGCAGCATCTTCGGCTTCGAAAGCGTCACCTGACGGAGGTCGACCAGTCCCGGGCGCGGCGAAGCACGCTGGTCCCTACTCACGGCCGCTGACGCCACCGGGACCTCCCTCCAGGCGGAGAGGGAATGGCCAGGCCCCGAAACGGGTATACTCCCTTAGCCGGCACAGTGCCGGCGCTCACCGCAGGCTCCGTTTCTCGAACAGGCCCGCCGAGTTGAGTAGGCCTTTAGTTCGAGAGATTAGGAGATGGAAATGCCTACAGGCACCATCAAGAAGCTGGTCGCGGACCGTGGCTTTGGCTTTATCGCAGCCGAAGACGGTAAGGAATTCTTCTTCCACAGGAGTGGCACCGAAGGCGACTTCGACAGCCTCCGCGGTGGCGAGAAGGTGACCTTCGAGATC
>VBGM01000150.1 GCA_005880855.1 Chloroflexota bacterium
ATCGCGGCGCCGGTCCGCTTCTTCAGGTCGCGCATCAGCTCCAGGATCTGGGCCTGGATCGTGACGTCGAGCGCGGTGGTGGGCTCGTCGGCGATCAGAAGGTCCGGGTCGCAGGCGAGCGCCATCGCGATCATGACCCTCTGCCGCATCCCGCCTGAAAGCTCGTGCGGGTATTCCTTGGCCAGGCGCTTGGCATCGGCGATGCCCACCATTCGGAGCAGCTCGACGGCCCGCTTGTGAGCGTCGGCGGCGCCCGCGAGCTCATGGGTCTGGATCGACTCCGCGATCTGGTCGCCGACGCTGAAGACCGGGTTCAGCGCCGTCATCGGCTCCTGGAAGATCATCGAGATGTCGTTCCCGCGCACCTGCTGCATGGCCGGCTCGGAGAGGGCCAGGAGGTTCTTGCCGCGGAACTTGACCTCGCCCCGCGCGACCTTGGCGTTCTGCTCCAGCAACCGCATGATCGTCAGGGCGCTGACGCTTTTGCCACAGCCCGACTCGCCGACGAGGCCGACGGTGGTGCCCGCCGGGATGGTCAGGTTGAGCCCTCGTACGGCCTTCACGGTCCCGCCGTGGACGTGGAACTGGACGTGGAGGTTGCGAACTTCGAGGACCGTCCCTTCCTTGACGGCTCCGGCCGGTTTTCCAGGGAGGACCTGGGTCACCTTTGTCGTGGGTCTAAGGCGTCCCGGATTCCGTCGCCGATCAGGTTGATGCAGAGCGCGGTGGTCACCAGCGCGATGGCTGGAAACGCCAGCGGCCAGAGCTTGCCCAGCTGGATCTCCTCTTCGTACTGGCTCAGCAGGTTGCCCCAGCTTGGCTCAGGCGGAGGGACGCTGTAGCCGAGGAAGCCGAGCGCGGCCTCCAGCAGGATGATGCCGCTCACGCCCAGGGTGGCCGACACGATGATCGGCGCGAGGGAGTTGGGAACGATGTGGCGGAAGATGATGCGCACGTCGGACGCGCCGAGCGCGCGAGCCGCCTGGACGAACTCCGACTCCCTCAACACGAGGAACTGGGCGCGCATGAGCCTCCCTATCTCAAACCAGCCGAGTCCGGCGATGACGAGAACCAACACCGTCAGGCTGACGCCACCGAAGGCCGCCGTGACGGCGACTACGACCAGGATGAACGGCATGGCGATGATCACGTCGGTCAATCGCATCAAGGCGTTGTCGATCCAGCCGCCGTAGAAACCCGCCAGGGCTCCGAGGATCCCGCCGATGATGATGTAGCCGAGCATCGCCAGCAGTCCCACCGTCAGCGATACGCGCGCGCCCCGGACCAGCCGAGCCATCTCGTCTCGACCGAGCGCATCGGTGCCGAGCAGGTGGTCGGTCCACGGGATGCTGAAGGTGGCGCCGGCCAACCCGATGGTCCGGGAATGGAACTCGAATGGCGAACCGTATGGATGCGTGTAGTCCTGGAGCCGGTAGAGGTCGCCCTGGAACGTGGGCATGATCATCGCCGTCAGGATGATGAAGAGAAGAATCCCCATGCTCACGGTCGCGGTGCGGTGATGCAGGAACCGGATGACCGCCAGCTTCCAGAAACCGATCTCACTTGGTTCGGCGACCTCGGCGACGACGAGGTCTTCGGCCGCCCCTTCGTGGCGCAGCGCCTCCTCGGCCGCCATCGCCTGGGCGACGCCGGCGGCGCCGAGCAGTGAACCCCCCGCGCTTGCGATTCTCTTCAGTGGTTGGTCGGCCATCTTCTCCTCAGTACCGAATCCGCGGATCCACCACCGCGTACGCAATGTCCGCGAGGAGATTGAACGTGACGGTCAAGACGGCGACCAGCATGACGACCCCGAGGATCACGGGGTAGTCGCGGTCGACCGCGGCCTGAAACGCCAGCAGGCCCATTCCGGGCCAGCTGAAGATTCCTTCCGTGATGATGGCGCCGCTCACGAACTGCGGAGTCTGCAGAGCCACCAGCGTGATGATGGGCAGGATGGCGTTGCGAAGCGCGTGCTTGTAGTTGACGCTGCGAGTCGCAAGTCCCTTCGCCTTGGCCGTCCGTACGTAGTCCTGGTGCAGGACCTCCAGCATGCTGGCGCGCATGAACCGGCTGAACCCGGCGACGCTGAGGACCGCCAGCGAGGTCACCGGCAGGACCATGTGCCAGACGAGGTCGTCCACGCCACTCGTCGAACCCTTGTGCATCCCGAAGAGAGGGAAGTAGAAATCCCCTCCGGTGAGATGCCGCAGCCAGATGCCGCCTGCGAACAGCAGGAAGATGCCCAGGACGAAACTGGGCACAGATATCCCCACGTAGCTCACCACCGACGTCGTCATGTCGAGCTTGGAGTACTGGCGGGTGGCGGCGAAGATGCCCAGGGGGATGGCGATGAGCAGGGACAAAATCAGGGCTGTGCCGAGCAGGAGGACCGAGTTGGGAACGCGCTGGGTGAGGAGTTTGGTGACGGGCTGGTTGTAGACGTATGAGTCACCGAGGTTGCCGTGCACCAGGGCATTCAGGTAGGCGGGGTACTGGGCGTACCACGGCTTGTTCAGCCCTAGCGCGTTCATCCGCTTGTCGATGAGCTCCTGGTGCGCCCGCGGGTTCTCGCCGGTGCTGAAGGGCGGACCCGGGGTGAGACGCGTCAGACCGAAAAAGGCGAACGACATGAAGAACAGCAGCATCACGCCGATCAAGACGCGTCTTATGACGTAAAACGTCACCGGCTCATCCTACCGCTCCACACACTCCACACATTGAGATCAACGCACAGTAGGGTGGGAGGCGGCAGCGGCCGCCTCCCAAAGACTCTTACTTGGTCAGGCTCCACGCAGAGAAGATCTGCGTGTTACGACCCTGGTCAGCGTAGTTGAGACTGTTGTTGTTACCGGGCTGCACTCCGGCGACGCCGTTGAATGCCTGGCCGACGTTGTCGGCCCACATGAAGTAGACAACAACGTTATCACCAAGAATGTGCTCGATCTTGGCAAAGTCGGCCTTGCGAGCGGCGAAAGTGGCCGCTGAGGTCGGCTTCAGGTCGGTCCGCTGTGCGGCGATGGCCGCGTCCAGGTCGGAGTTGACGAAGCCCGTCCAGTTGCTGCCACTGGCAAGCTTCTCGGGCCGGATCTGGTCTGAGCTGAAGATCGTGTAGTCGTCGGGGTCGAGGGCGAGGCCCCACCCGGCGAACGCCAGGTCGAAGTTGCCCGCCTGGATCGGCTTGTAGAAGACCTTGAAGTCGGTCGGAGTCGGCTGAAGGTCCATGCCCAGGTTGGTGCGGAGCTGCTCGGACATGATCTCCACAGCCTTCACCCGCTGGGGCTTGTCGGCGCGCACGAAGAACTTGCCTGAGAACTTCTTGCCGTTCTTGACCCGGATGCCGTCAGAGCCGACGGTCCAGCCCGCGGCGTCCATCAGGCCCTTGGCCTTGGCTATGTCCTGCGTGTACTTGACGACCGCGCTGTCGTCGTAGTAGGCCGACGCCGGCACGATGTCGCCCCACATCGGGGTGCCGTGACCGCTCGTGGCCGCCTTCACGATCGAGTTCTTGTCGAGGGCATAAGCGAATGCCCGGCGCACGTTGACATCCCCGAACAGCGTGTCCTTCGACCCGTTGACCCACTTGGCCCGGTCGTTGAAGCGGATGTCGTAGTACGCGAGGTCGGCGTAGACGTAGCTGTTGATCCCGGTCGCCGCCGTGACGGTGTCAATGGCCGCGCCGTTGATCTCGGGGTCCCAGTTGACGTCACCGTTGATGACGGCCTGGGCCGCCGCGGTGGTGTTGGTGATGATCTTTTCGACGATGTTCGCGATGTGCGGCTTGCCGCCGTAGTAGTTGGGGTTCTGCTTGAGGTCGATCTCCTGGCCGGCGATGCGCTTGTCGAAGAGGAACGGACCACCGGTAACGGTCGGGTGGTCCTGCTCGAAGGTGCGCATCTTGGTCACGTCGACGCTGCCGTAAACCGCGGCCGGCGCGATCGAGGTGGCCAGGTTGACGGCGAGGAACGGAGCAAAGGGCGATGTCAGTGTGAAGACGACGGTGTGGTCATCCTTCGCGGTGACCCCGGTCGCCGGGTCGGTCAGCGGGCTCCAGTCGAACGAGGCGTCGGTGTCCAGATTGGGATTGGCCTGGATCTGAACCGTCTTGACCACGTCGGTGGCGGTGATGGCGCTGCCGTCGCTCCACTTGGCGTCTTTCCTGATCTTGACGGTCCATGTCTTCAGGTCGGACGACACGGTTGGCATCCCGTCTGCCAGGTCGGGAACGATGTTCAGGTTCTTATCGGCCTGGTACAGGTTCGGGAACATGAACTGGATTGCTCGCGCCGAGGACACGTCGCCCACTTCGAACGGGTTCAGAGTCTGGGCGTCCGCGTCGAGGGAGTAGGTCATCGTGCCACCCTCCTTGACGTTGGACGTTGGGTTTCCGCCGCCACACGCGGCGACGATGAACAACCCCACGGACGCGAGCGCGATCGCTCGTAGGCGAATTCCTAAGTGCATACGCGTCTTACCTCTCAGACTGATCCCTGCCGCCTTCTTCCCGGGAATTCCGGGGCGAGAGTGCGCCGACAGCAGGTCTTACTCACAGCCCCTTCGGCTACAAGCGAATTCTGTTGTCAGCCCCTATTGAGTGTCAAGTCAGATAGCTGATCGCGGCGTGAACACTTGTTCGCTCAATCAGTGTGCACCGATGTAAATCTGTGTCGGGTCAAGGGCCCCCGGCCACTCGTCAAGGGGGCTCGTGGTGGCGCCGAGCACATAGGGGCGCACGAGGTACCAGTTCACGGATTGCGCCAGGAAGGCGGCCGGAACGTCGTTGACCAGCAGCTTCTGAGCTTGCTTGTACTCCTGGGCCCGGCGGTCGGCCTGCGTGTCCGACCCTGCCACCCGCACGAAGTTGTCGTACGAGGGGTTCTGGTACAGCGCGAAGTTGTTGGAGCTGGTGGTCAGGAAGAGGCCGAACCAATCTGACGGGTCCGCAAAGTCGGCGGTCCAGCCCAGCGGTCCCGCGATCTGAAAGCCGCCCACATCAAGGCGCCCGCTCAGCGTGCTGCCATCGAGCGGCTCGAGCGTCACGTCCACACCCAGGTTGGTTTTCAGCTGGTCCGCCACGAACTTGGCGGTGGCTTTTCCGAAGTCGGATGACTGGTCGTATGAGAACCTCACGCCCGACAGCTGCTTGGCGGTCACGCCCGACGCGGCCAGCAGTGTGCGCGCCTGCGCGATGTCGAACTTCTGCACCGACCCGAGCTCGGGGGCATAGCCACGCATCCCTTTGGGGATGAATGTCTCGGCCGGCATTCCCTGTCCCTGAAAAACCTGGGTCACGAATGCATCGCGATCGATCGCGGCTGCGATGGCCTGGCGCACCTTCGGGTTGTTGAGCGGCGCCTGGTTGACACGAAACACAATCCAGAACACGGTCAGCGCCGGCGTTTTCACCAGCTGCTGTTTGAGCTGCGCGTCGGTGGCGACGTTCGTCGCGTGCGCAGGCTGGACGTCGACCACGTCCAGCTCGCCGTTCTTGTACTTCGTGAGCGCGACCGCCCCATCGTTGACGACCAGGAACGTGATCGTGGTCAGCTTTGGCTTCGCGCCCCAGTAGTGCGTGTTGGGAGCCACGGCGATGTGATCATTGGCGACCATCTCGGTGACGTGGAAGGGACCGTTCGTGACCAGCGAGTCAGGCGACGCGGCCCACTTGTCCGCGAATTTCTTGACTACGTCCTGCCTGATCGGCGCGCCCGCGGGCAAAGCTGCTACCCATACGAACGCCGGATCCGGTCGTGCAAGCGTGACCTGGAATGTGAAATCGTCCACCGCCTTCAATCCCAGCGTCGCCAGCGCGGCGTCGATCCGCGCAGCGTCTCGCTGCGGATCGAGGAGGGAAACCCGCTCGCCGTTCAGGATGGCGTTGGCGAAGAACGTTGCGCTGGGCGCGGCGAGCCGGGGGTCGATCAGGCGCTGCCACGCGTAAACGAAGTCCTGTGCTTTCACAGGCACGCCGTCAGAGTACTGAGCGTTCTTGCGTAGATGGAACACGTAGGTGGTGCCGCCGATCGGCATGTCATAGCTCTGCGCGGCGGCTCCGACGACGCCATTGAGATCGGCGCCGGGCTTGAGAAGCGGCTCGTCGATGGCGCGCAAGACTGCGGTCTCGTACGGGTACTGCGTCTGCCCGGGATCCAGCGTCGCGGGCTGATCATCGAGCTGAACGTGAAGGGTCTGGTCCTTGGCGAGCCTGGGCCCCTGCGTTAGCGGCGGGGTGTTGCAGGCTGTCACAACCGCCGAAACCACCAGTGCGATCGCCATGGCGCGCAGCAGCCTGGAGCTTGGGATCACATGGCAATCATCCCACGGTGACCGGCCATATCTATAGATCGACAATCGGGGCGATTTCAGCTACAGTCAGCCGTACGTGCACAAGGGGGCGCCCGCCAGGGTTAGCCTCCTTTTTTCATGTCTGAATAAAAAGGGAGGGCTTGTAGGCCTGGCTTCGCCAGGCCGTCTAACCCGCGTTCACTTCGGCCGCTCGCGCTGCAGGGAGGAAATATTCAGCTAATCCGAACAGCGGGAAAGAGAGCAGCCGCGCGTAGCGCGGCGATGAGAGGGAACCGACAGGTTCCCTCTCATATTTACACCGAAAGCGTCTCCAGGTCGATCGGCTCCTCTTCGAGGATCCGGGCCGCCTGCTCCCGCTGCTTCTTGTAGTAGTCGAGCCCGGTACCCGCCGGGATGAGCTTGCCGATGATCACGTTCTCCTTGAGCCCACGCAGGCGGTCCACCTTGCCGCTGATCGCGGCCTCGGTGAGCACGCGGGTGGTCTCCTGGAAGGACGCCGCCGAAAGCCACGAGGTGGTGTTCAGCGCGGCTTTGATGAGGCCGAGCAGCACGGTCTGCGCGGTGGCGGGCTCGCCGCCCTCCGCCAGCGCCTTGGCGTTGCCCTCCTCGTACTCCCACTGCGAGACGATCTCGCCCGGCAGCAGGCCGGTGTCGCCGGCAGAGTCGACGCGGACCTTCCGCATCATCTGGCGGACGATGACCTCGATGTGCTTGTCGTTGATGTCCACGCCCTGGCTGCGGTAGACCTTCTGGACCTCGTCGACCAGGAAGGTCTGCACCGCCTCCTTACCCAGGATGTGGAGCAGCTCCTGAGGTGAGATGGATCCCTCCGTGATCTGCTGGCCGGCCTTGATGAACACCTTCTGCCCGTCGCGACGGTCGAGCTCGGGGCGGATGCGGACCTGGTGGGGAATCGCATACTCGCGGAGCTCTTCGTCGAGCGTGCGGACGGTGACCTCCTTGGTCGACACCGTCACCTTCCCGGCGTGCCGGGTGCGAACCGCGTTGCCCTTGGCGTCACGTGCGAGCTCCTGGCCTTCCATGACGTCGTCCTTGCTCTTGACGATCGGGGTCATCTTGGGGTCGACCGGATAGGAGACCTCGAACTCCTCCCGAGAGATCACGCGCACCTTGCGCGTGCCCTCCTGGCGGATGATCTCGAGCTCGCCGTCGATCTCGGAGATGATGGCCTTGCCCTTGGGGATGCGAGCCTCGAACAGCTCCTCCACGCGAGGCAGGCCCTGCGTGATGTCCACGCCGGCGACACCGCCTGTGTGGAACGTGCGCATGGTCAGCTGGGTGCCCGGCTCGCCGATCGACTGGGCCGCGATGACGCCCACCGCCTCCCCGATCTCGACGACCTTGCCGGTGGCCAGGTTGCGCCCGTAGCACGTGCGGCAGACGCCCTCGCGGGCCTCGCACACGAGCACGGAACGCATCTTGACCGGGACGCCGGCGGCGATGATCTTGCGTGCGTTCTCGTCGGTGATCGAGGTGCCGGCCGCAACCAGCACCTTGCCGTCGACCGTGATGTCCTCAGAGACGACACGGCCGGCGATCTTCTCGTAGATGGGTTCGTTCTTCGCCCGCTCGGGGGTGATGTCGCGGACCCAGATTCCGTTGGTGGTACCGCAGTCCTCCACGCGCACGATCACGTCCTGGGCGACGTCGACGAGACGGCGCGTCAGGTAACCGGAGTCCGCGGTGCGGAGGGCGGTGTCGGCCAGTCCCTTGCGCGTGCCGTGCGTCGAGATGAAGTACTCGAGCACGGTCAGGCCCTCGGTGAAGTTGGCCATGATCGGCAGGTCGATGATCCGGCCTGTGGGGTCGGCCATCAGGCCGCGCATGCCCGCGAGCTGGCGGATCTGCTGGATGTTGCCGCGGGCGCCCGAGCCCATCATCATCCAGATCGGGCTGAACTTGTCGAACGCGAGCTCGGTGGCATTTCCCACCTGCTCATAAGCGCGCTGCCACAGCTCGATGACCTTGCGGTAGCGCTCGTCCTCGGTCATGACGCCGCGCCGGTACATGCGCTCGACCTCGGCAACTTCCTTCTCGGTGGCGTGGATGATCTGCCACTTCGACTCGGGGTGCGGAATGTCCATCGCGGAGACCGTGATCCCGGCCTGTGTCGCGTACCGGAATCCGAGCCGCTTGATGTCGTTGACGACGATCGCCGTGGTGTCGCTGCCGTACAGGCGGTACAGCTCGGCCACCAGCGTGCGCAGCGCCTTGCGGTCGAAGTGAGCGTTCTGGAACGCGAGCGGGGTCATCGTCGCCTCGACCGGTTCCTTGCCGACGGGCAAAGGCTGGTTGAAGACCACGCGCCCCGGCGTCGTGACGATGAGCTGTCCGCCGTTGCGGACTCTGATCCAGTCCTGGAGCTTGACGACCTTCATCTCGAGCGCGAGCAGTACTTCGCTCTCCGAGGTGTAGGCCCGGAGCTTGCGCACGGCCTCGTCGCCGGCGGGCATCTCGCCGCGGGTGGCGGTCAGCCAGTAGCAGCCCAGGACGACGTCCTGCGTCGGCGCCACCACCGGGTGGCCGTCCGCCGCGGACAGGATGTTCTGTGAGGACATCATCAGGTTCTTGGCCTCGGCGATAGCACCGCTGAACAGCGGCACGTGCACGGCCATCTGGTCGCCGTCGAAGTCCGCGTTGAACGCGGCGCAGACGAGCGGGTGGATCTGGATCGCCGAACCTTCCACGAGCACCGGCATGAACGCCTGGATCCCCAGGCGGTGCAGGGTCGGGGCGCGGTTGAGCAGCACCGGGTGGTCGCGGATGACCTCGTCGAGGACGTCCCAGACCTCGGTGCGGCTGCGCTCCACCATGCGCTTTGCGGACTTGATGTTGGTCGTGTAGCCCTTGTTGACGAGCTCGCGCATGACGAACGGCTTGAAGAGCTCGAGCGCCATCTTCTTGGGGAGACCGCACTCGTGGAGCTTCAGCTCGGGGCCGACGACAATGACCGACCGGCCGGAGTAGTCAACGCGCTTGCCGAGCAGGTTCTGGCGGAACCGGCCCTGCTTGCCCTTGAGCATGTCGGAGAGCGACTTCAGCTTGCGGTTGCCCGTGCCGGTGATCGCGCGGCCGCGGCGGCCGTTGTCGATGAGGGCGTCGACCGCCTCCTGGAGCATCCGCTTCTCGTTGCGCACGATGATCTCGGGAGCGCCGAGCTCGAGCAGCCTCTTCAGCCGGTTGTTGCGGTTGATCACGCGGCGGTAGAGGTCGTTCAGGTCGGACGTGGCGAAGCGGCCGCCGTCGAGCTGAACCATCGGGCGCAGCTCGGGTGGAATTACGGGCAGGACCTCGAGCACCATCCACGTCGGGCTGGCGTTCGACTTGCGGAAGTCTTCGACCACCTTCAGTCGCTTGATGGCCTTCTGCTTGCGCTGGCCGCTCGAGGACTTCGACTCCTCGCGCAGCCGGTACATCTCTGATTGCAGCTCGATGCGCGAAAGCAGGTCGCGGACGGCCTCCGCGCCGATGCCGGCACGGAACGCGCGCCCGAACCGCTCCGAGTAATCGCGGTACTGCGTGTCGGTGAGGATCTGCTTGGGGTGCAGCGCCTCGAGGTCGGTGCGGGTGGCCTCGATCTCCTGCTGCAGCGCCTCCAGCTCTCCCTGGATGCCTTCGCGCTGCGTCTTGGTCGCGGCCTCGATCTGGGCCTCGAGCGCCTTCTTGTCAGCGTCGAGTCGGTCCTTGGCGCGCTTCTGCGCGGCCTTGGTGTTGGCCTCGAGCTTCTCGATCTTCTCCTGGACCTTGCCGAGGACGGCGCGCGACATCTCGCGCGCGAACGTCTCGCCCTTCTCGACCACGACCTCTTCGTCGTCTTCGAGGCCGACCGAGTAGTCGCGGCGAGCCTTGGTGCCGATGCCGGCCTTGATGGTCTCGGTGACCTTCTTGCCCTGCGTGGTCAGCTTGTCGACCGACTCCTGGAGCTCTTCCTCGAGCCTTGCCACCTCGGCATCGACCTCGCCCTTCAGCTTCTTGGTCTTGCCCTCGTGCTCGGCGCGCAGCTCCTTGGACTTGGCGTCGATGTCGGCGCGCAGCCGGATCGCGCGCTCGTCCTTGTCCATGGTGAGGGCGGCGAGCATGTCGGCGCGCGCCTCCTCGTGGACGTCGGTGACGATGTAGTTGGCGAAGTAGAGGATCTTCTCGAGGTTGCGCGGAGACATGTCGAGCAGCAAGCCCATGCGGCTCGGGATGCCTTTGAAGTACCAGACATGGCTGACCGGCGACGCGAGCTTGATGTGCCCCATGCGCTCGCGGCGCACCTTGGAGCGCGTCACCTCGACGCCGCATTTGTCGCAGATGATGCCCTTATACCGGTACCGCTTGTACTTTCCGCAGTGGCACTCCCAGTCCCGCGTCGGGCCGAAGATGCGCTCGCAGAAAAGACCGTCGCGCTCTGGGCGCAGCGTCCGGTAGTTGATGGTCTCCGGCTTGGTCACCTCGCCGTGCGACCACGACATGATCGTCTCCGGCGAAGCCAGCGAGAGCTTTAGTGCATCGAAGTTTTCGAGCTTCAGCAAGTTGTCCCTCTTCTCCTCTATTACCTACTCAGCTGAACCTCACGAAATCTGGCGATTTCGCGAGGACTCCTCATATTTGAATACCGGATTCCGCCTCGCTTCACTCGGCAGAATCCTCCCCGAGCTCTTCGCGCTCGAGGCTGATGCCGAGATCCAGCGGGATCTCGGGAATGTCTTCCTCTGACAAAACGATCTGGCGCTCGTCCTCGCTCAGGATCTCGACCCCGAGCGCAAGACCTTCCAGCTCCTTGACCAGCACGCGGAACGACTCCGGGATGCCGGCTTCGAGCGTGTTGTCGCCCTTGACGATCGCCTCGTACGCCTTCACGCGGCCGACGATGTCGTCGGACTTGACCGTCAGGATCTCCTGGAGCACGTGCGCCGCGCCGTAGGCTTCGAGCGCCCAGACCTCCATCTCTCCGAACCGCTGTCCGCCGAACTGCGCCTTGCCGCCCAGCGGCTGCTGGGTGACCAGGCTGTACGGCCCGGTCGAGCGTGCGTGGATCTTGTCCTCGACCAGGTGGGCCAGCTTGAGCATGTAGATCATGCCCACGGTCACCGGCTCGTCGAACTCCTCGCCGGTGCGGCCGTCCCGCAGCCGGACCTTGCCGTCCTCGGGCAGCCCGGCCTTCTTGAGCTCCGCGACGATGGTCTCCATCGGGGCGCCGTCGAAAACCGGGGTCGCGATCTTGATGCCCAGCGTCGAAGCCACCCACCCGAGATGGGTCTCGAGCACCTGGCCGAGGTTCATGCGGCTCGGCACACCGAGCGGGTTGAGCACGATGTCCACCGGGGTGCCGTCCGGCAGGTAAGGCATGTCCTCCGCGGGCATGATCCTGGCGACGACGCCCTTGTTGCCGTGGCGGCCGGCCATCTTGTCGCCGGCCGAGATCTTTCGCTTCTGGGCGAGGTAGACACGGACCATCTCGTTGATGCCCGGGCCGAGCTCGTCCTTGTTCTCACGCGAGAACACCTTGACGTCGACCACGATGCCGCGCTCGCCGTGAGGTACGCGCAAGCTCGAGTCACGGACCTCGCGCGCCTTCTCACCGAAGATCGCGCGCAGTAGGCGCTCCTCGGCCGAGAGCTCGGTCTCGCCCTTGGGCGTGATCTTGCCGACCAGGATGTCGCCCTGCTGGACCTCCGCGCCGATGTAGACGATGCCGCGCTCGTCGAGGTTGCGCAGCGCGTCGTCGGCGACGTTGGGGATGTCGCGCGTGATCTCTTCCGGACCGAGCTTGGTCTCGCGCGCCTCGGACTCGTGCTCCTCGATGTGGATCGAGGTGTACATATCCTCCTTGACCACGCGCTCGGAGAGAAGGATCGCGTCCTCGAAGTTGTATCCCTCCCACGGCATGAAGGCGACGAGCACGTTGCGGCCGAGCGCCATCTCGCCGTCCTCGATGGCCGGTCCGTCCGCGAGGATGTCGCCCTTCTCGACGTGCTGGCCTGGCTTGACCTTGGCGCGGTGATTGAGGCACGTGCCCTGGTTGGAGCGGGCGAACTTCTGGAGCGGGTAGTGCCGCTCAGGTCCGTTCCCGTCCGGCTTGACGACGATCTCGAAGACCGGCGTCGCGTGCACGGCCCTGAGGTCCTTGGGGTGCGCGACGTCGACCACCGTGCCGGCGACGTCGGCGACGATCATCTCGCCTGAATCCTTGGCGGCGTAGTACTCGACGCCGGTGCCCACCAGCGGCGCGTCGGTGACCAGAAGGGGCACCGCCTGGCGCTGCATGTTGGCGCCCATGAGGGCGCGGCCGGCGTCATCGTGCTCGAGGAACGGGATCATGGCCGTCGCCACCGAGACGATCTGCTTCGGCGACACGTCCATGTACTGAATGTTGCCGACGTCCTCGATCTTGAAATCGCCGCGAGCCCGCGCGGGCACGCGCGCGTCCGCGAAATGGTTTTCAGGTGTGAGGGCGGCATTGGCCTGGGCGATGCCGAACATGTCCTCTTCGTCCGCGGAGAGGTACTCGACCTCGGTCGAGACCCACGGCACGATCTCCACTCCGGCGACGTGGCTCTTGAGCAGCTTCTGCACGTCCTTGTCGTCGAGCGTCTGGTGGGTCGGGAGTACCTCCTTGCCCTTGTTGTCGACCGCTGCCCGGCGCAGCGTGCGTCCGACGAGCTTCTCTGAGCTCTCCTCGCTGACCGACATGCGGTTGTAGACGCGGCGGAACGGCGTCTCCACGAACCCGAACTCGTTGACCTTGGCGTACGTCGCGAGGTTGCCGATCAGCCCGATGTTCGGACCTTCCGGCGTCTCGATCGGGCAGATGCGTCCGTAGTGGCTGTGGTGCACGTCGCGGACGTCGAAGCCGGCCCGCTCGCGGGAAAGGCCGCCGGGGCCAAGCGCCGACAGGCGCCGCTTGTGCGTCAGCTCGGACAGCGGGTTGTGCTGGTCCATGAATTGCGACAGCTGGCTGGAGCCGAAGAACTCCTTGATCGCGGCCACCACCGGGCGTGCGTTGATGAGCGACGCCGACGTGACCGTGTGCGGGTCGCTGATCGTCATCCGCTCCTTGATGATCCGTTCCATCCGGATGAGGCCCATCCGGAACTGGTTCTGCAGGAGCTCGCCCACTGCGCGCACGCGGCGGTTGCCGAGGTGGTCGATGTCGTCCGGGATCTGCTTCTCGCGCGGCGCGTTGTTGAGCTCGATGAGCTTGCGCAGAAACGCGATGAAGTCTCCCTTCTCGAGGATGCGCAGCTCACGCTGGCGGACGCGCGCGAGGATGTCCTCCTCGTCGCGGCCGAGGCGCTTGTCGACCTTGTAGCGGCCGACGCGGCCGAGGTCGAAGCGGCGCGGGTTGAAGAAGAGGCTCTGCAGCAGGTTGCGCGCGTTGTCCACGGACGGGGGATCGCCCGGCCGGACGCGGCGGTACAGCTCGAGGAGCGCGTCCTCGGTCTTCATCGTCGTGTCCTTGTCGAGGGTCGATTCCATGTATCGGTGCTCGGGGTTGTTGTCCACGTCACCGAACATCTCGAGCAGGGCGCGCTTCTGCGCCTCGCGGTCGTTCTCGGTCCCCTTGAGCTGCGGCAGCTCGAGGGCCTTGAGCAGCACGGTCACGGGGACCTTCCGCTTGCGGTCGATCTTGACCGTCAGCAGGTCCTTGGCCGAGGTCTCGATCTCCAGCCACGCGCCGCGGTTGGGGATGAGCTTGGCGCCGAAAAGCTTGCGGCCGGTGTTGGGGTCCTCGGCGGCGGTGAAGTACACACCGGGCGAGCGCACGAGCTGCGACACGACCACGCGCTCGGTGCCGTTGACGATGAAGGTGCCCTCGGGGGTCATCATGGCGAAGTCGCCCATGTAGACCTCGGACTCCTTGATCTCCCCCGTCTCCTTGATGGTCAGGCGGGTCTTGATTCGCAGCGGCGCGGCGTAGGTCATGTCGCGGTTGCGGCACTCCTCGACCGAGAACTTCGGCTGGCCGAACTCGTAGTCGAGAAACTTGAGCTCGAAGTTCTTGCCGGTGTAGTCGGTGATCGGGTTGATCTCATCGAAGAGCTCTCGGAGGCCCTCCGACTTGAACCAGTTGAACGACTCCACCTGTGTCGCGATGAGGTCCTTCAGCTCGACCAGGTTGGGAATGCGACCATAAGAAAGACGCGAGGGCGCTCTCATCTCTGAGATCAATTCGTTACTCCTTCCAGGAAAAAGGGCGCGCTCAGGTAATAGGCAGAGTGAGCGGCCGGGCGTGCACGAAACGCCAGTATACGACTTCACGGCCCCTTGTGGGGACGCGAAATCGAGGCCAGGAGGAGCCCCTCCTGACCGAGGTGCGGGCAATATAGCACTGGCGCCGCCACACGCGCCGCCAGAAAGTGAGCGGCTTCGGGTGGGGAGTTACCTTTAGCGAATGCCCGACTGGAAGGCCCTCCGCCACCAGTTTCCCCTCCTCGAGCGGTACATCTACCTGAACGCCTGCTCCCTCGGCCCCCTTCCCCGCCGGGGCCGGCATGCGCTCGAGCGGTACGCCAACGACTGGGACGGCAAAGGGACGCCGGTCTGGTACTCCGACTGGCTCCCGCTCCTGGAACGCCTTCGGACCAAAGTCGGCGGCCTCCTCAACGCGCCCCAGGGCTCGACCGCCATCGCGCCCTCGGTATCGGTGGCCCTTACCACGCTCGCCTCCGGCCTGCCGCTGCCTGCCGGCCGGAACAAGGTCCTGATCGGCGCCCTCGACTTCCCGACCATCGGTCACCAGTGGCTGTCGCGGCCCGACTGCGAGGTCGAGTTCGTGCCGAGCGCCGACGGGATGACCATCCCTCCCGAGGCCTTCGCGGAGCGGATCGACGACCGGACCGCCCTGGTGGCGACGACCCACCTGTTCTACACCACCGGCTACCTGCAGGATGTTCGCGCGATCGCGGACGCCGCCCACGCCAAAGGCGCCCTATGCCTGATCGACGGCTACCAGACCTGTGGGTGCTCCCCGATCGACGTCGACGCGATGGACTGCGACGCGTTCGTCGGCGGCTGCCTCAAGTGGCTCTCGGGCGGACCGGGCACCGCCTTCCTTTATGTAAGGCCGGAGCTGATCCCCAGCGTTCGGCCCCACGGGACCGGTTGGTTCGCCACCCGGGACCCGTTCTCCTTCACGCTCGAGGAGCTGGACTTCGCCGAGGACGCCCGTCGCCTGGAGACCGGGACCTGGGCGATGGCGTGCCACTATGTCGGACTGGCCGGTCTGGAGCTGATCCTGGAGGTCGGGGTCGAGCATATCCAGGAGCGACTCCGGGACCTTACCGACCGGATCCTCGACCGCTGCGACGCAGCGGGCGTGAAGACCTTCACACCGCGCCCACGCGAGCAGCGCTGCGGGATCGTGACCCTCGAGTGCGCGCACCCCGAGGACGTCGAACGACAGCTGCACAAAGACGGGGTAATCGTCGACTCCCGACCCGGCCGCATCCGCCTGTCACCGCACTGGTGCGTGACCGAGTCCGAGCTCGACCGCGGCATCGACCTGGTCTTTCAGCACCTCGGGGCCGCGACCCGGGCGCGCTAGTCAGGTCACCGTCGGCCGGTAGACGACCACGTCATCTCGTCCCGCCAGCGCGTAGAGCACCATACCGATGATCCCGAGCCCGATCAGATGAAGCAGGAGCAGCACAGCAAACCAGCCCCAGCTGTGCTGCTGCCCGAGCCGGATCAGAGCGCCTATCCATACGACAAGCATCACCAGCGCCATGAGTCCGATCAAAAGGACCGCCACCCCGCCGACCGGGGACGATCCCTGGACGAAGATGCCGTAGCGGTACAAGGTCGTGTGGCCTGTGACAATGGCGAACGCCCAGGAGAGCGCCCACACGATCCAGGCGCCGATGTACCACCGTGTAGACGTCCTCTTGCTCACGCTTAGAAAACGTTCGGGCGCGCACCCATACGCGCGGAACGTTCTCTAGGCATGGAGACCAGGCTCGGCCTGCCGCCAGGTATGGCGGCGTGCCTCTTCGACCTCGACGGCGTCCTCACAAAAACCGCCAAAGTCCACGCCAAAGCCTGGAAGACCATGTTCGACGCCTTCCTCAAACAACGCGCGGCAGAAACCGGCGAACCCTTCCAGCCTTTCGACGATGTCGACGACTACGACCTCTACGTCGACGGCAAGCCCCGGCATGATGGCGTGCGGTCCTTTCTGGAAGCCCGGCACATCGCGCTGCCCGAAGGCGCACCCGATGACCCCCCAGAAGCCATGAGCGTCTACGGCCTCGGCAACCGGAAAGACCAGATCTTCCTCGGCCTCATCCACAGCCAAGGCGTCGAGGTGTATGACGGTTCGGTGAGATACCTGCACGCCGCAAGGTCTGCCGGGCTCAAGGTCGCCGTCGTGACCTCGAGCAAGAATTGCACCGAGGTCCTCCGCGCGGCGAAGCTCGACGGGCTCTTCGACGCCCAGGTCGACGGCAACGTCGCGGAAGCAAAGAGGCTGAAAGGGAAGCCCGACCCCGGCACCTACCTCGCAGCGGCCGACATGCTCAGCGTCAAGGCAAAGGCAGCTGCTGTTTTTGAAGACGCCCTCGCCGGCGTCGAGGCCGGGCGAGCCGGCGGTTTCGGCATCGTCATCGGCGTCGACCGCGTCGGCCAGGCCGAAGCTCTCAAACAGCACGGCGCGGACATCGTGGTCAAAGACCTCGCTGATCTGATGAAAACCAATTGATCCACAACGACAGCTTCGAGGTCGAGCCCTGGACCGTCCGCGAGACCCGCCTCGACATGAAGCTCCTCGGCCAGACCGAGTCGATCTTCGCCCTGTCCAACGGCCACATCGGTTGGCGCGCCAACCTCGACGAGGGCGAGCCTCACGTCGTCGCCGGCTCGTACCTGAACGCGTTCTACGAGGAGGCGCCGCTCCCATACGCGGAGACGGCATACGGGTATCCCGAGGCCGGCCAGACGATCGTCAACGTGACCAACGGCAAGATCATCCGGCTCCTAGTCGACGACGAACCGTTCGACTGCCGTTATGGAAGCCTCATCTCGCACGAGCGTGTCCTCGACCTGAAGGCCGGAGTGCTGCGACGCACGGTCGAATGGGAGTCGCCAGCCCACCGCAAGGTCAAAGTCACATCGACCCGCATGGTGTCGCTGGTGCACCGCGCTCTCGCTGCGATCGAGTACACCGTCGAGCCTCTCGACGGTCCCGCCGACATCGTCATCCAATCGGAGCTCGTCGCCAACGAGCCGGTGGGCGGCATCGACACGAGCGATCCACGGACAGCCCACGTCGTCGAGGCACCCCTTGCCGCGGAGCTCTCGTCGCACCGCGACAAGCGCGCGATCCTCATCCACTCGACGAAGCAGAGCAAGCTCCGGCTGGCCGCGGGCATGGACCACGTGGTCAGCGGTCCCCGCGGCGCGAAGGTCGCCATCGAAAGCGGCACCGACCATGCGCGGCTCACCATCACGGCCAGCTTGAAGCGGGGCCAGCGCTTGAAGCTCGTGAAGTTTGTCGCCTACGCCTGGTCGAGCCTCCGCTCCGCCCCCGCACTCCGTTCGCAGGTCGAGGGCGCGCTCACCACCGCGACCAACCACGGCTGGAGGACCCTCGCCGCCGCGCAGGAGAAATACCTCGCCGACTACTGGTCGGGTGCGGACGTCGAGATCAAAGGCGACCCGGAGATCCAGCAAGCCATCCGCTTCGCCTTGTTCCACGTCCTGCAATCGGCCGCGCGCGCTGAGCAGCGGGCGATCCCCGCAAAGGGACTCACCGGGCCCGGTTACAGCGGTCACACGTTCTGGGACACAGAGACCTTCGTGCTCCAGGCCCTCACCTATACCGCGCCGTACGCGGCGGCCGACGTCCTGCGCTGGCGCTTCTCGATCCTCGACCTCGCGCGCGCCAGGGCACGAGACCTGGGCTTCACGGGCGCTGCGTTTCCGTGGCGGACCATCCGCGGCGAGGAATGCTCCGGCTACTGGCCGGCCTCCACCGCCGCCTTTCACGTCAACGCCGACATCGCGGACGCCGTGCTGCGGTACGTGAGCGCGACCGGCGATTTGCGTTTCGAGCAGACGGCCGGCGCCGAGCTGCTCATCGAGACCGCTCGGCTCTGGCGATCGATTGGGCATTACGAGCGAAGCGGGAGCTTCCGCATCGACGGGGTGACCGGCCCTGATGAATACAGCGCTTTGATGGACAACAACCTCTACACCAATCTGATGGCGCAGCGAAATCTGCGCGCGGCGGCCGATGCCGCGGTCCGCCAGAAACGAGTGGCGCGCCGGCTGAAGGTCACGGGCGCCGAAATCGAGTCATGGCGAAAGGCGGCGAACAACATCTACGTCTCGTTCGACCAGGACCTTCGCGTGCACAAGCAGGCGAGCCAGTTCACCGACCACGAGCGCTGGGATTTCAGCCATACCCGCCCCGACCAATACCCGCTCTTCCTCCACTTCCCCTACTTCGATCTCTACCGGAAGCAGGTGGTGAAGCAGGCCGACCTGGTGCTGGCGATGCACTTGCGCGGCGACGCCTTCACCGCGGACGAGAAGGCCCGCAACTTCGCCTACTACGAACCCCTCACGGTGCGAGATTCGTCGCTCTCATCTTGCACGCAATCTGTGATGGCAGCCGAGGTCGGACACATGCAGCTCGCGCACGACTACCTGGCCGAGGCTGCGCTGATGGACCTCGACGACCTCGAGCACAACGTCCGGGACGGAGTGCACATGGGCTCCCTGGCCGGCGCGTGGCTGGCGGTGGTGGGAGGGCTTGGCGGCATGCGCCACAACGGCGACTTGCTCAGCTTCGCGCCGCGGCTGCCGCCGAGGATCCATGAGCTTTCATTCCGCATGACCTTCCTGGGCCGTCTGCTGCGGGTCCGGATCGAGCGGCATCGCGCGACTTACAGCCTCATGCGCGGCCGGGCGCTGACGTTCGCGCATCACGGCCAGGAGGTACGGCTCTCGCCGCGCAAACACGCGACAAGAGCCATCCCCGAGATCGTCCCGCTCGAACCGCCAAAGCAGCCGGCCGGCCGGGCCCCGGCGCGGCGCGGCGTCGAGAAGCCGAAGCCCTTGCTGCCCCAAGGCAAACCGAGGAGCCGCTTGCCGCGGCCGAAGACGACGCGCGGCCGAGCCGCCTGACGGCCTACTTGATCTCGGCGGTCGCCCCGGCTTCCTTCAACCTCGCGACGGCCTTCTCCGCGTCCGCCTTGCTCACGTTCTCGAGTACGGCCTTCGGCGCGGCGTCGACGAGGTCTTTGGCTTCCTTCAGACCGAGCTGGGTCAGCTCGCGGACGGCCTTGATGACGTTGATCTTGCTCTCGCCGACCGACGCCAGGTTGACGGTGAACTCCGTCTTCTCCTCTTCCGCGGCGCCGTCAGCGCCGCCGCCCGCTGGAGCCGCCACCGCCACCGCCACCGGGGCCGCGGCCTTGATGCCGAACTCGTCCTCGATCGCCTTGACCGCCTCGACCACGTCGAGGATCGTCCAGTCCTTGAGCGCCTCCACGAAATCCTTGGGTGTGAGCTTCGTTGCCATTTTTACGCCGCCTCCAATTTGGACTTGTACGCTTCGAGCACGCCCAGAAGCTGCTGAAGCGGGGTTTGCATGATTCCGACGAGCTGGCCGACGGGGGACTGAAGAGTGCCCAACAGCTGGGCGAGCAGAACCTCACGGGACGGCAGGTCCGCCAGCTGCCTGATCTGGTCCCGGTTGAAGACTCGACCTTCCACGAGGCCGCCCACCACCTCGAGCTTCAGGCGAGTGGTGCGGACGAACTCGTTGATGAGACGGGGCGGCAGGCTCAGGTCCTCGTAGCCAAAGGCGATGGCGATCGGACCCTTGAGCTCTGACTCGAGCGCCTTATAGCCGGCGGCGTCCGCAGCCCGGCGCGCCAGCGTGTTCTTGATCACGCGGTACTCCACGTTCCCGGTGCGGAGCTTTCCGCGCAGCTCCTGCATCTGGCTGACGGTGAGCCCGCGGTAGTCGGTGAGCACCGCCACCTTGGCTTTCTTCAGCTTCTCGGTCAGCACCTCGACCTGCTCGACCTTCTGCTCTCTCCTGGCTTTCGGCAAAAGAAAAAAATCCTCCCTGCCCACACATGTCGAGGCAGGAAGGATCCAACGTCCTTCACTTCTTATCGCCTCGGTAGGAAATTAAGCCGGCACGATGACCGGCGCCTACGGTCTAGGGCAGATGCGGAATTATACGGGGTTCGCCTTCTCCCAATCCTCGCGCAGGACCTCGGTCAGGATCAGATCCACGTACTTGCCGCCAATGAAATGGTCCTTTCGGTAGCGGCCGACCTCGCGGTAGCCCGCAGCCGCCTGGGCGCGCCCGCTGGCGTCATTTCCATCCAGGTAGCCCGACTTCAGCTTGCGCAGCGGCAGCTGGGTGAACGCATACCGAGCGCGCAGCTGCATCACCTCACGGCCCAGCCCTTTGCCCCACACCGCCTTCTCCCCGAGAACCGTGCCCGTGGTGCCATGGCCGTCGCGCCAGTTGATGGCGTGGATGGCGGTGGTGCCGACCGGGCGAGCTTCGTGCTCGACAACCCAGATCACCTCGTTGGGGTCGCGCGCCATCTTGTCGAGCCATTCCCGTTCCATGTCGATGCTCGGCGGATTGCGAACGAACAGAAGGCGGGTGACCTCCATGTCTTCGAACCAGGTGATCATCACCTCGGCATCCTCGGGCCTTGGCGGACGCAGGCTCACGAGCTTGCCCTGGATCAGGGGTCCGTACATGGTCAGAAATTATCAGGTGCGATCGCGGCGCTACAGTGCCTGCGATGGGTGACCGACTGCGGCCGTTGTGGGATTTCGACGACCTCGACGCCACCGAGCAGCGGTTGCGTGGGCAGCTCAAGCGGGAGGCGTCGGACGAGGGCCGCGCGGAAGTCATGACCCAGCTCGCGCGTGTGCAGGGTCTTCGCGAGCAGTTCGCGGAGGGCTATCGCCTCATCGATGAGGCCGCGGCACTGGCGGGTCTCAGCGTCGTCGCGAGCATCCGGATCCAGCTCGAACGCGGCCGGCTCCTCCGCTCGAGCGGCGACGTCAAAGGCGCGCTTCCCTTGTTCGAGTCTGCCTTCGAGACAGCACGTGGGGCCGGCGAGATGTTCTTAGCCGCCGACGCCGCCCACATGGCTGCCCTCGCCGCGCCAGATCGCGAAAGCATGCTGACGTGGACAAAGAGGGGGACCGCAATCGCCGAAACCAGCGCCGATCCTCAGGTCTCTTACTGGCTGGGACCACTGCTCAACAACCTCGGCAGCGCGTACATGGACTCGCGCGAATACGAAAAAGCGCTGGACTGCTTCCGGCGGGCTCTAGAGGTGCGCAGGCGCTACCCGGAGAATCCTGACGCGATCCAGTTTGCAAAAGAGTCGGTCGCCGAAGCTCTCACGGCCCTCGGCCGTAAGGACGAAGCGGTCTAGCTCGAGGTGTGGAGCTTCGCTGCTTCCTTGACGTCGACCGGGACCGATGGGCCCTGCGTCGCCGCGAGATAGAAGGTCCGAAGGTACTGGCCCTTCGAGGTCGACGGCTTGTTGCGGATCAGCGCGTCAACCAGCGCCGTGAGGTTCTGGTGCAGCTGCTGCTGGTCGAACGACACCTTGCCGATCGGGGCGTGGACGATGCCGAACTTGTCGGTCCGGAACTCGACCTTGCCGCCCTTCACCTCGCGTACCGCACGCGCGACGTCCTGGGTGACCGTGCCCGACTTGGGGTTCGGCATCAGGCCGCGGGGACCGAGGATCTTGCCCAAAGGGCCGACGCGAGACATCATGTCCGGCGTCGCCACGGCGGCGTCGAAATCCGTCCAGCCCTCGGACACTTTCTTGACCAGGTCCTCACCGCCAACGAAATCGGCGCCCGCCTCCTGAGCCTCTCGAGCCCGATCGCCCACCGCGAAGACGGCGACACGGACCTTCTTGCCCGTGCCGTTGGGCAGAACCACGGAGCCGCGCACCATCTGCTCGGCGTGGCGGGGGTCGACACCGAGGCGGATATGCGCCTCGACGGTGGCGTCGAACTTAGAGATTGACGTGTTCTTGGCGAGCGCGACTGCCTCCTCGGTGGCAAACCCGCCATTGCCGCTGGCGGCAAGAGCGGCCTCGACCTTCTTGGCCGCCTCGATGTACTTCTTTCCGTGCGTGCCTTCGATCATCTTCATGGCGGCCTCGGTCTCGTATGCGTTGAGGTCTTTGCGCTTGGTCTCGACGATCTGGCGGATCTGCTGCCGCGTCACGCGGCCGATCTTCTCGCGGTTCGGCTTGGGCGAGCCCTTCTCCACGCCGGCGGCCCGCTTGAGCAGGTTCACCGTCGGCGGGGTCTTGAGGACGAACGTGAAGCTGCGGTCCTCGAAAATCGTGATCTCCGCCGGAACGACCTCACCGACCTGCGCCTGCGTGCGCTCGTTGTAGGCCTTGGTGAACTCCATGATGTTGATGCCATGAGGGCCCAACGCGGTGCCCACCGGCGGCGCCGGCGTGGCGCGCCCGGCCTGCAGCTCGAGCTTGAGGACCGTGCGGACTTTCTTCTTGCTCACGCTAGTGGACCTTTTCCACCTGGAGCAGGTCGAGCTCGACCGGCGTCTCGCGGCCGAACATGTTCACCAGCACCTTGAGCTTGCCCTTCTCAGGGTTGATCTCGTCGACCTTGCCGTGGAAGTCGGTGAACGGCCCGTCGACCACACGCACCGACTCGCCGACCTGGAACTCGACGCGGATCTTCGGCGCCTCCTGCTTCATCTGCTTCTGGATGGCGCGAACCTCTTTCTCCTGAAGCGGCACCGGGCTGTTGGCCGAGCCGACGAAGCTCGTCACGTCACCATGCGGACCAGGATGTAGCCCGGGAAGATGCGCTTCTGGACGTGACGGCGCTTGCCGTCCTTGATCTCGATCTCGTCTTCCATCGGCACGAGCACCTGCAGGATCTTGTCCTGCATGTCCATGGACTCGATCCTCTTCTCGAGGTTCTTCTTGACCTTCTCCTCGTGGCCTGAGTACGCGTGGACGACGTACCACTGAGCCTCGTGGTCGGGCGTCGGGGACGTTCTCTCGACCGCCATCAGTGGGCGACCCCGTTGTAGATGACGCGGCGGGCGGCCTCGCCGACCAGGTAGTCGGTGCCGCCGATGAAGATGCCGAGCACGATGACGGTGAAGATCACGACCAGCGTGTAGCGATAGAGCTCACCCCACGTCGGCCACACGACCTTGCGGAGCTCGTCGAAAACTTCGCGCAGGAATCGACCGATGCCACCTTGGCCTTCGGCCTCGACCCGCTTCTTGGCTGTTACCGCCACGTCACTTGGTCTCCTTGTGCGCCGTGTGCTTGTGGCACCAACGGCAGTACTTGCTGAGCTCCAGACGGTCGGGATCGTTCTTCTTGTTCTTCACGGTGGTGTAGTTGCGCCGCTTACACACGCCGCAGGCGAGGGTGATGATGTCTTCCATAGTTGGCTCTTTGGTTGGGGGCTGAAATAAAAAAGCCTAGGTTTCCCAGGCGGTGTCAATAGTACCAGAGCGATCGGCGAAGCCTCTTCAGGGCAGCAAAGTTCTGGTCAGCGTCATGGCCAGCCAGTCCGTGTAGCGATCGACCGTCCAGCCCCGCTCGGCCCTCAGCAGCCGGTGCACCTCCGGGCTGGCGACCGTCCATGCGATGGTAGCGGCCTCCTCGACTCCGATGCCGCCGCGGAGAGGCCCGTTGGCGGCGAGCCAGGACGCGAGGTGCCGCATGTTTTCCAGGCGGCCCTCTTGCATCCGGGTTCGGAACGTGGCGATCTCCGGGTCGACCGACGCTGCGCCTCGAACGATGTCGTCCACCGGGCGCGCCCGCTCCAGGATGGTGGTCACGTCGGCGGCAAAAGCCTCGACCTGCCGCTGCTGGTTGGGTTCACGCCGGACCGCCTGGGCGCCCTCGCGCTCGATCACGCCGACCGGCTCCTCGTCGCCCACGACCCGGATGTCGAGCAGCTTGTGGAGCAGCCCGGCTTTGGTGCGGAAGCTCGCGTAGACGGTGTCGGTGGCCACTCCGGCGCCGCTCGCGACGGCCTCCATCGAGGTGTTGGCGTAGCCGCGCTCCGAGAACAGCTTCTGCGCCGCGTCCAGGATGCGAGCGCGCGTCTGCCGCGCCTGCTCCTGGCGGAGTGCCGAGTCATATCGCCGGCGCTGCCCCTTGACACTCGCCACGGTTTCATCCTACCATCCAACTGATCATCCGAGTATGCCTCGGATGAATTGTAAGGAGGGACGGAACCATGTCGGCAACCAACGAGGCGATCTACCGCCGTTTGATCGAGGAAGGCTTCAACCAGGGCGACCTGGCCGTCTGCGACGAGCTGGTCGCGCCGGGTGGGATCGAGCACCAGCGGGGCGCCGGCGGCGACGGGCCCGAGGGCGCCAAGAACACGATCAAGTACCTGCGGGCGGCGTTTCCGGACTTCCACATCACCATCGACGAGCTGGTCGCGGTCGGTGACAAGGTCTGGGCCCGCCAGCGCGGCGGCGGCACCAACCTGGGGAGCTTCGCCGGCCACCCCCCGACAGGAATCAAAGCGTTCACCGACGTCATTGACGTCTGCCGCTTCGAAGGCGGCAAGATGGTCGAGCACTGGGGTGTCCCCGACCAGCTGGGCATGATGCTCCAGCTCGGCCACATCAAGATGGGGGCACCGGTCAGGGCATGACGCGCCGGCCCGGTCCATCGCGGACCGGGCCATATCATTCGAGTCGATGCCTGGAACCACCATCGCCGTCCTGCACGGCGACCAGACCGGAGAGGAGCTGCTGCTCGAAGCGCTGCGGCTGCTGGAGCCCGACGTCATCGGCTTCAAGGTGGAGCGCACGGACTTCGACCTCTCGATCGACAAGCGGCGGGCGACCCGCAACCAGGTCGTCCTCGACGCCGCCGCCGCACTCCGCGAATCCGGCTACGGCCTGAAAGCGGCGACGATCACGCCTGAAGGCGCGGGCGACGTCGGCAGCCCCAACGCGATCCTGCGCAAGCAGATCGATGGGCGCGTCATCGTGCGCACCGGCCGGCGGATCCCAGGCGTGCGGCCGCTTGCCGGCGTGCACGCGCCGATCTCGGTCATCCGGATGGCCGTCGATGACGCCTACGGGGCCAAGGAGTGGCGGGAGGGCCACGGACTGGACGAATGGGCCTACCGCACCGAGAAGATCAGCCGGCGGACCTGCCGCATCGTCGCCGAGTACGCGTTCACCCACGCGAGGCGCATCGAGGCCAAAGTCTTCGGCGGCCCAAAGTACACCGTCAGCCCGGTCTACGAAGGCATGTTCAAAGAGGAGCTCGACGAGGCCGCCAAGCGTCATCCGGACGTTCGCTACGAGCCGCAGCTGATCGACGCCACCTACGCGCTCCTGCTCACGACCACAGGCGAATCGCTGGTGATTCCGGCGCTCAACCGCGACGGCGACACGCTGTCCGACCTCGTCATGCAGATGTTCGGGACGATCGCCGGCGCCGAGTCGGTCCTCCTGGCCTTCCGCGACGCCGGCGACGTGGCGGTGGCGATGACCGAGGCGCCGCACGGGACCGCTCCGTCGCTCCAGGGCAAGAACGTCGCCAACCCGATGGCGATGATCCTGGCCGTCGCCTCCCTCCTCGGCTACATGAAAGGCGAGCAGCCCCATCGGGCGTCCCGGTCCATCTACGAGGCGGCGCTGGAGACGGTGTCCGACAGCATCCGGACGGCCGACCTGGGCGGCCAGGCCACGACCACCGAGTTCGCCGACGAGGTCATTCGGCGCGTGCGTACCAAGATCGACGTCTGGAGTGCGTTAGCAGATATAGAGAGGTAAGGTCCCCCTTCCCGCCGCGGGGAGCCGGGGTGTTTTTGGAGAAGGGCTATGAGCTCATCGATTCGGTATTTGGCGCTGGGCGACTCCTACACGATCGGCACGGGCGCGTCGGACGAGTCGCACAACTTCCCGTCGATCCTGTCCGGCCTCCTGTCCACGGCGACCGGCATGAGAGTCGAGCTGACCAACCCTGCGGTCAACGGATTCACGACTCTCGATCTCATCGCCAAGGAGCTGTCTTCTCTGGAGCAGGTGAAGCCGGACCTGGTGACGGTCCTGATCGGCGTCAACGACCTGGTCCAGAACCGGTCCGTCGACGAGTACCGGACCTCGCTCCGGGAGATCTACGACCGCATCGGCGCGTTGGGTCTCCCGTCCGGGCGCGTGGCCGCCATCTCGATCCCCAACTGGTCCGTGGTTCCGGCCGCCGCACAGTACGGCGAGCCGCAGCTCATCAAATCGGTGACGAACGGCTTCAACGCCGCGGCGAGGAAGGAGGCGCTCGAGCTGGGCTTCGACTGGGTCGATGTGACTGGGGTAAGCACCTACCAGCTCGGGTCTCCCGGCTGGATCGCGGCCGACCAGCTGCACCCCGGTGACGCGCAGTACGCGGCATGGGCGGAGGTCATCTGGGACCGGGTTCGCGACGCCTGGGCTAAGGCGGCTAAACCGTTATCCGTTTGAACGATTCGGCATAGCGGAACCCGGCTTTCTTGCCGATCTCGCGGTGGCGCTTGCGCATGAACTTCTCGAAGTCCCATTCCTGACCTGGCTTGGCGATCTGGCTCTTGTGCTTCTTGAGGGCAGCAAACTTGAGGTCGAGCACGGGGGTGATGTCGACCCAGTAGTCGCCTGAGGTCCAGAAGGGAATCCAGACTTCCTTGACCACGTGCGGCTGGTAACCCTGCTTGAGCAGGCTTCGGAACGCTCGCGGGTTGCGGGAGTCCGGATATACCGCGGCCATGGTGGCCTCGCCGACCGCCAGGTGGTCTGGATGCGACCCGCCCATGGGCATGTCGATCGCGCGGCCTGGCAGGTGGGTGATGACGAGGTCGGGCTTGTGCTTGCGGATCATCCGCACGATGTCGTGGCGCAGCTTGAGGTCGGGCACGAGGTGCCCGTCCTTGTAGCCGAGGAACTCGACCTTCTTCACGCCGAGGATCTTCGCGGCCGCACGCTGCTCCTTCTCCCGAATCGCGATGAGCTCGGAGTCCTTCTGCTTGGGGTCCTCCCCGCCCTGTGAGCCGTCGGTGACGATGACATAGGTCACCTTGGCACCGTCTTTCGCGAGCTTGGCCACCGAGCCGCCGGCGCTGAACTCGGGGTCGTCGGGATGGGCCGACACGACCATCACCCGATCGAACTTGGGAGCCTTGCCGTTGCTAGAGGCTGTTCGCCTGGCTGGGGTCTTCTTCTTTTTCGCCACGAGCTCAGATTAAAGAAATCACTTACGCGACTTCGTTATTGCACCCAGCGAGGCCAGGGGGATGGCCAACTGGATTGGTTTCCACAGCACTTCCAGCTGCTCGAGACTGAGACGCGTACGTGACCCGATCACGCGCCCGCCGAAGGCAGCCGTCTTCGCGGCCGCCCAGCCTTCGCTGCCGCTCACGCGCATCGGCACCGTCACGACGGCCGCGAGCGCGGCGGCCTCTTCCGCCGTCCGCGCGCCGGCGTCGGCGACGGCTTTCGACAGCACGCTCGACACGTCGTCCGCCATCTGCCAGGGCTTCGCGAGCAGCGCGCACTGATTCGCGCTCAGGCGGCCGACGGCGCTGATGTAGCGAAGGACCGGCGCGCCCAGCGTCCTCGGGTTGGTCGCGGGGATCGCCGACGCAAAGGGTGCATACGAGGCCGCGAACTTGATCGGGGACAGCTGCTGGCGCCGCACCAGCGCCGACACCGCCTGCCAGGCCGCCACCGCCTCATCGTCCGTGCGCCCTTCGAGAAAGTCCTGCAGCGCCCCGCCCGCGTTGACGAGGGGCGCGACGACATCTTGGTTCACGGCCGGAATCGAGTCCGCGACCTTGACCCAGTCTCCGGTGCTGAGCGCCGCCACCAGCTTCGCGAAGCCGTCGGCGTCCACATAATCGAGCTGCACGATCTCGCCGAAGGCGCCGTAGCCCTTCATCGATTCCTCGTACGTCAGCTGACCCTTTGACGCGACGGTTCCGCTGGCGCGCTCGACCGCAGCGAAGGCGCGGCACCGGGAGAACGTGTCAAGGTCCTTGGTCCCCTTGATAGCGGCAAGGAGGGACCGCACCACGCCTGCCGGCTCGGCGTCCTGACGCGTGACGCTCGCCACCAGGTTGCGGCGGTCGATGACGCGCAGCCACTGAATGGGCGTGAGCTCGACCACCGACCTGATGAACTGCGCCACCTCCGGGCTGTTGGGCCCATAAGGCGCCGGTGGCCTTGTCGCCGCGGCACGTTTCGGCGGCGCCGGTGCGGTCCCGACAGAGGAGGAAGGTGGTGGCTTGGTGATGGCCGTCGCAGCTCGCGCCACCGCGGCCCGCACCCGTGCCCTCACGGGCTTGGCCACCGGTGCCTCGACGGAAGCCAGGGGAATCGCAGCCTCCAGGGGCGCCCACAGGACGGCGACCTGCTCCTTGGGCATGTCGGTCCGCGCACCGAGGACCCGGCCTCCATGGACGAGGGTCTTCACCGCCGCCCAGCCGGCGTCGCCCTGCAGGTAGGTAGGCACCGTCCTCAGCGCGAGAAGGGCGGCCGCCTCCTCACCTTTGAGGTAGCGGCTCCTCGCGACGACTTTGAGCAGGCCTCTGGACGCCTCCGCATCCAGGCGCCAGCGACGGGCTAGAAGCTCGCACCTCTCTTTCGTGAGCCCCTCCACGGCGCCGAGAAACCGCATTGTGTCGGGGTCGAGGGCGTCGAATCCCGAAACCGGGATCAACGAGATGAACGGGGCATAGTGGACGGCGAACTTGAGCGCCGAAAGCTGCTCCCGCATCACGAGCGCCGACAATGCCTGCCAGGCAGTCGCGACCTTCTCGTCGCTCCTCTTGTCCAGAGCCTCGAACAGCGCCTCGCCGGCCTTCGACATCGACTCGGATACCTTGCCATCGGCGCTGCGGATCGCCGTCTGTACCTGCTGCAGCGCCGCTGTCGCCTGCGCGGGGTCTTCCTTGGTCACCGTCGACACCAACCGCCTGGCGGTCAGCACCTGGCGCCACTGCCAGGGCGAAAGCTGCGACGCGGAATGGATGAAAGCGTCGACTTCGGCAGTGTTGTCTCCATACCGCCGCGAAGCGTCGTCGTTGGCACGCAGGATGCGGCCCAGTAGGCCATGGGTGGCGGGCGCCATTTGAGGAACACTTTAGTCGGGGCCCCCGCCCGGTCAGCCGGGCTTAGCGGTCTAAGCGGCCCAGCGCATCCCA
>VBGM01000195.1 GCA_005880855.1 Chloroflexota bacterium
TTCTGCCGGTATGCATCCCTTGGAGATTTCGCGACCGCATGCATCGCCACGTTCCACAACGGCTTCTACAACGCGGTCCTGGCGGCGAAGACCCCCGAAGCCCAACTGGCAGCGCTTGTCGCGTCGCCCTGGGACAGCAACCACTACGGCGGCAGTCTGCAATCGTTCTACGATCCTGTGGAGGTTTACGAAATGACACCGGCGGAAGACGCGACCCTCAATCGTTCTGACTCGATACTGGCGGGTTCCCGCCTCAACAGCAAGGCCGTAGATCAGGCCCTCATCGATATCGAAAAGGAGGTCAGGGCGATCGGCACACCTCCTCCGGCAACCGTGGATCTCAAGCCGGTGCTCGACGCCATCGCCGCCGTCAAGGCTGATGTCGATGCCCTTTCGGCGAGGGTGGCCAACCTGACCCTCAAGGCGACATAGGCTGTCGTCACGCGTGCGCGTCAATTCAATACGGCTGTCGATTGGCACCTGATTTCCGGTGCACGATCGCCGACCTGCTGATTTCGACCGGGGAAGGCTGGCTCGGCTAGCCTGCCGCTGAGGGGTGGGCCTCGGCGGCGAGCGCCTTTCGACTCTTGAACTCGTCCAGGATCGCCGCGGTCTGGGTCGCCCCGATCCGCGTGACCCCGAGCTCCATGACGGCGAGCAGGCCGTCGAGCGTGCGCACGCCGCCGGCCGCTTTGACGCCGATGTGCGGCGACACCGACCGCCTCATCAATACCAGGTCTTCGTGGGTGGCGCCGGTCGGAGCGAAGCCGGTCGACGTTTTCACGAAGTCGGCGCCGGCCGCCTCGGCGAGCTTGCATCCGCGAACCTTCTGGTCGTCGTCCAGGTAGGCGTTCTCCATGATCACCTTGACGAGCGCGCCTGCGCGGTGCGCGACCCCGACGACGGCCGCTATCTCGTCCCTGACATATGCGTCGCGGCCTGACTTCAGGGCGCCGATGTTGATGACCATGTCGAGCTCCGAGGCGCCCGCGCGCAGCGCCTGCTCGGCCTCGAAAACTTTCGCCTCGGTGGTCGAGCCTCCGTGGGGAAAGCCGATCACCGTGCCGACGGCGACGCCGGTCCCGGCGAGCAGCTCGATCGCGCGGGCGACATCGGCAGGGCGGCAGCACACGGATGCCACCTGGTATCGGGCGGCGAGCTTGCAGCCATCGGTTATGAAAACGTCATCGAGCTCTGGCCGCAGCAGCGAATGGTCGATGGTCTTGGCGACGTCGTCGTATGAAAGGCGATCGATCAACGAAGTCATGGCTCCTCCTGGTTATCGCGCGGATTGTCGGTCGATGTGCACACGCTTGCCCTCACGCGCGCTGCGTTCGATGGCTTCGCAGACAACCATCTCATCATGCCCGTCCGCGAACGTCGGGTACCGGTCGGTGGCGGGAGCGCCGTCGAGCACGGCCCGATACACGGCCTGGTATAGCGCCCTGAAAGTGTCCGCGAAACCTTCGATGTGGCCCCCCGGTAGAAACGAAGCGCCGGCCCCCGCCACGTTCATGAGGCCCAGGTCGCGAGGGAGGACCTCATTTGGGCGCTCACGATGTCCGAGCCACAGCTCGTCAGGCTGCTCTGAATACCAGGCGGCGGAGCCGCTGGCGCCGTCGAGCTCCACCCGAAGGGAGTTCTTCCGGCCGGCGCTGATCTGTGATACGGCCATAGAACCGAGCGCGCCGTTGTCGTAGCGAACCAGGATTGTTGCGCAGTCCTCGGTGCTGATCTCGCGGGCAACAGTCTCCTTCGCACGTCCGGTTGCGAAGGTCTCGACGGGACCGGTCGGCTGCTGCCGTACCTTGATGAAAGTCTCCAGGTCGGCCTGCACGGATGCCACTCGAGAACCAACAAGGAACGACGTGAGGTCGAGCCAGTGCGATCCGATGTCGCTGACGGCGCGCAGCGAGCCGCCGAGCTTGGGGTCGAGGCGCCAGTTCCAGTCGGTGTCGAGAAGCAGCCAGTCTTGCAGGTAGTGCCCACTGACCAGCCTCACCGCTCCGAGGCCGCCATCGCGAACGAGCTGATGCAGGTGTTGGCACAGAGGGTAGAAGCGAATGTTGAAGTTGGTGGCGTGCACGAGACCGCTTGACTCGGCGAGCCTGAGCAGGTCGGCAGATTCCGCCGACGTCATCGCGAGCGGCTTCTCGCACACCACATGCTTTCCAGCCTCAAGCGCGGCTTTCGCGTGCGCGTGATGAAGGTGGTTCGGCGAGGTGACATGAACGACGTCGACCCGCTCGTCGGCAAGCATCGCCTGCATCGACTCGTACGCGGGGGGCAGGCCGGCGGCGCGGGAACGCTCATTGCCCCGGGCGCTGCTCGAGCCGACGACGCCGTGGACCTGGACGCCAAGCCTGCGCAGGGCGTCCACATGGACGGCGCCGATAAAACCAGTGCCGACCACGGCGGCGCCAACCTCGCTCAGCGCGGATGCGCTCACGTTCGCCAATAGACTAGGGCGAGGCCGACGAGATCTGCGAGAAGCGCTCGCTCTGAATCAACCGTTGTCGCCGGTCGTCCGGACGTAGAGCGCCGCCAGCAGTACGACGATCGCGCCGTAGAGGATCTGCTTCAGCGGGTCGGGTGCGTCCAACAGCGTGAACAGGCTGCTGAGGACGGTGAGGATCAACGCCCCGACCAGACTGCCCGCGTAGCCGCCGTGGCCGCCGTAGATGGAGGTCCCGCCGATGACCACGGCGGCCACCGACGGCAGCAGGAAGACGTCCCCGAGAGAGAGGTCGACGCCGTTGATGGCGCCCTCCAGGACCAGACCGGCCAACCCGGCCAGGAAGCCGCAGATGACGTACGTGGCCAGCAGGACGAGCCAGCCCCGGACACCGGCCAGGCGGACGGCGACCGGATTGTCTCCGACGGCGTAGATGAGTCGTCCAAGGCCGGTGTAGCGCAGGCCGACGATCACCGCCGCGGCGATCGCTCCCCACAGGAGGGCGTTGATGGGAATCAGGCCGAGCAGCTTGCCGCCTCCGAATTCCCGCACGATGTCCGGCACGTTCGGAGGTCCTTCATGGTTCACGGTCAGGCTGTAAACCAGCAGCGAGCCTGAGACTACGAGGCCCATGCCGAGGGTCATGATCAGCGGCTGCACGCGGAAGACCGCTACCCCGAGCCCGTTCGCCAGGCCGATCAGCAGGCCAATCCCCAGCGCCAGGAGCACGGCACGGCCAGAGCCGAAATAGGACTGGCTGGCTGCGACGTAGGCGGCGGCCGTCATCACAGCGGCCACCGAGAGGTCGATGCCCGCAGTGAGCATGACCAGCGTCTGGCCGGCGGCCACGATTCCCAGCGGCGCCGCGAACAGGATCGTGTTCGCGATCCAGGTGGGACCTATGGTTCCGGGTCGTGTGATCCCGATGACGAGCACCAGCAGAAGCAGCACGCCGATGAGCACCAACGATGGCCGGTCGCGGAGCTGGCCCTGAAAGGCGACCCAGCGCCCCTGGCGAACGCTGGTCGCGGGAGCGCTCATCCCGAGCTCGCCCCCCGCACGATCGCACGCCTGCGGCTGCGGAGGAGTGGCGCCAGCCCGCCGGCCATGACCACCAGGACGATCAGGGTGCCCTGGATGACCTGGCCGAGGTTGGGATCGGTGCCCGTCAGGATCAGGTCGGCCGGCACCATGGTCAGAACGAATGCGGCGATGATGGGACCCATCACGCCGCCCCGGCCCCCGGCCAGGCTGACGCCGCCCAGCACGATCGCCGAGATGCCGCTCAGGGTGTAGATAGTCCCCGCCAGGGGTGAACCGATGCCCGTGCTCATGAGCAGCGCGAGCCCACCACAGGCCGCGAAGAATCCCCCGACGGCATATGCGAATACGCGTGTCGGTCCGACCTTCACCCCGCGGCGAAACGCCGCGGTCCTGTCGCTGCCGACCGCGTACAGGGCGAGGCCCAGGCGCCCAAGTCGGATCGGCACCCACACGACCGCGACGACCGCGATCAGCAGAAGAATTCCGTTGGGCACCCACGGTGTGAAGAGGTTGCCGCCCGCAAGCGCCAGGAAAGCGTCCGGGGCGCCGCCGCCGGGCTTGGCCAGGATCAGCAAGGCAACGCCGCCCCAGACGAAGGACATGGCCAGGGTGACCACGATGTCCGGAACCTTTGTACGGACCGCGATTACGCCGTTGAGCGCGCCGGCGAGCGTTCCGCCCGCAAGCACCGCGACAGAGAGGAGGATCGCGGTGGTGAAATCGTGGTTTTGCATGTAGCGGGCGGCGACTACGTTCGCCACGGCCATCATTGCGCCGATGGACAGGTCGATCCCGCCTCCGAGCACGACGCACGTTTGGGCCACCGCCGCGAAAGCTAGCGGCATCGCGCCCACCACCAGGGATCGCACCTCGTAGGGGCCGTAGTCCGGGTGGATGGAGATCGTGAAGATCATCACCGCCACGAACAGCGCATAGGTCCCTAGCGTCCAGGCATTCCGCCGCAGGAGTCTTGCCAGACCTGGCGCGACGCGCGGGCGGGCAACGGCCGGCGCGCTCATGACGCCGCCTCCGCCGGCCCTGCGCCGCCGCGCTCGAGACCGTGCGCCGCCCTGAGCAGCACCGCCTCGGTGGCGTCGTGCGCAGGGAACTCTGCGACGACGCGGCCGCCGAACATGACCAGGGCGCGGTCGCAGGCGAGCTGGATCTCGGGCATCTCCGACGTGAAGAGCAGCACGGCGGAGCCCGACGCGGCAAGCTCGCGCAGCACGCGATAGATCTGCTCCTTGGTGCGGATGTCGATGCCGCGCGTCGGATCGAAGCACAGCAGGGTCAGGAATCCCGTAGCCAGCCAGCGCGCGATGGTGACCTTCTGCTGGTTGCCGCCGGACAGCCGCATGACGCGGGACCCGGCGCGGGTGTCGATTTCCAACCGGGCGATCGCCGTTCGGACCCGCCTGCCCTCAGCCCTCGTGTTGATCAAACCCCAGCGCCTGAGCTGATTGACCATCGGCAGCGCGATGTTCTCGAGCACCGAGCGCTGGCGCAGCAGCGCGAGGGCTCGGTCGGCCGGCACCAGCACGAGCCCGGCGCCGATGGCGTCATGCGGGTGGCGGAACCGTCGCGGCTTGCCTTGGACCAGGATTTCGCCCGCGTCCGGACGGCGGTTGCCGCTCAAGCACTCGAACAGGTCCGCCTGGCCCTGGGCCTCGAGTGCGACGATGCCCAGTACCTCGCCCCTGCGGAGAGTGAACGACACATCCTGCAGAAGGCCGGAGCGAAGCTCGCGAACCTCGACCGCGGGGCTTGGGTCAACCTTCCGAGCTGGAGCGCTGTCGGCCACCGCTCCTTCGGACACGACCACGGATGCGGCGGCTGGACCGAGCATGAGAGACACGATCTCCTCCTGGCCGCTCGAGGCAAGGTCGACGACGCCGACCGTGGTGCCGTCGCGCAAGACCGTAGCGCGATCGCAAAGGGCCTTCACCTCTGTCATACGGTGCGAGATCAGCACCACCGAGCGACCCTCGGCCCGCCATCGCCGCGCCACTCGAAACACACGCTCGCTGAGGTCAGCTGGGAGGGTGGCCGTGACCTCGTCGAGGATGAGCACGCGCGGCAGCGACGCCAGCGTCTGGGCGAGGTCGAGGAGATGGAGAGTCGGCGTGGGGAGGTCCCGTGCGTACTCGCTCAGGTCGACGTCTTCCAGCTCGAGCTCCTGGAGCCAGGGCCGGATGGCGGCCATCGTCGTCCCGGTCAAGCGGAGGTTCTGGGCGATCGTCAGCAGCGGTACGAGGCTCACATCCTGGTAGACAGACGCCAGGCCGGCCCTGCGCGCGCTTGCCGGCGAGGCGAACCGGGCTTCGCGGCCGTCGAGCAGGATCACCCCGGCGTTCGGGGCGATGTCTCCGGTGAGGACTTTGACGAGGGTGCTCTTGCCGGCCCCGTTCGCGCCCATGAGGGCGTGGATCTCGCCGGCCCTGACCCTGATGTCTCCCGAGCGGAGCGCCACCACCGCCCCGTAGTTCTTCGAAATGCCCCGGGTTTCGAGAAGGATCCCGTCTTCGGTCATGGCTTCAGGTCAGATGATCGCAAGAGAAAGGGCAGGGCGTGGTTCTCTCCACGCCCTGCCAGGTTTCAGTTCGATCGATCTAGACGTCCGCGCACGCGAGCAGCTGCTCCTTGGTATAGGTGGTCCAAGGCGCGACCTGGTAGGAGACGCTGTAGTAAGCGTCCAGCTTGGAGTCGTAGTGGTTCTGCAGCTCGGAAAGGCCGGCGCTGCTCTGGTTGTCCCAGATCACCGGGTCGAGGTTGACCAGGTGGGGTTCCGTCTTGCCTTGAAGGACGTCCAGGCCGAGCGCCAGGCCCGCGCCCCCCACGGTCGGGGGGTTGGTGACGGCGGCGCCGGCGAGGCCCTGCGACTTGAGATTCGCGAGCTGGCCGATAAAGGCGTTGTTGTCCGCGCCGATCACCGGAACGAACGGCTTTTTGGCCGTCACGTACTGGTCGACCACGGTCGAGTCGATGCCCGAGGTCCAGATACCGTCGACCTTCAGACCCGAGCCGAGGATGTCCTTGACCTGCTGCGCGGCAGGGTCGAGCGACCAGTTGGTGAACGTCATCTTGACGACCTTGATGCCCGGGTAGTTGGCCAGGGTCTGGGTGAACCCGGTGTGGCGGTCGGCATCGGCGGACACGCCGTTGATGCCGCGCATCTCGACCACGTTGCCCTTGCCGCCCAGCTGCTTGAAGAGCCAGTCGGCGCCGAGCACGGCGTACTTGACCTGGTTGTTGTAGAGCTGATATGCCTGCGTCGAGGTGACGCCCTGGTCGACCGTGAC
>VBGM01000151.1 GCA_005880855.1 Chloroflexota bacterium
CGCGAAGTTGATCAGCTCGATGATGCCGTAGACCATCGTGTAGCCGAGCGCGACGAGCGCGTAGATCGCCCCGTCGGCCAGTCCGAAGACGAGGACCTGGGCGAACTGGCTGGGGTGCGCAACCGCCTCGCCCGCAAGCAGCACCAGCCCGATGGCGACGATCAGGAAGAAACCGAGGTCACCGACGCTCATGCCGATCCGGCCCAACCACGCCCGCCTGAGCCTGGCAGCCCCGGCTACGAATGCGCCCGCGTCCAGAGTCCCCTCCTTCAGCTATGCAGGGAGGAGGCCGTACGGGCCCCCTCCCTCGATGGTTTCGGTTGTTGGGCTAGGCGCCCTTCGCGAAGTCGAACTGCGCCTTCCAGATGAAGCAGTCCTTGGCTGCGGTCTTGCCGCAGACGCCCGTGGACTGCGCGGGGTCGGAGACGGCCTCGACCGTGTAGATGGACACGATCTTGAGGCTGTTGTCGCCGTTCTGGTCGAAGTCGTAGGTGCCGATCACGCCGACGAAGCCTTTGGTCTTGGCCATCTCGGCGCGGACCTGGTCACGGGTCGGCGTGCTGCCGTTGGCGTCGTTGACCGCCCGGCCGATGGCTGCCATCAGCGCGTTGGTGGCGTCGTACGCCTGCATGGTGTATCCGCCGAAGTCGTTGGGGCCCGGGAAGGCCTTGCGGAACGCGTCGATCGTGCTCTTCGCGCCCGGGATCTGGGTGGCGTCGGCGCCTGCCGACGTGGCGTTGATGTTGACCTCGTTGCCGGCCGCCTGGTTGATGCAGTCGGGGGTCTCGATGCCGTCACCGCCCATGTAGGGGACGTCCCAGCCGATCTGCTTCATCTGCGCCCGAGGGATGCAGATGTTCTGGTCGTCTGTGCCGCCGACGTAGACGCCGGTCGCGCCCGCGGCCTTGAACTTGAGCAGGATGGAGCGCCAGTCGCTCGTCTGCTCTTTCTTGTAGCTGCTTCGGGTCACGGTGCCGCCGTACGTCTTGAACTGAGCCGAGAAGGTGTCGGCGATGCCGACGCCGAAAACAGTGCTGTCGTCAAGCACGCCGACGTTCTTGATGTTGAGGGTCTTGTAGGCGTACGTCGCCATCGCGGGACCCTGGTAGTCGTCCGTGGTCACGACGCGGAAGTAGTTGTTGGCGCTGCCCTTCCGAAGGTCCGCTGGGTGATACGCGCAGCTGGGCAGGTCCTTGGTCAGGCAGGGGTTGGTGTTGGACGGGCTGACCATCGTGAAGTGTGCCGGGGCCGCGATCGGGATCTCGGCCTTGGCCACGGCGGAGTTGTACGGGCCGATCATGCCGAGGAACTTGGGGTCGCCCAGCATGCTCTGGACGTTCTCGACCCCAGCGTCGGCCGAGTAGGCCGCCTGCCGGCAGTCGTCGAAGCTCTGGTACGAAATCGTGTACCCGTTGACGCCGCCCGAGGCGTTTTTCTGGTCGACCGCGAACTTGACGCCGTTAGCGGTCGACTGCCCGCCGGCGGTACAGACCGGAAGGTCAGATCCGATCTTGATCGTCCCCTTCGATCCGGCATTGCCGCCGCCGCCGCCTCCGCAGGCGAAGGCGACGAACGTCGCGACGATGAGGACTCCGAGTCCCCTAGCTCGAACCATATGGTTCCCCCTTGTGTTTGTCGGGAGGCCGGAATCCCTCTGGCGGACGCCTCCCCTCACTCGCCGCCCTCTTCCCAACCCAAGTCGGGGCGAGAGTGCGCCGGCGGCGAATGCGGCCACATGGGGTGGCCGAACCACTACTCCGTGGTGAACTATCGACTGGTGCCTGCCTCGAAGTCAAGCGTCGTGTGAGGCGCCTCCCGGCACCTCCGCCATCCATGGGTGAGGCGATGTATCAATATGGGAGTGTCGCGCTGTAATCGACGGCGATGATGAACGCCCAGGGCAGGGACGGATCCGCGCTGCGCGACTCGAACACGGTCACCAGCCGGTTCGTGGTGTCGCCCGCAGGATCGAAACCGAAAGTACCGGTGGCGCCGCTAAACGACGAGGTCGCGGCCAGCTGCGCGACGACCGCGTCCCTGGTCGGCAACTTGCCGCCCGCGGCCTTGATCGCGCTGTCGATGGCCGCATAGAGCACGCCGGCCGAATCGTAGGCGGCGATGGTGTACGCGCCGTAGTCGGCGGCGCTGTGGTGGCGGGCCTTGAAAGCCGTGATCACGGGCTGCGCGCTCGCGATGGTGTCGGGAATCGCGGCGGGGACGGTGGCGTAGATACCGACCGCGTTGGCGCCGGCATGGCGAACGCAGTCCGGGTCCTGCGCAATTCCATCGCCTCCGATGTAAGGCACCGGCTCGCCGACGGTGAACACCGACGCCATCTGCGCTCGAATCACGCAGCCGTGATTGCGGGTGACGCCGCCGAAATAGATCGCCTGTGCGCCGTCCGCCTTGGCCGCCCGCAGAAACGCCTTCAGGTCGGTGCTGCGGTTGGGATCGAAGTCCACGATCGCGACCACGCTGCCGCCATCGTTCTCGAATCGCGTTGTGAAGCCGGCAGCGAGCGCTTGCCCATAGGCCTCGTGGTCGGAGAGCACGGCCACGCGACGCAGCTGCAGGTTCTTGTAGGTGAAGTCCGCCGCGGCAGGTCCCTGGAGGTCGTCGGTGGTGGCGAGCCGAAAGAAGTTGTTGGTGCCGGCCGGCCTTAGCTGCCCGGGCGTGGGGAACCCTACGGCCGTGCAGCTGACGGCGGTGCGGCTGGGGCTGAGGCCGGCCGGCAGATAGGGCTCCTTCGTGAGGCAGGGGCTGCTCACCGTCGGGCTCACCATGGCCAGGTGCGCCGAGTTGGCAATCGGAATGGTCTTGCGGGCGACTCGGGAATCGAATGGACCGATAACGCCGAGCACGAGCGGGTCGGCGGCGAGCGCCTTGAGGTTGCCGGCTCCCTGCGACGGATCGTCGGTGCCGTCGACGGTGTCGTCGCGCGTGACAAGCTGGATGGTGAAGCCATCCACCGTGGGATTCCGGTCGAAGTAGAACTGCGCGCCGTTGAGCACAGGCATGCCCGCGCGTCCGTCCGCGCCGGCCAGGGGCAGGTCCACGCCGATCTTGATGACCTTGGGCGGCGTCCCAACTGAGCAAGCGCAGACGGATAACAGCGCCGCCGCCACCACGGGGACCGCCAGCGCTCGCGACCTTCCTATCGTCAACCCGGAGATTGTCGCCTCCCGCATCGGGTCGTGATGGCTCGTAGTCTCTATACTCGTTCCCTTCACCTAGCCAGGTCATAGGAGCGCGCCCCGTTGAAAACCGAGTCCACCGAACACCTCAAGCCCCGCTCTCAATATTCGGACGATGCTGTTCAACTCGCCATCGCGGGCAAGTGGGACGACGCCGTCAAGCTCAACAAGTTCATCATCGACAGCTTTGGCGCGGATGAGGAGACGCAGAACCGTCTTGGTAAAGCTCTTTCCGAGCTCGGCAAGCTGAAGGATGCGAAGTCGGCGTACGAGGCGGCGCTCAAGCTCAACCCGATGAACTCGATCGCCAAGAAGAACGCCGCCCGCATCAACACTCTGCTTCACCAGAAGGAAGGGCTGAAGGCAGGCGGGACGAGGGTCGACCTCAATCTCTTCGTCGAAGAGATGGGGAAGACGGTCATCACCACTCTCGAGAGCAGCGCCCCCGACATCTGCTCCAAGGTCGCCGCGGGAGACGTCGCCGAGCTGCGTATCGAAGGCGACGGCATCGCCGCGGAAACGTCGCGGGGCGTTCGGCTGGGGCTGCTCGAAGCGAAGCTCGCCCGCAGGTTGATCAAATTCATGCGGGGTGGCAACCGCTACCAGGCGGGTGTTACGTCATGCGACGGCAGCGCGGTCAAGCTCATCGTCCGCGAGACGTATCAAGACCCGAAGTTTGCGGGTAAGCCGAGCTTTCCGATGCGGCGCAAGCGCGAGGTCGAGTTCCGGCCCTACACGAAGGACAGCCTGCTCGCGCGTGAGGTCGAGGTGTTCGCCGAGGACGAAGGGGAAGAGGGGCTGGTCGCCGGGCCGGCGGCCACCGAAGACATCGAAGAGGGCATGCATGCGGTCGAAGACGAAGCCGAGCCTCTCGACTTCAGCGAGGACGCGGACGACGGCGGCGATGACGATGAGGACGAAGACGAGTGACGACTGAGGACAAGCCTGTGGCCCGAGCCCGGAGGTCTCTTCACCGACCGTAACTCGTCCGTGCAACTGGGCGGCGTTCCTGGTTTCCGCGACCTGCTGCCTGAAGAGGCGGAGTCCGTGCGCAGCGCACAGGAATCCCTGCTCGAAGAGATGCGCCGTTGGGGTTACCGGCACGTCGTCACTCCGATGGTCGAAAGCATCGAGGTGCTCGGGCTGGGCCTGAGCGCCGAGCAGAGGCGCCGCCTGTTCAAGTTCAGCGACGCGCGCGGCGAGGTGGTGGCGATCGTTGGCGAGCGAACCATTCCGGTCGCGCGACTCGTCGCCGGCAAGCTGCGCTCGGCCCCGCTGCCGTTGCGCATGTGCTACGCGGGCCCGGTCCTTTCGGCTGACGAAGGTCGCTTTCATTCGCGTCGTGAGACCTATCAGGTGGGCGCTGAGCTCGTGGGGGCGTCGGGACCGATCGCCGACGCTGAGGTGATCGCGCTCGCCGCGCGTTGCCTCGAAGCCGCCGGGCTGCGCCGCTACCAGGTCGACGTCGGACACGCGGAGTTCTTCCAGGGCATCATGGATGCGGTCCGGCTGCCGGCCGCGGTCAAAGCCGGCGTACGCAGCGCCCTCGCCGCTCGCGATTTCGTCGCCCTCGAGGAGCTGCTCGCGCGAACTCCACTTCGCTCCGCCGAGCACGAGCTCCTCCTCCGGTTCCCTGCGCTCCGTGGCGGGCCGGAGATTCTGGACGCGGCCGGCGGACTGGTGCGCAACAAACGCTCGGAGAAGGCGCTTGGCGAACTCGCCCGGGTTCGCGAGCTGTTGGTCGCCCATGGGCTGGGCGCCGTGGTCGGCCTAGACCTCGGCGCGATCCGCGACTTCGACTACTACACCGGCGTGATCTTCGAGGGCTACGGGCAGGACATCGGCCGGCCGGTAGCGCAAGGCGGCCGCTACGACCGCCTCCTTGCCCGCTTCGGGCGGCCTGCTCCGGCCACCGGGTTCGTGGTTCAGCTCGACCTGGTGTGGGAGCTGCTGAGCGGCGGTGCCCGCCCGCCATCTCTGCCGCGCATCGACGCTGCGGTGGCGTGGACCGGCGCCGGCCTCGACGTGGCCATGCGCCTCGGCTCGACGCTGCGGTTGTTCGGTATGAGGGCGGTCGTCGATACCGAGCCTCGGCGCGATCGCGACGCGCGCGCATGGTGGCGCGCGCTCGGAGCCGAGAACCTCGTCCAGTGCCAAGGCAAAGGGAAGGTCGCCTGGACTGCCCGCGGCGGCCGGACCCGGTCGCTGCCGCCTGAGCAGGTTGCCGCCCGGCTGGCGGGAGCTTTGGCGTGACTGCCCTCAACGTCTCGATCGCCCTGCCGACCGGCGCCCTGCTGCCAGGCGCGCTGCGTTTGCTGTCGCGTGGTGGCGTGATGCGCCTCAGCGCGGCCGAGCTCGGCAGGCGGTTGCTCGTCGAGCGCTCCGGCGTGCGCGTGATCCTCGTTCGTCCGGCCGACGTCCCCGCCTATGTCGACCACGGTGCCGCAGACCTGGGCATCGTCGGCAAGGATGTGCTCTGGGAGTCGAACGGCTCCCACTACGAGCTGGTGGATCTTCGTTTCGGAGCTTGCCGCCTGGTGCTGGCGGTGCCGGATGAGTCGAAGCTCAACGGCCCCGAAACGTGGCCTCCACTCATGCGCGTGGCGACGAAGCTGCCGAGAACGGCGGCGGCATGGTTCGAAGGACGCGGCCAGGCGGTCGAGATAGTGCGGCTGCACGGCTCGGTCGAGCTGGCGCCTCAGGTCGGCCTTGTCGACGGCATCGTCGACCTGACCGCGAGCGGTCGCACGCTGCGGGAGAATCGGCTGCGGATTGCGGCCACGCTGGGCTCGTCGACGGCCCGCCTCATCGGCAACCAGGCCAGCCTCAAGACCCGCACGGATGCGGTGCAGGCGATGGTGGCGCGCCTTCGAGAGGCTGCGGCCGATGGCGATTAAGCGATTCGACGTGGGGTCGTGGCTCGACTCGCCCCTGTCGCGAAGGCGGCTGGATCTGTCGCAGTTCGCGAAGGAGCGCGCTGATGTTGCTGAGATCTGCGCGCGCGTGGCCGCGGAAGGCGATGCCGCGCTGCGCGATTATGGCCGCCGCTTCGATGGCTGGGCGCCGCAGGAGACCGAAACGTTCGAGGTGCCGCGTGAGCACCTCGCTGCAGCCGTCAAGCGCCTTCAAGCCGCCGATCGCGCCGCGCTCGAGTTTGCCGCCGAGCGGATCAGGGATTTCCACGCTAAGCAGGTGCAGCCTGCGAGCACCGGCACGCCGGGGCTGAAGCTGCTCACCAAGCCGGTGAGGCGCGCCGGCGTCTACGCCCCCGGGGGCCGGGCGTCGTATCCGTCGACGGTGCTGATGACCGTCATCCCGGCCCGTGTGGCGCGCGTGCCCGAGGTCGTGCTCGCCACCCCGCCCCGCGCGGACGGAAGTGTGCCCGCGGCCATCCTCGCTGCCGCTCACATCGCCGGCGTCGACGCGGTTTATAGGGTGGGCGGGGCGCAGGCGATCGCAGCGCTCGCCTACGGCACCGCGTCGATTCCGCGCGTCGACGTGGTCGCCGGGCCCGGCAACATCTACGTGACGCTGGCCAAGAAAGAAGTATTCGGCGCCGTGGGCGTCGATGGCATCGCGGGACCGACCGAAGTGATGGTGATCGCGGACGCGGGCGCCAGGCCCGACTTCGTGGCCGCGGATCTCGCCGCACAGCTCGAGCACGATCCGCTGGCGTGGGCGGTGCTGGTCACAGACTCGGCCGCGCTCGCCGACCGCGTCGAGGAAGAGCTGCGAAGCCTCGTGAGCGGCCTGGAGCGAGCCCAGATCATCCAGGCCGCAACGTGCTGCGTGATCGTGGCCGACGACCTCGAACAGGCGGTGCACATCGCCAACGACTTCGCGCCCGAGCATCTTTTGATCGTGGCCGAGGATGCGGGACGCCTGGCCACCCAGGTCGAGAATGCCGGCGCCATCTTCGTCGGCGCCTACGCCACGGTCCCGTTGGGCGACTACGCGGCCGGACCCAACCACACGCTGCCCACGTCGGGAGCCGCGCGGTTTGCGTCTCCGCTGGGCGTGCACACGTTTCTCAAGCGCAGCAGTGTGCTGAGCTTGAACCGCGGCGATCTCGAGATGCTCCGCGACGCCTGCGTGCGCCTCGCCGAGCTCGAAGGCCTGAGCGCGCACGCGCATGCCATTGAGGTGCGCCTTGAGTAGTAGGACCGGCGAGGTTGTCCGCAAGAGCAAGGAGACCCAGCTCACGGCGCGAGTCGCTCTAGACGGGCGGGGAAGAGTCAACGTCGCGACCGGACTCGCGTTCCTCGACCACATGCTCGAGCAGGTCGCGCGGTACGGCGGATTCGACCTCACGTTCCGCGGCGCGGGTGATGTGCACGTCGACACCCATCACCTCGTCGAGGACGCGGGCATCGTGCTCGGCCAGGCGCTGTCCCGCGCCCTGGGAGACAGGGCCGGCATTACCCGCTTCGCCTCAGCCTACGCGCCGCTGGACGAAACGCTGGCGCGCGTTGTGGTCGACCTGGGCAAGCGCCCATACCTCTCTTATAACGTGGCGCTGCGCGGGCGGATCGGAACGCTCGAGTCCGAGGTGCTCGAAGAGTTCTGGAAAGCCCTCTCCATCCACCTTGGCGCCACGATCCACGTCGACGTGATCCGCGGGCGCAACCGGCACCACATCGCGGAGGCGACGTTCAAGGCGCTCGGGCTCGCCCTTCGCCAGGCGATGACGGTGGGGGGTGGCCCTGGTGTCCCTTCTTCAAAAGGATTACTTGGTTGATAGCCATCGTCGACTACGGCGTCGGCAATCTGCGTTCGGTCGAGCGAGCGTTGGTTCACGTCGGCGCGACTCCCAAGTTGACCGCCGACCAGGACGAGCTGCAGCGCGCCGACGGGCTGGTGCTGCCTGGAGTTGGAGCCTTCGCGCCGGCGCTGGAGAAGCTCGTCGCGAGCGGGCTGGGTCGCCGTGTTGTGGAGCTCGCCAAGAAAGGGAAGCCTGTCCTCGGTGTATGCCTCGGCTATCAGCTCCTTTTCGAGGAGTCGATGGAGCACGGGCGGCACGAGGGATTGGGCTTGCTCGACGGCCGAGTGGTCGAGGTGACGAAGAGCAATCGCATCCCGGTGATCGGCTGGAGCCGCGTCACGCAAACCGACGTTTCACCACTGTGGCGCGGAATCACCGACCGCTCCTACTTCTATTTCGTGCACTCGTTCACGCCGGCATCCTCGCGCTGCGCCATCGCGTCGAGCGAGCACTCTCCGGCCGCCGCGGCCGCTCGCGTGAACGTTATGGGGACGCAGTTCCATCCCGAAAAGAGCGGCGACGACGGTCTGCGTCTGTACGAGAACTTCTTGGCTCTGTGCGGATGAACGAAGCCGAAGACCACGTCACCACGAATCGCGCGGTGTGGGACGTGGAGGCCGCGAAATACGAGGCGCCCGGGCACCGCGCGTGGGCGGCCACAGCCCCGCGGTGGGGGATCTGGGGCGTGCCGGAGTCGAGGCTTCGGGTGCTGCCTGACATCCATGGTCTCGATGTCATCGAGCTGGGCTGCGGTACGGCCTACATCTCCGCGTGGCTGGCGCGCCGTGGCGCGCGCGTGGTCGGCATCGACAACTCACGCATGCAGCTATTGAATGCGCGACGGTTTCAGCGCGAGTTCGCCCTGGACTTTCCGCTGATCCACGCGAACGCGGAGATGGCGCCGCTCGCCGACCAGAGCTTCGATCTCGTCATCAGCGAGTACGGAGCATGCCTGTGGTGCGATCCCTATCGATGGATCCCTGAAGCCGCGCGGCTGCTGCGCCCCGGCGGGCGACTCATCTTCCTGACCAACAGCGTTCTCACGATGCTCTGCATGCCGGATCTCGAAGCCGATGGCCCCGCCCAGGATCGCTTGCTGCGCGACTACTTCGGGATGCACGAATTCCGCTGGCCCGACGATCCGGGCATCGAGTTTCATCTGGGTTATGGCGATTGGATACGGCTGCTGCGTGCGAATGGCTTCGAGATCGAGGACCTGGTCGAGGTGAGACCGCCCGAAGGCGCGGTCACCCGGCATCCATTCGTGACGCTCGAATGGTCCCGACGGTGGCCGTGCGAAGAGGTTTGGAAAGCAGTCAAGCGATGACCGCGAAAAGGATCATTCCGTGCCTCGACGTCGACAACGGCCGCGTGGTCAAGGGCGTTCGCTTTCAAAACCTGCGCGACGCCGGCGACCCGGCTGAGCTGGCCGCGCTCTACGACCAGGAAGGCGCGGACGAGGTCGTCTTCCTCGACATCACCGCGTCGTCGGACCACCGCCCGATCCTCCTGGACGCGGTGGCGCGCACGGCAGATGTGGTCTTCATCCCGCTGACCGTGGGCGGCGGAGTTCGCAGCGTCGACGACATGGCCGACCTGCTCACCCATGGCGCGGACAAGGTGTCGGTGAACACAGCGGCGCTTGCCGACCCAGAGCTCATCACGCGCTGTGCGGAGATGTTCGGGTCCCAGTGCGTGGTGCTTGCGATCGATGCGAGGCTCCGGTCAGACGGCCCCGGATGGGAGGTCTACAGCCACGGCGGCCGGCGCCCGACCGGCCGTGATGCGGTGGACTGGGCCGCCCTCGGCGAGAAGTTGGGAGCGGGCGAGATACTGCTCACGTCGATGGACCGGGACGGAACGGAGAACGGCTACGACCTGGCGTTGCTCAGCGCCGTCAGCTCGGCTGTGCGGCTGCCGGTGATCGCGTCCGGCGGGGCGGGCACCGCGGCCCACATGTACGACGCCCTCACAGTGGGCGGGGCGGAGGCGGCGCTCGCGGCCTCGATCTTCCATTTCGGCGAGCTTTCGATCGGCGCGGTCAAGAAGGATCTGTCTGCCCGTGGTCTCGAGATAAGGCGATGAACCCGGATTTCTCCAAAGGCCTGGTGCCGGCCGTGGTCCAGGATGCGGACACGGGCCAGGTCCTGATGCTCGCCTACATGGACGAGGAGGCGTGGTCGAAGACGCGCGAGACCGGGCGCGCGTGGTTCCACTCGCGCACGCGCGGGCTCTGGGAGAAGGGCGCTACCTCCGGGAACCGGATGGACGTCGTCGAGACCCGGATCGACTGTGACGCTGACACAGTGCTGCTCAGGGTCAAGCCGGCAGGGCCTGCCTGTCATACCGGGGCCGTGTCCTGCTTCTTCAACGAACCCGACTGACTCCGAACGGCCGCATCTTTATGCAGTCATTCTGTATACTCATGCGTCCATGAAAAGTCAGGTGAGGGCGGCGGTGGCGGGCGCCAATGGCTACGCCGGCATCACCCTGGTCAACCTGCTCGCCCGCCATCCCGGCGTGGAGCTAAGGCAGCTCTCATCGCGCTCCTTTGCCGGTAAGCCATATGCGTCGGTGTTCCCGCTGCTGGAGCTCGAGGGCGAGTTCGTGCCGGAACCGATCGCGGATGGGATCGACGTCATGTTCAGCTGCATGCCACACAGCGTGGGCGCCGCCAGGGCCGGCGCGTGGGTGGACGCCGGTGTGAGGGTCGTCGACATGAGCGCCGATTTCCGCCTCAAGGATCCGGCCCAGTATGCGAAGTGGTACCGGCAGGAACACCCGGCGCCGTCGCTGCTCACCAAGGCGGTGTTCGGACTGCCTGAGCTGCACGAGCGCGAGCTGCCAGGCGCCGCCCTGGTCGCCGTCCCGGGCTGCTACTCGACGGCGGCCATCCTGGCGCTCGCCCCGGCGGTGGCGACCGGGCTCGTCGGCTCGGACATCATCGTCGACGCGAAATCGGGCGTCAGCGGGGCGGGAAGATCGCCTTCGATCGGAGTCCACTTCAGCGAGGCGAACGAGTCGTTGGGGGCCTATGCGATCGAGGGCCACCGCCACCTGCCCGAGGTGACGCAGGAGCTGTCGGCGCTCGGGCGGGATGGGGTGCATGTCACCTTCGTTCCGCACCTGGCGCCGATGACCCGCGGCATCCTCGCCACGTGCTACTTCGACCTCAAGGGGTCGCTTGCCCAGCTTCAGGACGCGTATCGCGAGTTCTACGCCGGCCAGCCGTTCACGCGGGTGGTCGCGCAAAGCCCGACCACGAAGCTTGCGAGCCACTCCAACCTCTGCCTGGTCAACGTGTCGGCGCAAAACCACAAGGCCGTCGTCACTGCGGCTCTCGACAATCTTGTCAAGGGTGCATCCGGCCAGGGAGTCGAGTGCTTCAACATCGCGTTCGGGTTCGATCGCACGACCGCCCTGGAAGGGCCGATCCAGTGGCCGTGACGTTTCCGCTCGGGTTCTCCGCCGGCACGGCCGCCTGCGGCATCAAGGCATTCACGGCGGGAGCCGCGGCGATCCCGAGCGGCCAGCGCGACGATCTCTGCGTCGTCCATTCAAGCCTTCCGTGCGACACGGGCGGGGTCTTTACGACGAACAAGATCAAGTCGGCGTCGGTCGTCATCGACCAGCTCCACCTCCAGCACAACCGCGTCCAGGCGCTGGTGATCAATTCCGGCAACGCCAATGCATGCACGGGCGCCCAAGGCTTCAAAGATGCTCTGCAGATGGCGAAGCTGACCGCCGACCGGCTCGACCTCGACCCTGACCAGGTGCTGGTCAGCTCAACCGGTGTCATCGGCCGCTTCCTGCCCATGGACGCTGTCAAGTCGGGGATCGCCGCCGCCTGCGGTGGCATGAGCCCTGAGCACGGCGCCGAGGCGGCGACGGCGATCATGACCACGGACACGGTCGCCAAGACCGCCACGAAAGAGATCGAGATCGGCGGCCGCCGCGTCCGGATTGGCGGCATGTGCAAAGGGTCGGGGATGATCCATCCCAACATGGCGACGATGCTGGCTTACGTCACGACCGACGCCGCGGTCGAGCCCGGCCTGATGGCGACGTTTGCAAAACCGGTCGCCGACCGCAGCTTCAACCAGGTCACCGTCGACGGCGACAGCTCCACCAATGACACGTTCCTAGTCCTCGCCAACGGCGCGGCGGGCAACGACATTGTTCGCCCTGGCACCAGCGAGGCGCAGGTGTTGGAGACGGCCATCGTCGAGGTTGCGCGCGAGCTCGCGCGAGCCATCGCACGGGACGGAGAGGGCGCGACCCGGATGATCGCGGTCCGCGTCCACGGCGCCGAGTCGGATGATGAGGCTCGGACCGCGGCTCGCGCCGTCGCCTCCTCGAGCCTCGTCAAGACTGCCGTTCACGGCGGGGACCCCAACTGGGGGCGCATCGTATGCGCGCTCGGTTATAGCGGCGCGGAGCTCGCCCTCGACAAGCTCCACCTCAGCATCGGCGGCCTGGTCGTGTTCGAGCGAGGAGCCGGAGTCGACGTCGATCTTGCTGCTGTGCGGCGCGCTTTTCAGCAACCGGAGATTGAGATCGTGGCCACGCTCGGGCTGGCCGACGGCCACGCCGAGGCGTGGGGCTGCGATCTATCGGAGGAGTACGTGCGGATTAACGCGGAGTACACGACATGACGCTGACAGTCGAGGAGCGAGCCAAGGTCCTGGTCGAGGCGCTGCCGTACATCAAGAGATTTCACGGTCAGATCGTCGTGGTCAAGGTTGGCGGCAAGGCGATCGAGCAGGCGCGCGACGAGACGCTGCTCGACATCGTCCTGCTCCGCTACGTCGGGATGCAGCCCGTGCTCGTGCACGGAGGTGGACCCGACATCACGGCGATGAGCGAGCGCCTGGGCCTGAAGGCGGAGTTCAAGAACGGGCTGCGAATCACCGACGACAAGACCATGGAGGTCGTGAAGATGGTGCTCACGGGGAAGGTCAACCCCGACATCGTTGGCGCCATCATCCGATTGGGGGGTCAGGCGGTCGGTATGAGCGGGGAGGATGGGCCGAGCATCATCGCGGAGCCGCTGGGCGGGGACATGGGCTTCGTCGGCCGCGTGACCCAGATCAACCGCGAGCCGATCACGGCGCTGCTTGGTCGTGGCTACATCCCCGTGATCGCCTCGATCGGACTTGGGTATGACGGACACGCGTACAACATCAACGCCGACACCGTCGCCGCCGAGATCGCGGTGGCCCTGGGCGCCGCGAAGCTCATCCTGCTGACGGACGTGGCGGGCGTCCTGGGGGTGGATGGCGACGTGGTCGCCGTGCTGTCGAAAGAGGACGCCCGGCATCGAATCGACACGGGGGCGGTGACCGGCGGGATGATCCCGAAGCTGGAGGCGTGCCTGCGGGCGCTCGACGGAGTTCCGCTTGCGCACATCGTCGACGGCCGTACCCCGCACGCGCTCCTGCTCGAGCTTTTCACGGAGTCGGGCATCGGGACGATGGTGACGCGCTGATGGCGTTAACGGGCAGGGTTGCCGGCCTGGGCTCGGTGCCATATTCTCCGGCCCGCACAAGGTCCCCCCAAGAGGGTGGGTGGTGGGTTGGTGGATGGTTTGTTAAGGACGCGTCCTTTTTAAAGGACTTGTCGCTGCGGTGACCACCCCCGAGCTCGCCGACCGCTACCTCATGCAGACCGGACGCCGCCTGCCGGTCACGTTCGTGCGGGGCCAGGGCTGCCTGGTGTACGACGAATCAGGGCGTGAATATCTCGACCTCGTCGCGGGAATCGCGGTCAACCTCCTCGGCCACGCTCACGCCGAGGTCGCCGCGGCCGTGACTGCTCAGGCGAAGGCACTCATCCACACCTCCAACCTCTACTACACGCAGCCCCAGGTCGAGCTCGCTCGCCGTCTGGTCGAGCTGTCGTTCCCAGCGCGAGTTTTCTTCTGCAACTCCGGGGCTGAGGCCAACGAGGCCGCCATCAAGCTGGCCCGCAAGTGGGGCGCCCGGAACCGAGGCGGCGCGTTCCAGATCATCTCGACCCAGGGCTCGTTCCACGGCCGCACCCTCGCCACCGTCACCGCGGGCGGCCAACCAAAGTACTCCGATCCCTTCAAGCCGCTGCCCGACGGTTTCGTGCACGTCCCCTACAACGACCTCGATGCGATCAAAGCCGCCACCGGAGAGAAGACGGTCGCGGTGATGCTCGAGCCGGTCATGGGGGAGATCGGGATCGTGCCCGCCCGCGATGGCTACCTCGCCGGCGTGCGCAGGTGGTGTGACGAGCAGGGCCTCCTTCTGATCCTCGACGAGGTGCAGACCGGGCTCGGCCGCACCGGACGGTGGTTCGCTCACCAGCACCACGGCATCACTCCGGATGTGATGACCCTCGCCAAGGGCCTCGGCGGTGGCGTCCCCATCGGCGCGTGCCTGGCGGCACCGAAAGCGGACGTCTTCGAACCCGGCGACCACGGCTCGACGTTCGGCGGCAACCCGCTCGCATGCGCCGCGGCCATCGCCGTCCTGCACGTGATCGAGCGCGACGGGCTTGTTGGGCACGCAGCCGAGATGGGGGAGGTGCTGCTCGCCGCCATCAGCACGCTCGGCGGCAAAGAGGTGCGCGGCCTTGGCCTGATGCAGGCGGTCGAGTTTTCGGAGCCGCGAGCAAAGGCTTTTCAGCAGTCGTGCCTGGAGGCCGGGCTTGTCGTCAATGCGGTGGATGACAACTCGATTCGCTTCGTGCCGCCGCTGATCATCACCGCCGAGCAGATCGATCGAGCGCAGCACACGATGCACGAGGCGCTGAAATGACCCTGACGAAGGGCCAGAGGCATCGCGCCATCCTCGACCTCGTCAACCACGGCGCCGTGCACACGCAGCAGGAGATCGCCGAGGCGCTCGCCCGGCGCGGGCTGCGGACGACGCAGGCCACCATCTCGCGCGACATCCAGGAACTTGGCCTGGTCCGCTCCGGCGCCGGCTACCGCAGCGCCGCCGCGTTGGTCCGCGAGCTCGTCCTCTCGGTCGAGGTGGTGGCGCCGATGGCGGTGATCAGGACGCCGCCCGGCACTGCCAACCTGGTCGCGCGCCGCATCGACGAAGCGGCACTGCCCGGGGTGGCGGGCACTGTGGCCGGCGACGACACGATCATCGCCGTCCTTCGCCGGCCGGGGCCGGCAAGGCGCTCAAGGAGCTGCTGGCGAATGTCAGGTGACAAGCTCGTTCTCGCGTATTCGGGCGGGCTCGACACCTCGGTCGCGATCCGCTGGCTCAAGGACAAGGGCTGGGACGTGATCGCATTCACTGTCGACCTTGGCGAGAAGAAGGACCTCGACGCCATCCAGGCGCGCGCCCTGAAAACCGGCGCTTCCGCGGCGTACGTCGCCGATGGCCGGGCTCCTTTCTTGCAGCTCTTCGTCTGGCCGTCGCTGCAGGCCGGCGCCGTCTATGAAAAGGAGTACCCGCTGGCGACCGCGCTCGGGCGCCCTCTCATCGCGGCGATGATGGTCGAGGTCGCGCGCCGCGAGGGCGCCAGTGCAATCGCCCACGGCTGCACCGGCAAGGGCAACGACCAGGTGCGCTTCGACGTCGCGACCGCCGCACTCGCCCCGGAGCTGAAGGTGGTGGCACCCGTGCGCGAGTGGGGCATGAATCGCGACGACGAGATCGAGTACGCCAACAAGCACGGCATCGAGGTGCCGGCTACAGTGCTCTCGCCTTACTCGACCGACGAGAACCTTTGGGGCCGATCGATCGAGGCCGGGGTGCTCGAGGATCCCTGGGCCGAGCCGCCTTCCGATGTCTACGCGTGGACGCGCGATCCGCGGGAGTGCCGTGACGAAGCGGCTTATATCGAGGTCGGCTTCAAGCTTGGACTGCCGGTCTCGCTCGACGGCGAGGCGGTAGATCCGCTCCAGCTGGTCACCGCCCTGAACCGCATCGGGGGCGAAAACGGCGTGGGACGGATCGACCATCTCGAGAACCGGCTCATAGGAATCAAGTCGCGCGAGATCTATGAAGCGCCCGCGGCTGTGCTGCTGCTCCAGGCCCATCAGGCGCTGGAGGACATCACGCTGCCGAAAGAGGTTGCCCGGTTCAAGGACACCGTCGCACAGCAGTGGGCGCAGATGGTGTACGACGGGCTCTGGTTCAGCCCGCTGCGCGACGCCCTCTATGCCTTCGTCGCCGAGACCCAGCGACACGTCACCGGAGACGTGCGCCTGAAGCTCTTCAAGGGCTCGTCTCGGGTGGTCGGCCGCAAGAGCCCGGCCCAGCTGTATCAGCACTCGCTCGCGACCTACGGCAAGGGCGACGCCTTCGATCAGTCGGCGGCCGCCGGCTTCATCAAGCTCTGGGGCATGGGTGTGCGCACGGCCGCGCAGGTCCAGGGCCGATTGCAGGACCGCGAGCTGAAAGGCCTGCTGGGTGACGTGAAGAGGCTCGCGCCATAGCGAGACGGAGCGGCAACAAAACACCGCGGCCCACTCCCCAGACGGCAGAGGGGAGAAAGCTCTGGGGCGGCCGCTTCGAGCGGCGCCTGCTCCCGGAGCTAGAGCGTTTCTCGTCATCGCTGGAAACCGACTTCGAGCTTTACCCGGTCGACATCGCCGGCAGCTTCGCGCATGCCCGCGCGCTCGCGCGTGCAGGCCTGTTGTCGAAAGCGCGGCTGGCCGCCATCGAGCGCGGGCTTCGGAAGATCGAGCGCGAGCTGGACGGTGGCACATTCGAGTTCCGAGACACTGACGAAGACATCCACACGGCGATCGAGCGCCGCTTGACTGAGCTGACACCCGCCGGCGCCCACCTGCATGCGGGCCGCTCCCGCAATGACCAGGTCGCCCTCGACCTTCGGCTCTACTGCCGCTGGGCCGCCTCTCAGCTCGTCTTCGCGCTGGCGGTGGCCGCCGACGCCCTTGCCTCCAAGGCTCGAGACCATGCCTCATGGCTGATGCCCGGCTACACGCACCTCCAGCGAGCGCAGCCGGTTACCGTTGGTCACCACCTCCTCGCGCATGCACAGCCGTTGCTGCGAGACGCGGAGCGGTTTCGGCACGCCTACGATGCGGCCGACGAGATGCCGCTGGGCTCTGGCGCTCTAGCCGGCACCACGCTTCCGATTCGCCGTGAAGGCATGCGCAGGGAGCTCGGCTTCGACCGGTTGAGTCTCAACAGCGTCGACGCCGTGGCGGATCGTGATTTCGCGCTCGACCTGATCTACGCGTGCACGACTGCGTCGATCCACCTCAGCCGCCTCGGAGAGGACGTGGTTTTGTGGGCGAGCTCAGAGTTCGGTTTCGTCCACCTGGCTGACGAGATCTCGACCGGCTCGAGCCTCATGCCACAGAAGAAGAATCCCGACATCGCCGAGCTCTTGAGGGGCCGAACCGGCCGGCCGCTCGGCAGCCTGGTCGCGCTGGCCAGTGTTTTGAAGGGTCTCCCGCTCGCTTACGACCGCGACCTGCAGGAAGACAAGGCGGCGCTCTTCGCTGCGGTTGACAGCACGCTCGACTCCTTGATGGCGGCCGCACTGCTCGTCGAGCACCTGGCTTTCGACCGCGACGGGCTTGCCGCCGCGGCCAGCGATCCGGCCCTCCTCGCGACCGACGCTGCGGAAGCGCTGGTCGCATCCGGCACCCCTTTCAGGCAAGCCCACGAGGAGGTCGGGCGGGCGGTTCGGGCCGGCAAGCTCGAGGCGCCCTGGAGCGCTGAGGACTCACTGCGCAAGCGGGACGCCGTCGGGGGCCCGAACCCACGCCGTGTTGCCTCCAGCGCCGCCACGGTGCGCCGCCAGGCGGCCGCCTTGAAGGCGTGGAGCATGAAGCACCCTCCCGGGCTCCCGAAGTAGAGTCAGCGCGTGCTTCTCGCCGTCGACGTCGGCAACACCAACGTCACGCTCGCCCTCTTCGAGGGGGAGCGGCTGGTAGCCGACTGGCGAGTAACCTCACATCGCGAGCGCACCGCCGACGAGATGGCGGTCGAGCTGCGCGAGCTCTTCAGCCTCCGAGGCTTTGAGCTGGGCGTGGTCAGCGGCGTTGTCATCTCGAGCGTGGTGCCCAACCTCAATCCGTCGCTGATCGAGGCGTCGCGCCGATACCTGAACTGCGAGCCCGTGATGGTCGGCCCAGGCGTCAAGACCAGCGTTCGTATCCGTTACGAGAACCCCAAGGACGTCGGCGCCGATCGCATCGCCAACGCCCTGGCCGCATATACGAAGTACGGCGGGCCGGTGGTGGTGATCGACTTCGGCACCGCAGTCACGTACGACGCCATCAACGCCGAGGGCGACTACCTGGGCGGGGCGATCGCGCCGGGCGTGGAGATCTCGCTCGATGCCTTGGTGTCGCATACGGCCATGCTCCGCCGCGTCGAGGCGGTCGCGCCGGATTCCGTGATCGGCCGCAACACTGTCACCTCGATTCAGTCCGGTCTGGTCTGGGGCTTCGTGGCCCAGGTCGAAGGGATGGTGGAGCGCATGGTGGCCGAGCTGGGGGGGAAGGCCAAGGTGGTGGCGACCGGGGGCCAGGCCGCCCTCGTCGCCGGGCTCACCAACGTGATCGAGGCCACGGACCCGCTGCTCACGCTCGACGGCCTGCGCTTGATCTACCTCCAAAACGCGGACGGTGCCCGACACTAATGGGTCGGTGAAGACAGCTCAGGCATTCCACGTCTACCTGGCGCCAGGCCTCCAAGACGGCGACGTGGCGGCGGTGCTCGGCGAGCTCGGGCTGGAAGCCCACCCGCTGGTGGCAGGAGCGAGCGTCACCCAGCCCGCCCTGGTCGTCGTCGGGCCAGGCCAGAAGGCTCCCGAGGGCCTGGCCGATTTCACCTTCGCGCCGCCGGCGGACGCGCCTCGATCCGCCATTCGGGAGCTGCTCCGGATGGCAATGGAGAACGTGGCTTTGAAGCAGGAGGTCAAGCAGCTCGAGGAGCAGGCGCGGCGCCAGCACCGCCAGTTCGAGGAGCTGAACCGCATCGGCGTCGCCCTCTCGGCGGAGCGCGACATCGGCAAGCTCCAGGAATTCATCCTCACGACGATGCGTCAGCTGACCAACGCCGACGGCGCCAGCCTGTGGCGGAAGACGGTGGGCGAGGACGGCTCGCCGCAGCTGTTCCTGGCGTCGAGTCAGAACAACTCGCTGGCCAATACCTATCAGGCGTTTACAGTTCCGGTCGACGAGAAGAGCGTGGTCGGCTACACGGTCACGGTCGGCTGGAGCCAGGTCTACGACGACGCGTACAACCCGCCGCCCGGGAAGCCGCGCGGTGGCAAGAGCTTCGACCAGCAGTTCGGGTACAGGACCAAATCGATGCTGACGGTGCCGATGCGCAACTACAACAACGAGGTCGTGGGCGCGGTGCAGCTCATCAACGCGAAGCGGCGCTTCGAGACGAAGCTGACGGTCGAAAGCGTTCCCACGGAGGTTGTGAGCTTTCGGCCCGAGGACCTCGAGATGATCGAGTCCATTGCGAGCCAAGCCGCAGTCGCGCTCGACAACAAGAGCCTGCTCGATTCGATCCAGGCTCTGTTCGACGGCTTCGTGCAGGCAAGCGTGACCGCGATCGAGCAACGAGACCCGAGCACCGCCGGCCATTCGGGTCGTGTGGAAGCACTGACCACGAGCCTCGCCCGCGCCGTGACCGAGATCGAGACCGGCAAGTACCGCGACGTCTACATGACCGACGACCAGCTCAAGGAGCTTCGCTATGCGTGCCTCCTCCACGACTTCGGCAAGGTGGGCGTGAGGGAGCACATCCTCATCAAGGCCAAGAAGCTCATGCCGGGGCAGCTGGAGGTGATCCAGGCTCGCTTCGAGTTCGTTGAGCGATCTGTGCAGCTCGAGTACGCGACCCAGAAGCTCGCGGCGATGCGAAACGGCGGGAGCACGGCGCCGGCCATTGCCGGCATCGACAAGCGGCTAGAGGAAGAGCTGGCGCGCCTGCGGACCTGGATCCAGGACATCATCGCCGCGAACGAGCCGACGGTGATGCCTGAGGACAAGGCATCAATGCTTGAGTTCCTGTCGCAGCAGGTCTACCAAGACATCTCAGGTCATCAGCATCCGATGCTCGACCCGCAGGAGTTCCGCTTCCTCTCGATTCGCAAGGGCACACTCGACCCGCAGGAGCGCCTGGAGATGGAATCGCATGTGACGCACAGCTTCCATTTCCTGACGAAGATTCCATGGACTTCGGTCATGCGGGGCATCCCGGAGATCGCTTACGGGCATCACGAGAAGCTGGACGGGTCAGGCTATCCGCGAGGCTTGACCGGGGATCAGATCCCGCTGCAGGCAAAGATGATGACGATCTCCGATATTTTCGACGCGCTCACCGCTCAGGATCGGCCCTACAAGCGGGCGGTGCCAAAAGACACGGCGCTCGACATCCTCCATTCCGAAGCCGCGGACGGCAAGCTCGACAAAGACCTTCTCGATGTCTTCGTCAACAAGCGCATCTACCAGGTCACGGCTCCGCGATGAGAATCAAGTTCTGGGGAACCAGGGGAACCCGGCCGACGCCGGGCAAGAGGACGCTGCGCTATGGCGGCAACACGACGTGCCTCGAAGTGCGCGACAAGGACGACAACCTCATCATCATCGACTCCGGCTCAGGCATCGCCGAGCTGGGTGGTGGCTTCGAGCAAGCGGAGCCGCTGCAGGCGCATCTCCTGATCACGCATACCCACCTCGATCACATCCAGGGTTTTCCGTTTTTCCCGCCGGCGTTCGTGCCTGGTACCCACCTCACGATCGTCGGCCCGGCCGGTTCCGCGAAGTCGCTGCAGGCCGCGTTCGCAGACCAGATGGATCCCGCGTACTTTCCTGTGCGCCTCGACCACATGCCGGCGGAGATGGAGTTCATCGAGAGGAACCCGGGCGAGACTTTCGAGGTGGGCGGCCTTCGCATCACCCCGCATCTGTTGATGCACCCGATTCCAACGTTTGGTTACCGAATCGACGAGGGCTCCACGCGTTTCGCCTTTGCGACCGACAACGAGATCGCGATGTTTGCCAACAATGAGAATGGAACGCTGAAGGACCTGGTCGCCTGGTGCCAGGATGCCGACCTTCTCGTCCATGACGCCCAGTACAGCCGTGAGGAGTACAGGACGCACGCGGGTTTTGGGCATTCGACGTACGAAGAGGCGCTGTCGCTGGCCGAGCAAGCGGATGTCCAGCAGCTGGCGTTCTTCCACCACGACCCCGCCCATTCGGACGCTGACATCGACGCGCTCATCGAGGAAGCTTTGGGCAATCACAGGCAGTCGGGAGGGAACGACGTGGTCGCGTTCCCGGCGGCCGAGGACCAGGAGCTGCCCCTCTAGCGTCAGCCGTCGGTCCCTTAGTCTTTCCAGGTGCCTGAGGAAGAAGAGCCGGAGGTAATCCGGGACCGGCGCAAAAAGCTCGAGCGGCTGCGCGCGGCCGGGATCGAGCCCTACTCGCGCGGATTCAAGCCGACGCAGTCGACCGCGGAGGCCCGCGCGCTCCTTGGCGACCGCGAACGAACCGAGCCCGTCTTGCTGGCGGGGCGATTGATGGTGAAGCGCCTGATGGGCGGCTCCGCGTTCGCCGACCTGCAGGACCAGGCGGGGCGCATCCAGCTGATGGCGAACCGCGACATTCTCGGCGAGGCCGCGTTCGTTGTGTTTGCTGAGCTCGACCCGGGCGACCTCATTGGGGTGACGGGCCCGATGTTTCGCACACGGCGCGGCGAGATCACGCTGGAGATCCATTCCTTTCAACTGCTCACGAAGTCGTTGCGGCCTCTGCCCGAGAAATGGCATGGGCTCAAGGACGTCGAGATTCGCTACCGGCAGCGATACGTGGACCTCATCGCGAATCCTGAGGTCCGTGCCGTCTTTCGGGCGCGCACGAAGATCATCGCCGCCCTACGCGGCCTGCTCGACGCACGCGGCTTTCTCGAGGTCGAAACACCGGTCCTTCAAGAGGTGCCGGGTGGCGGCCACGCGCGTCCCTTCGTCACCCATCACGAGGCGCTCAACCGTGACCTCTACCTGCGCATCGCGCTCGAGCTGCATCTGAAGCGCCTGCTGGTCGGCGGCTTCGAGCGCGTGTACGAGATCGGACGCGTGTTCCGCAACGAAGGACTCTCGCCGCGGCACAATCCCGAGTTCACGATGCTGGAGTCGTACGAGGCCTATGCGGACTATGACGATGTCATGAAGCAGGTCGAGGACATGATGGTCGCGGCCACGGCCGCTGCCGGGCGAGAGTCGGCGATCACATATCAAGGTGAGCAGATCTCGCTCGCGCCGCCCTTCCGCCGCGAGCGGATGGCCGACCTCGTCCTCGAACACACCGGCAAGCAGGCGGTCGGCAAGGAGCTCAACGACCTGTTCGAGGAGCACGTGCAAAGCAAGCTTCGCGAGCCGACCTTCGTCACCGACTACCCGGTCGAGGTTTCGCCCCTGGCGCGCCGGCGTGATGACGACCCACATTTCGTGGAACGGTTCGAGCTCGTCATTCTCGGCCGCGAGTACGCGAACGCCTTCACGGAGCTGACCGATCCCATCGACCAGCGCCAGCGCTTCGAGGCGCAGGCGGCGCAGCGGGCGGCGGGGGACGTCGAGGCCCATCCGATGGACGAGGATTTCCTGCGCGCGGTCGAATATGGGCTGCCGCCCTGTGGCGGCCTCGGCGTCGGCATCGACCGGCTCGTCATGTTGCTGACCGACCAGCCCTCCATCCGCGACGTCATCCTTTTCCCTGTGATGAAGGCCGAAGGTTAAGTGCTGCCGCTGGAGCTCATCCGCAAAGACCCCGAACGCGTGAAGCGGGCCGCCCAGCTCAAGGGCGAACCCGCGCCGATCGACGAGATCCTGCAGCTGGACGAGAAATGGCGTGGGCACGTGCATCGCGCTGAGACCATCAAGGCCGAGCAGAACAGGCTGTCGAAGGAGTTCGCGCAGACGCGCGACCCGCAGCTCAAAGAGCGGCTACGCGAGATGGCCGACCGGGCGAAGGCAGAGCTGGCCGAGGCCGAGGCGGTCAAGCGGCAGCTGGACGACCTGCTGCTGCGCGTTCCCAACCTCTTTCACGAGTCGGTGCCGGTGGGGGAGAGCGAGGCGGACAACGTCGTCCAGCGCGAATGGGGATCGAAGGTCGAGCTCGGCTTCGCAGCGCGTACGCATTTCGACCTCGGAGAAGCGCTCGGCATCATGGACTTCGAGCGGGCTGCGAAAGTGGCCGGCTCGCGATTCGCATTTCTAATTGGCGAGGGCGCGCGTCTGGAGCGCGCGCTGGCCCAGTTCATGCTCGACGTGCATACGCGCGAGCACGGCTACACCGAGGTGCTGCCACCGGTGCTGGTGAACAGCGCTTCGATGACGGGCACCGCCAACCTGCCCAAGTTCGGCGCCGACGCCTTCAAGGTGGAAGGCCACGATCTCTGGCTCGTCCCCACCTCAGAGGTGCCGCTGACCAACCTGCACCGAGACGAGATCCTCGATCCAGACCAGCTGCCTTTGAAGTACCATATACGCCCTGCTTTCGCTCCGAGGCGGGAGCGGCGGGCAAGGACACGCGAGGATTCATCCGCCTGCATCAGTTCTCGAAGGTCGAGATGGTCAAGCTGACCAGCGCGGAGCAGTCGATGGAGGAGTTCGAAAGGCTGACCGCGGACGCCGAGGACATCTTGCAGCGACTCGGCCTGCACTACCAGGTGATGGTGATGTGCACCGGTGACATGGGCTTCGCTCAGTACAAGAAGTACGACTTGAACGCATGGTGCCCTGGGCTCGGCAGGTACCTCGAGGTGTCGTCGTGCTCGGTTTTCAACGAATTCCAGGCCATGCGGGCGAACATGCGCTACCGCCCTGCGCGCGGCGCCCCGCCTCGATTCGTCCACACCATCAACGGGAGCGGTCTGGCCCTGACCCGGACGATCGACGCGATCCTGGAGACTTACCAGCGACGGGACGGCACAGTCACCGTTCCGGAGGTGCTGAGGCCGTACATGGGCGGCCTGGAGGTCATCGGCGAGCGCTGACCGCGCTCCTCATAGAATCTTTGGTGCCACGGAGGGGTGGCCGAGTCCGGTTGATGGCGACAGTCTTGAAAACTGTTATAGGTGCAAGCCTATCCAGAGTTCAAATCTCTGCCCCTCCGCTCTGCTCGTTCGGTGGCCGCCGAGCGCGCAGATCAGTCGGCCACCGCCAGCCAACCAGGGCTTGGCCGCATCAATTGACCCTCGGCGACCAGCCTGCCTACGGTCTCGTGCGGGACTGACCAGCTGAACCAGTTTCGTAGATCAGACTCAGGTGAAAGCACTGCGGCGCGCATCGCAGTCATCACGAGCGCTTCGTAGGGATGCGGGACCGTTGCCGGCTTGTCGACGACATCTTCCCAGCGGCGCAACGGCGCGAAATGCCAGGTCGACTCATCCTCGAATACCAGCCCCTCGCCAAGGACCGCTCCCACGCGCTGCAGCTTGTCGCGAGCTCGCTTTATCCTCCTGCGATCCCATGCCAACTCGACCTCCAGGTCGTCAAGGGTCGACTCGCCATGCTTGGCGAGGTGAGCGAGGAGCGTCGCCTCATCGCCCGTGGCGGCGGCCATCGATTGTCGGACCAGCGGATCGAAGAGCCGCGCCGTCGCGGCAGTCAGGTAAAGAGTCCTGCCCCGGTGCAGTTTCGTCAGCACTGTTCCGGGTCGCTGCGCCAGCTGGAACGACCATATCCATTTCGTTCGGGGCCACAAGTCAAAGCCCCTGCCGCCGGCTCGGCCGGGCGCCTCGTGGCAGGCGCCGAAGAGGCTGGGCAGGGCCGAGTCGGGCATACGTGTGAGGAGTCCGCGATCGGCCAGGAAGGCGGCCGCTTCCTCGAGCGAGTGCAACGCTCGATCCGGCGTCAAGCGGCACTCGAAGTTGCGCCGTTGCTCGACCGCGGTCGCGTGGCTCATGCGGGCCTCACGCTCTACAAGCGAAGGGCGTGCGAATGTCGGCGTGCTGCCCAGATGAGCTCGAAACCGTGCCCGACTACAAACACGATTAGAAATGCGTTCCAGACTGGCCCGAGCCAATCGAGTTGAAGCACCCCCGCGACAATGGCGACTACGGCCAGGATCCCCCAGCCGAGACCGGTGATTATGCAGTGCGCTTCGCGGCAACGAGCAAAGTTGGAAAGGCAGTAGATGCTGTATGCGCCGAGATACAGACCGCTGACATACAAACCGCCGACACCCAATTCTCTAGCGATAAGGAACACAGCGATCGCGAGTGGAATCGCCCAGCAGCCTCGGAGGGCTGGCGCCGTGGTGGCGATGTATTTGTCCATGGCACGGTCCCACATGTTTCGGGGAGGAGATGACGGAGGCGCACATGTTCCGCCAACGCACGTCCATTGTTGGAGCCACGAGCTCACAGTTCGCTGAGTCATGGATGCACAACCATTTCAGTCTGGGATTGCCAAGGCATTTCGAAAAGTGTCTACCATGCCCCGCCAACTGGTGCCGTTGATTCCCATCCTGCGTGACATCCCGCGGTGGGTGCCGATCCACCGGCTCATCTGGCGGCAGTACTACGCGGCGCGTAAGGTCGCGACCCGGACCTAGGTCACCGCCGGAGAATCCAGGCAGGGGCCGCACGATTGCGGCCTCTTTTTTTATCGGCCGATGCCCCCTGGCCCGTGGGGCGTGCAGCCCTTTGAATCCGAGCTGGATGCGCCGATATCGAGGGGCGAGATTCCAGCGAGGTGGCGAGACAAATGTCGAGCACTAGCGCGATTGACACTCGTAACGACGGCGGCTGTACCGGTGGAGAAGGGCGCGGCCCTTCATATCGGTGGGGACGCGACGAGCTTGGGGCCCGATGATTTCCATGCGAAGCCGGTAGAAGACGAGCCGAGCGACCTGGATCACCGGCTTCGGATGGTGCGCGCGATCTTGACCCGGCCCAGCTTCAGCCAGGCGGCTAGGGTGGCCAGCTCGGCGCGAGCTGCATCGATGTCGTCTTTGGTCGCGCCGGCTTCGATGTGCAGCGTGGGAACCGTCAGCGTTCCTGCCTTCCGGTCCGCCTTCACATCGGCTTTCGCGACGAGGCGGTCGCCATTCAGAACCGGCAGGACGTAATAGCCCCAGCGTCTCTTGGCCTCGGGCACGTAGATCTCGAGCTTGTAGTCGAAGTCGAACAACGCCTTGTCGCGCTCGCGGTCGTAGACGAGCCGGTCGAACGGCGAGAGCAGCGCCGTCCGGCCCTTGAATCGCTTCTCCACGAGGTCCGGGTGTACGACCCAAGGACCCGGAACCCCTTCGACCTCTGCCGGTGTGCCGATGCCGCCGACCGCCTTGGGTCGCGCGATGCCCAACGAACGCAAGCGCCGGTCGGCCAATATCTCGTTCGCTTCGGCAGTGGCGACTGGTGGGAGGTGCACCGGCAGCACCCGCTCGGCCAGGTCCCAGAATCGCTCGCTGCCTTCGCGGCGGGAAATCGCTACTTCCCCGCGGGCGCTCATGAACTCGAGCATCTGACTCACGTTGCGGTCATGCGTCCAGCCGCTCGACCGCCAGGAAACCTGTGCCCGGTCCTCCAGGTCTCGCGAGCGAATCGCGCCGCGTGCCTTCAACTCGGCCAGGATGTATTTGCGAAACGAAGCGTTGGCTGTCACCCAATTCGTGACACTGCCCTGCCACGCATATGCATCCTGCGGCAGGTTCCTCGACGCTCGGTACAGTGGGTAGTCGGCGGCCGCATAGATGAAGGCCCGGTGCTCGAAGAGGACGCGCTCTTGGAAGATCAGCCGGTTCAGCTCGGCGGGATCGAATTTGTTTCCCAGGCGGGTCCAAAGAACGAGATGCTCGCTACGGGCCACGGCTGCCGTGGGATCGAGCTGGACGGATCCGAGCCTTGAGATCGCGTCGACTACGTCCCGCGGACGTTGGGCGTCCAGCAGTTGCGCCGTGACCGCGATCTGGCGCGCCCGCTCACGACTCAGGCGGATCATCAGCGTGAAACCGTAACGAAAGACCGCCAGGCGACACCGGACCATCAAGCCCGCTGGTGATTGACCCATCGGCGAGGCGGCGTCGCTGCGGGCAGGTGGCGGGCAAGTCGCGGGCAAGGCGCGGGCAAGGAGGTGCGAGCGCAAGGCAGACCAACGGTTGCAGGCTGCGATCTCGGCATACCCAAGACAAGGAGACACCAAGAATTGAACCCCTCACGATCGATCGATCTTGCCCTCGGCCGGGCTTTGGCGTTTGCGCTAGCGGCCGCGGTCGGCGTCACCGTTGGCACCGGTTCAGTCGGGCCGAAGGCGGTCCACGCCGCTACTCCGGATCAGCTGCCCTTCATGTGCTTCAACACGTCGCATACGTTCCACCAGACATTCGGGCCCAACAGCTTTTTCACGACTGAGACGCAGCAGGGACCGACGAGCTTTCGGGAGAACTCGCCCACATCCAAGCCGACCGTGACATTCCCGCTGCGGCGAGGAACCGCGGCCGGCCACGCCGTCTACTACGTCATCACCGACTCGTCGAATCTTGCCGTAGCCCAGAGCCTCGGCGTGAACTACACGCCCAAGCTGGCCAACGCGGCGGGAACCTCGGCGGCACAGTCATCGTCGTCGAACGACGCGACGTCGATCGATGTGCCGGCTGGCGTCGATTTCTCGCCTGTGCACGTTTTGACAGCTGGGCCGACCGGATTCCCGCCCTCCGCGGCAGCACCTGGAGCGGTTGGCAACCAGGGTTACAGCCCTCTCGTCCGGCTGCCGAGCGGAGTAGTGATCAACGCTCCACAGATCGGTGACGGAGCCAGCACCAACGGCGCGGACAATGCTCACTGGGCGGACAAGGTCACCTCGGTCGACATCGCCAACGCCTTGGTCACGTATGCCGAGACAAACGGCTGCTACGAGGACCAGAGCGTTCACTACGTCTCATTCGACTCTTCCGCAGCCGGCCCTGCTGCCGTCGAGGACGTCACCTACGCGCCGGCGCTCGGTGGCGTGCCCTCAGCCGACTGTGGCACCAATGACATCAACGTCCCCGGCCCGTTCATCAACCCCGGCTGCGCCCGCGAGAGCTTGATCGCCTTCATCAACGGCCAGACCGGACGGGACAATGTTCAGCGCCAGGGTCTGAACGCGGCGATCCTCGACCAGGAATCTCCGCTCAACATCCTCGAAGACGTGCCCAACAACGGCGGGCAGTTCAACTACAGCCCCATGTGGGACATCCACCTGGTGCAGTGGAAGAGCTCCGTGCCAACCGCCAGCCGCCTACGCCAGACGAGCTTCGCCGCCGCTGAGGCGCTCGTCGGTACGCAGGCCCAGAGCATCACGCCGGAGGGCAGTACCAGTGACACCTTCCAGGCCACGGGCTTCATCGTCAACTGCCCGCTGATCAGCGTTTTCGCCAGCAACTAGGCCCCCGCGCGCGGTCATTGCTTGGGCTGCAACGGTGGCCCAAGCAAGGCCAGCCGGGATTCGGTGTTCGTGCGTAACGAATTCCTGTCCCTGGACACGTAGTCATCGATGAGCGTGTCTCTGTTCTCCCGCCGGACCCCCTGGCCGGAGGAGCGGTCACCCTATCCTGGCCCACGGGTGGTGAGAGATCCGATCGATCCCGACCTGGAGGCCTTGCGATCAGGTAACGAGGCCGCCTTCGAGGCGCTGATCGGCCGCTACCACGGGCCGATGATGCGGCTTGCAATGACCTATCTGCGAGATCGAAGCGCAGCGGAGGACGCCGTCCAGGAAACCTGGCTCACGTGCCTCAAGACACTCGATAGATTCGAGGGCCGCTCGTCGTTGAAGACATGGATCTTCGGGATTCTCCTCAACGTAGCCCGTTCCCGCCGGCGCAAAGAGTCGCGAATACTGCCCTTCACGTCATTGTTCCGGCGTGACGGCGGCAGCGATCGTGGCCCGACGGTCGACCCGCACCGGTTCGGAAATGACGGGATGTGGTCGACCCCTCCCGACAGCTGGAGCAACGTGCCCGAATCGAGATTGCTCGATCGCGAAACTGTGGGGAAGGTCAAGTCGGCGATCGAGACGCTGCCCGCAAAACAACGCGAGGTGGTGATCCTGCGCGACGTGGCCGGCTTCGAGGCCGACGAGGTCTGCGCCCTGTTATCGATCTCGCAGGCGAATCAAAGGGTTCGGCTGCATCGCGGTAGGGCGTCGGTGCGCAAACTGCTCGAGGAGTACCTGAGGTGACCTGCCGCGAAGTCGTCGAGCTGATGACCGACTACCTGGATGGCTTCCTGTCGGCCACAGACCGGGCGAGGTTCGAGGACCACATTCACGGCTGCGACGGATGCCGCGCCTACCTGGGGCAGCTGCGTACCGCGCGGTCGCTGATGGGCAGGGCGGGCGAGGAGCCCGTGCCGGAACCGCTGAAGGCCGAGCTGATGAACGCGTTCAGGTCCTGGAAGTCCAACTGACCTAACCGCGCCTCTCCCTACCGCTATCGTGTGCGGGCATGCGGCTTCGCATTGGAGGCGTGCTGCTGTTGCTCGTGGCGGGCCTCCTGACGTTCAACTATTTCCGCCCAATCCCGGCGGTGGCTGCCACGGCATCGGTTCCGGCCTCGACGATCTTGCCGGGAACGCAGCCGGTCTTGCCCTGGCCGAAGCCGGGCTCGGGCGCTGTCGCCATCTCGGGCCTCGGCATGATCGCAACCTCCGGGAACGAGGCGCCGATGCCGGCCGCGAGTGTCGCCAAGGTGATGACCGCGCTGGTGATCCTCGAGGACAAGCCGCTCAAGCTTGGCGATCCCGGCCCCTCGATCCTCATCACTGACGCCGATGTGCAGGCATATCAAACCGACCTCAACGACAAGCAATCGGTCGTCGAGGTCCGCTCGGGCGAACAGCTGACGGAGTTCCAGGCCCTCGAGGGGCTGCTGATTCCATCAGCCAACAACTTTGCCTTCACACTGGCGAACTGGGACATGGGTTCCGTCGACAAGTTCGTGGCCAAGACGAACAAGAGGGCCGGCGAGCTCGGCCTGAGTCATACGAAGTTCGCCGATCCGGCCGGCGCATCGGTCCAGACGGTGAGCACCCCAAGCGACCTCGTCGCCCTGGGCGTGATCGCAATGAACCAGGAAGTCCTGGCCCAGATCGTGGCCAAGACATCCGCCAAGCTGCCGGTCGCGGGCACCGTCTACAACGTGAACTACGCACTCGGTCAGAGCGGCCTCATCGGCATCAAGACCGGTTCGGGCTTCAACCAGGGCGCCAACTTCCTGTTCGCTGCCTCAGTAACCGTCGGTGGCTTCACAAAAGTCATATTCGGTTGCGTGATGGGACTCCCGACGCTGGCCGACGCCTTCGCCGCGGCGAAGTCCCTCATCGCCGCCGTGCAGCCGATCCTGATCGTGAAGCGAATTCTGTCCAAGTACCAGTCCGTCGGCAGCTACGAGCCGCCCTGGGGCGGTCATTCGGAGCTCCTGTCCACGTCGAACGTCGATCTTGTCGAGTGGCCCGGCATGGTCCTGCGGCAGAGTCTCCATGCGCCTTCGCTCACGATCACCAAGCCGCTCCCTTCGGCAACTGCCGCCGGCGTGCTGCACATCGCGCTTGGCGACTACAACCTCGACGTGCCGCTGACCACCTCGGACTCGCTCTATCCCCCGGGGAGGTTCTGGAGACTGACCCGGATTTAGCTCGTCCTGTTACGTGGCCGCGGGACGCGGCGTTTGCACGTCAGGAGGATCGCAAAAAATGCAACCAACTCTCCGCACCGTCGTGGTCTCCGTGGCCGTTGGGACACTTTGCGCGCTGACCGCAGCTCTTGCGGTGCTGGCGATTGGTGGCCGGCCGACCGTCCTGCTGACGTCACCATCGGCCACGTCGGGAGGTTCGGTGCTCGATGCCGGCGTCATCGCGAGCGGCGATGCCATCGTCTCCAAGAGACCGGACCTCGCCCTCATCTCGGTGGCGGTCGACTCGCAAGCGAGCACCGCCGCAGGCGCTCAGCAGGCGCTCGCGACCAAGGCGGCCAAGCTGATCGCCCGCGTGAAGGCACTCGGCGTCGCCGACAAGGACATCAATACCTCTGGCTACTCCATCGGCCCGAACTACACTCCGCCCAACGGCGCCATTGACGGCTATCGCGCCTACGAGCAGCTCGTGCTCAAGTGGCACAACGTGGACACGGTTGGCAAGACGCTCGACGCGCTGGTTCAGGAGGGCGGCGCGACTCAGATCGGGGTTGGCTTCACCCTCGCCGACACCAAGGCTGCCCAGGCGGAGGCGCGGAGCCTCGCGATCGCCGACGCTCGGAAGCGCGCCCAGGCTATGGCCGGCGCCGCGGGCGTCAAGCTGGGCAAGGTCGTGCGAGTGAGCGACCAGACCAGCCCGAGCTACCCGTCGACCGGATTCGCGGCGATCAAAGACTCGGCCGCCTCGAGCCAGGTCCCGGTTGGGCAGCTGGACGTGCAGGTGTCGGTGCAGGTGGAGTACGCGATCGACGGCTGAGGTTTGCGGTTCGGATGAGGTTTGGCGCAAGTCGGACCTGAAACCGGCGCGTTGACTTATCGTCCCCGCCATGATCAAGCTCTACCCGGATCGCACCGTTCCCGCCTTGCTGCGCGTGCTGGCGGACCTCGTCACGACCGCTTGGGCGGTGGCCTGGGGAGTCCTGGGGTGGGTGATCTATAAGACCGTGATGGGCCTGGAGGTCATCGCCGACGGGCTGACGAACACCGGGATGACGTTCAACAGCTGGATCACGTCGTTTCGGAATGCGATCCCTGGGGGCATTCCGGGCGTGACGCAGTTTTTGATGAACGTCGCCGACACCCTGCGCAAGTACTCTGGCGACCCGCTGGTTTCGGGCGGGCACCAGGTGCACGACGCGATCATCAAGCTCGCGATCGTGCTGGCGCTGCTGGTAGCGCTGCCACCGATCCTTCTGGTCCTGCTGCCATACGGCGCGTGGCGGTGGCGGGACATGCGCGAGACGGGAGCCGCTCTGGCGTTCGTTCGCATCGCGTCCATCACTGGTCGGGCCGAGCAGGCGCGGGCGGTGCTGGCTTACCGTGCGGTGTCGACGCTGAGCTTCCGGGCGTTGATGTCGGCCAGCGCTGATCCCGTCGGGGACATCGCCGAGCGTCGGTACGATCGGCTCGCCGATGCGATGCTGAAGCGGGCGGGGCTCGACCCGGGGCGGCTTGCGCCGCCGCAGCTTCCGGAGCTGCCGGCGCCGCGGCGAAGGTAGGCTCGTCGCCACGCACGCCGTATCGTTGTCGCGTGTGCCGAAGCATCAAGACCCTGCGCCATTCCGATGTAGTTGCCAGCGAGGAGGAGATCCGCGCGGCTGCGCGGCAGTTCGTTCGCAAGGTGAGCGGTTTTCGCGAGCCTTCGGGTAAGCACCAGCTGGCGTTCGAGGGCGCCGTGGATGAGATCGCCGTGGCCTCTCAGCGCCTGCTCGCCTCCATCGCGGAGAACTTGCCCGTCCGCCACTCTTAACGACCTGGGTTGCGTCCCTCGCCGCCACTCATTTAAGGTCGAGGCCGGCAGGTGAGTTGGGCTGGGGGAGGGGCCCAAAACGGAAGGGAGGGCCCGCCAAAAGTGCGCCCATCGGAGGGGCGCCCGCGGCTTAGAGCTGGCAGCCCCGGCAGAAGTTGAGCGGCTCCCGGTTCGACCCGAGCTGGCTGATCCGATGCCCGCACCGCGGGCATGTCTTGCCTCCTTTCATGTGCACGGCCATGAACGATCGATCCTGCTTCGACTCCTCATAGTTCGGGTTGGCCAGGATCGCCTCCACGGCCCGCTTCAGCACCACGGGAATGGCTGAAAACAGGGCCTCCTCCTCGGCGGGGTTCAATGACGCCCGCCGCCGCAAAGGCAGCAACCTGGCCTCGAACAGGATCTCGTCCGAGTACGCATTGCCGATTCCGGCCAGGAACTCCTGGTTGCGCAGCAGGTCCTTGAGCTCATCGCGAAAGCGCCGCAATCGCTTGCGAAAAACATCGATGCCCATCGCCGGAACCGAGTCTGCCTCGGGCCCAAGCTCAGCCCACCCAGGAATTTCGCGCGCGAGGTCGGTCGCCCAGTAGATGCGACCCATGTCACGGAAGTCGAGGTACCGCAGCTCCTGCCGGCCCTCGATACGGATGGTGAACACCTCCGTAGCCGGCACAGGAACCTCACCATCGGCCATCTGGAACCGGCCTCCCAGCATCGGGTTGATCACCAGCCAGCGGTCCGACCCGCCCCCGCCGAGCTCCGTGGCAAAAACCAGGTGCTTGCCCCGGCGGGAAAGTGAGACGATCCGACGAGCGGGGAGCTCGTTCGCGAAATGCTCGACGGGGTATCGAAGCATGTGCGCCTTCTTGGGGTTCACCGTGGCCGCGGTGATCAGGCGTCCTTCCAGGCGCGGGGCCAGTCTGATCCGCAGCGCTTCCAGCTCCGGCAGCTCAGGCATGGAGCCAAGATACCGACCCCCGGTTTGACTGCTGGATTGTGGGGGTAGCCATAAACCATGAGGCTCGAGAAATTCACCGAGAAGGCCCAGGAGGCTCTGCAGGATGCTGCGGAGCTCGCGCGCAGCCTTGGCCAGCAGGCGATCGAGCCCGAGCATCTTGTCCTCGCGCTGATCCGCCAGCAGGATGGCGTCGGGCGCACGCTGCTCGAGCGCGCGGGCGTCTCCGTCCAGGCCCTCGAGCCCGCGCTCGTTTCCGCCGTCGAGCGCATGCCCCGGGTCAGCGGTGGCGGCCAGCCCTACCTGAGCTCAGCGCTGCAGAACGCCCTCGATCAGGCAGAGCAGGAGGCCGACAAGCTGAAGGACGAGTACATCTCGACCGAGCATCTCCTCCTTGCCTTGGCCGACACCAAGACGTTGAAGGATGCAGGCGCGCGCCACGACGCCCTCTTGTGGGCGCTGCGGCAGATCCGTGGCAACCAGCGCGTGACCGACCAGAATCCTGAGTCGAAATACCAGGCCCTCGAGAAGTACGGTCGTGACCTGACCAAGCTTGCGGCTGAAGGCAAGCTCGACCCGGTCATCGGTCGCGACGAGGAGATCCGCCGCGTCATCCAGGTGCTGTCGCGTCGCACCAAGAACAACCCGGTCCTTATCGGCGAGCCCGGCGTCGGCAAGACCGCCATCGCCGAGGGCCTCGCCCAGCGCATCGCCGCCGGGGACGTGCCGGAGGGTTTGAAGGGCAAGCGCGCGATTGCGCTCGACCTGGGCGCTCTCGTGGCCGGCACCAAGTACCGAGGAGAGTTCGAAGATCGCCTCAAGGCGGTGCTCAAGGAGATCGAAGGCTCAAACGGCCAGGTCATCCTCTTCATCGACGAGCTTCACACTCTGGTCGGCGCCGGCGCCGCTGAAGGCGCCATCGACGCGGCCAACCTCCTGAAGCCGGCACTCGCGCGGGGTGAGCTGCGCGCCATCGGCGCAACGACGCTCGATGAGTACCGAAAGCACATCGAGAAGGACGCTGCTCTCGAACGGCGGTTCCAGCCGATTATGGTCAGCGAGCCCGCCGTCGAGGACACGATCAGCATCCTTCGCGGCCTGCGCGAGCGATACGAGATCCACCACGGCGTCCGCATAAAGGACGCGGCCATCGTGGCCGCTGCCGTGCTGTCGAATCGCTACATCACCGACCGCTTCCTGCCCGACAAGGCAATCGACCTCATCGACGAGGCCGCCGCGCGACTGCGCACCGAGATCGACTCGCTGCCCGTTGAGCTCGACGAGATCGAACGCCAGATCCGGCAGCTCGAGATCGAGCGTGAGGCGCTGAAGAAGGAGACCGACAAGGTTTCCAAGGAACGGCTTGCGGCGCTCGAGAGGCAGCTTGCGGAGCTGATTGAACAGAGGACGTCCCTTCGCTCGCGCTGGGATCAAGAGAAAGAGGTCATCGGTCGCATCCGCAGCCTCAGGGCCCAGCTCGAAGAGGTACGTGCCGAGGCCGACCGCGCCGAGCGCGCCGCCGATTTCGCAAAGGCCGCCGAGCTCCGTTACGGCAAGGCAGTCGAGATCGAGAAGCAGATCCAGGCCGCGCAAGCTCGGCTGGCCGAGCAGCAGGGTGGCCATGCGCTACTCAAAGAAGAGGTCGACGAAGAGGACATCGCCGAGATCGTCGCGCGGTGGACTGGAATCCCGGTATCGCGGTTGATGGAAGGCGAGATCGCCAAGCTCATCAAGATGGAAGAGCGCCTACACGAGCGGGTGATCGGGCAGGACGAGGCCGTAAGCGCAGTCGCGAACGCCGTGCGGCGGAATCGCTCCGGCCTTTCAGACCCCAACCGCCCGGTGGGCTCGTTCATCTTCCTCGGCCCGACCGGCGTCGGCAAGACCGAGCTCGCTCGTGCTCTTGCGGAATTCCTGTTCGACAACGAGCAAGCGTTGATCAGGCTCGACATGTCCGAGTACCAGGAGAAGCACACGGTCGCGCGCCTGATCGGGGCGCCGCCCGGCTACGTCGGTTACGACGAAGGGGGCCAGCTCACAGAAGCGGTTCGGCGGCGCCCCTACTCCGTTGTGCTGTTCGACGAGATCGAGAAGGCGCACCCGGATGTCTTCAACATCCTGCTCCAGATCCTCGACGATGGCCGTCTCACAGACGGTCACGGCCGAACAGTCGACTTCCGGAACACAGTGATCATCATGACCTCGAATCTCGGCAGCCAGATCATCCAGGAGATGTCGGGGCGATCATTCGAAGAGGTGCGCGAGGCGGTGATGGCCGTGTTGCGCGACCACTTCCGCCCTGAGTTCTTGAACCGGGTCGACGAGGTGATCGTGTTCAAGGCGCTCACTGAAGATCAGCTCGCCGCGATCGTGGACATCCAGCTCCGGCGCCTCCAGCAGCGACTGGCGGAACGCCACTTCCAGCTGGTGGTCACCGATGCCGCTCGCAAGCTGCTCGCGCGGCGGGGATGGGATCCGGTCTATGGCGCCCGCCCGCTGAAGCGCGCGATCCAGCGGATGGTTCAGGACCCGCTTGCGATGATGCTCCTCGAAGGCAAGTTCTCGGATGGCGACCTGATCGAGGTCGACGTGCGCAACGGCGAGCTGATCTTCAACAAGGCCAAGGTCGCGACCGCCGTCGGCTAAGGCGTTCCTTACGAGGTGCACGTATAGCCATCGGCGGGGAGCTTCAGGTTGATGAGGTACGAGTCCTCGATCGTCTCCGCGCAGCTGCTCGCAAAGTAGGAGACGTGGCCGTTTCCGTTCCTGGTGAGTAGAACCGAACCGGCGAGCGACTGGTGCACTGCTTGCGCCCACGCGTACGGCGTGGCGGGGTCGTTGGTGCCGCCGACGAGCAGGATCGGGGGCGCACCATCGGCCGTGATAGGACCGACCGATCCTGTCGGCTTCACTGGCCAGTACGCGCAGGCCAGGTTCGAGTACTGGGTGGGCGGCCCGAAGAACGGTGACGCCTTGGCAAACGCGGGGCCGAGTGCGTCATATGCGCCGACGTCAGGCGGCACCGGCCGGTCGAGGCAGTTGACCGCATAGTTGGCGTCGTTCTCGTTGTTGTAGCTCCCATCCGCGTTGCGTCCCAGGTAGAGGTCGGCGAACGACAGCAACACCGACGCGTTGCCCTGCTCGACGAGGGTCAGCGCCCGGTCGAGATATGGCCATGCGCTCTGGTCGTACAGCGGAGTCAACACACCGATGATGGCAAGGGCCCGCGTGAGCGCCCGGTTGCCGACGGGCATGGGACTGGTGTCGAGCCGTTGCATCAGTGCGTTGAGCTTCGTGCCCGGATCGCCGCTGCGCCCGTAAGTACATGACGCGCGTGAGCGACAGTCGGCGAGGAACGCTTGCAGGTTTTTCTCGAAACCGACGACCTGTGCGAGCAGGAGGTCATTGGCCGAGAGATTCGGGTCAACGACGCCATCAAGAGCCAGCGCGCGTATGTGAGTGGGAAAGAGGTGAGCGTAGTGCTGGCCCAGGAACGTGCCGTATGAGAAGCCGAGGTACGTCAGCTTGTCATCACCAAGGGCAGCGCGGATCACATCCATGTCCCGGGCCGCGTTGGGGGTGTCAAGGAAGGGGAGCACTTTGGCACTCCGCTGCTCGCATCCAGCAGTGAAGTTCTTGTCGGCATCGATGAGCGCCTGTTTCTCGACAGGGTCGTCGAGAACCGAGTCGAGCGCATTGAACGCGTCCTCTTGCTGGCTGCTCAAACACCGCACTGGCGAGCTCTCGCCAATGCCACGCGGATCGAAACCGACCAGGTCGAACCGAACGTTGAGGGCGCCCATGGCCGACGCGTTGTCGCGCAGGAATTGAACGCCCGATGCGCCCGGTCCGCCGGGATTCGTAAGGACCGATCCGATCCGGTCGCCCACGTCGGTGGCCGGCTTCCGGATCACCGCGATCCCGATCGTGCCGTTCTGGGGGTGCGTGTAGTCGAGCGGCACGTTCACGGTCCCGCACTGAAAGGCGCCACATGCGGTCCAGGCGACTTTTTTGGGGCTGGGAACAGCAGGACTGGTAGTGGACTTGGGATGCTGCGCGGTGCTCCCCAACGTGCATGCTGCCAGCAGCAGGATGGCCGCGATCGCGAGTGCCGTGATTCGCGGACCCACAAATCGGAGTCTAGCCGGATGGGTTGAACGCCTGAATCCGCGGAAGGTTACTTGCTTGTCGGCGGCTGGCCCAGCGCCGCGGCGATTCGATCTGGATCCCTTTTGTTGAAGTGGGTGAAAATCATTCGGCCCGCGGGCGTTCCCTGGAGGTCCGTTAGCTCGAGCAGTATGTTCAACACCCTGCGCCGGGGGAGCTTTGCCCGGAGTTCGGATCGGGGCATCTCCGCCACGACCTTGCCTTCGGCTTGGTCGTTGACGAGCCCTTCTTTCGACCCGAGGATGAGGAACCGTTTCGTCGTGAGGATGATGGGCACTCTTTTCGGCGAGACGTACGCGGTGAACAGACCTGCAGTCGCAACGGAGACCGCGGCAGCCGTCAGAACCTGCCTCTTTATCGAGACCCTGCCGAACGGGGCCCAGATGGCAATTTCCACGATCTCTCCCGGCTCGAGCACCGCTTCCGCGGCGCGGGCCGCCTGTTCCTCCATCCTCCCCACGGCGCATCAGTCTATCTGGCAAAAATCGAAGGGCAAGAGGCTTGAGGCAAATGGCGGGGAGGAGAGGATTCGAACCTCCGAGGGAGCTTTACACCCCCTACCCGCTTAGCAGGCGGGTGCTTTCGACCACTCAGCCACCTCCCCGCACGGGTCTGGGCGTCGCTCGATTCTATCTGTCACGAGCCCCTTTCATACTTAGCACCGCATGGAGGCACCAGGAGGTCCAGGCGCGCCCCCGATGTGGGGTCCCGGCCGCAAGATGGCATTCGGAGCCGCGCCCGGACCGAGGAGCAAGCTCTGGTACACGCTCGCCGACGGGACCCTCAGCGAGGTCTTCTTCCCGACCCTCGATCGGGTGGCGCTGCACGAGCTGCGTTTCTTTGCCTCAGCCAGCGGCGCGCCGCCCGTCGACGATGCGGGTGACGGCCAGCACCGGGTCACGTGGCTCGCGCCCGGCGTCCCCGCGTTCACGGTCGACAGCACCCATCACGAGTATCGCCTGACCAAGGAGTTCTTCTCCGATCCTGACGAGAACGCGCTTTTGATCGCCGCCACATTCACGCCTGAGCTGCCTGACGTCCGCCTCTATATGCAGGCGTCGGCGCACTGGCAGCCGGGGAGCGAGGGCAACTTCGGCCAGGTCCTCGATACCCACCCGCCCGCGCTGCTGTTGCGGCAGCAGGACGTGTGGATATGCATCGTCGGCCCATTCGCCAAAGCCACCGTCGGCTACTACAGGAGCTCGGACCTGCAGATCGACCTCCACGACGGAGATGGCTACCTCACCTATACATATGAGCGCGCCGGGCCGGGCAACGTCGCTGTCGGCGCGGAGATCGGGATTCGCGCCGGGTCGTTCCAGATCGCGATCGGCTTCGCGCACACGCGATCGGACGCCGAGGAGGTGGCCCGCACGGCCCTGCAGAAAGGCTCGGGCAACGTGCGCCACGCCTTCGAGCGCGCGTGGCGCTCCCTGCCCGACCTGCCCCCAGCGCTCAGCAAAGTGAGCGGGGATGAGGGGATGCTCGCGCAGGCCTCGCTGGCGGTGCTCCGCTGCCTCGAGGACAAATCGCATGCAGGCGCGTTCGTGGCCTCGCCCGCGGCGCCATGGGGCGAGTCAAACCACAACGGCAACCAGATCTATCACCTGGTCTGGCCGCGTGACCTGTGCCGGATCGCGACCGCGCTGCTCGACGCCGGCGACACCGCGGCAGCCCTGAGGGCCTTCCGCCACTTGCAGTCCCGTCAAAGAGCCGACGGCGCCTGGTTCCAAAACTGGTTCATGGATGGGACCCCGCACTGGACGTCGACCGAGCTCGACCAGGTCGCGCTCCCGATCCTCCTGGCCTGGCGCCTCGGCGTCGCGGGCTGCCTCGACCATGACCCGTACCCGGTCATGGTCCGTCCCGCCGCTCAGTTCATCATTCGCGAGGGTCCGCTCACGCAGCTCGACCGTTGGGAGGACCTCGGCGGCCTGTCGCCGTCGACCCTCGCAGCGTGCATCGCCGCGCTCATCGTGGCCGGCGAATTTGCACACGAAGCCGGTGAGCACGTGGCCGCGAGTCACCTACGTACGGTCGCCGACTACTGGAACGATCGCGTCGAGACCTGGTGCTCGACGCCGAGTGGTCAATACGTTCGCCTCGCAGGCGATCCGGACCACCGACCCACCGCCGGCGCCATCGCGCCGGAGTTTCTCGAGCTCGTCCGGTACGGCCTGCGAAAGCCGAAGGACGAACGCATCCTGCGCAGCCTGCAAAGCGTCGACTCCGCGCTCAAGGTCAGCTTGCCCGCGGGGCCTTCGTGGCGCCGCTACATAGGCGACCTCTACGGCGAGCACGACGACGGCTCACCCTGGGACGGGAGCGGTCGCGGCCGGCCATGGCCCGTGCTCACAGGCGAGCGCGCCAGGCATTTCTTTTCAATGGGCCTACCCGCCGCGGAGATGGTGCGGACGCTCGAAGGCTTCGCCGGTCCCGGGTCGATGCTCCCGGAGCAGGTCTGGGACGGACCCGACATTCCCAGCCGCGGGCTTTACTTCGGCAAGGCCACCGGCTCGGTGTCGCCGCTCGGATGGGCGCATGCGGAGTACATCGAGCTGCTGGTCACGATCGCACTCGCCGGCTTTCCCGACATCGTCATGCCCGCGCGGCGCCGCTACACCGAGGGCCCGCAGCAAGCTCCTCCCTTCGTCTGGTCGCACAAGCACCAGATCTCGCGCATCACAGCGGGCCGGCGCTTGCGAGTGCAGCTGCCGCGCCCGGGGGCCGTCCACTACACCTTCGACGACTGGAAGACCTTCAGCGAGGCCGAGGCGATCGACACGACGCTCGGTGTCTGGGTCGCGGAGATTCCTTCCAACAAGCTCGCCCCCGGGTCTGAGCTCGCCTGGACGGCGCACTACGTCACTGGCTGGGAGGGCAAGAACTACGAAATGACCGTCGACGGAGGCGAGTCAGCCTAGGGTTCGTCCGGGGGTTCGAGGTCGTCGAGCCGCAGCTCTTTGCCGGCATCTTCGTCGAACTGGCTGTGGAGTTCGCCGCAGTCCGCGCAGCGGTAGTACTCGCCAACGAATCCTTTGTGCCAGACGGCGTAGCTGACCACCCCCGGCTCTTCGACCAGGATCTCCTGCTCCAGCCGGTAGATCACCTGCTCCCAACCGCCAACCTCGATGGCGTCGTCGAGCACGACCAGGCAGTAAGGGTGCGGCTCGCCCCAGATCACGGTGACCTCACCGCGTCGCTCGTCGTCGACGTTCACGATCGACCACGCCTCCGCCTCTCGGCCGCGCGTAGAACGCACCAGTCGCAGCGGCGCCCAGAACCGCTCCGCCGATTCCCTCTCGGCCTTGTCATGCTCGGCCTGGGCCTCCTGGAAGGCGCTCCACATGCGCAGCAGGTGGTTGCGGAATCGGTGGTAGGTGGGCAGGAGCTTCGGCTGCTGCTTGGTCGATCCGATCAGCTGCTCGAAAGCGTGCTCGAAAGCCGACTCCACGCGCTCCTGGCGGTCGGCGACGTCCGGCGCCCATGCCTCGTCCTCGGAGAGGCGCATCGACTCATTCAGGACGATCTCGAAGTCGAGCCAGTCGTCCCCGAACTCGGGGACGAAAACGCCCTCGACGAGGTCGGCCAGCCGGTGCTCTTCCAGGAGCGCGGGCGTGACCTTGCCCCGGGCGTCCGGCCACCCCTTCCAGCCCATCACGTTGTGGATCCAGTAGTCGAAGACGGTCACGGCGTACTGGAGGGCGGCGGGGGAGGTCCAGATCCCGGTCGGCCAGGTTCGCTTGCCCGTGCGGACCTTGTTGTACAGGGCGATCACCTGTTCTTCGTCGAGGTATTCAGTTTCCACGCGCCCTCCCACTATAGGAATAAGAGGCAAGCGACCCTGGGTATAGTGACTTGCAGATGTCCCCCGCCAAGGGCTTCACGCCCGATCAAGTCGCCCGCTACGCCCGCCACCTCATTCTGCCCGAGGTCGGTGGCGCCGGCCAGCGCAAGCTGCTGTCGTCCAGCGTCCTGCTCCTGGGCGCCGGCGGTCTCGGGTCGCCGGCTGGGATGTACCTGGCGGCGGCCGGCGTGGGCAAGATCGGCGTGGTCGACTTCGACCGCGTCGACGCCTCCAACCTCCAGCGCCAGCTGCTCCACGGCACCGATGACATCGGCCGCCTGAAGGTCGAGTCCGCGGCTGAGACCCTTCGCAACCTCAACCCCGATGTCGAGGTGGTGCCGATCAACGAGCACCTCAACTCAGAGACGGCGATGCGCATCTTCAAGCCCTATGACATCATCGTCGACGGCACCGACAACTTCCCCACACGCTACCTCGCCAACGACGCCGCCTACTTCCAGGCCAAGCCCCTGGTGCACGGAAGCATCCTTCGCTTCGAAGGACGGCTGGCTCTGTTCGACGCCGCCAAGGGCACGGGCTGCTACCGCTGCCTCTTCCCGGAACCGCCGCCGCCGGACGAGGTGCAGAGCTGCGCCGAGGCGGGCGTTTTCGGCGTCCTACCCGGGATCATCGGCAGCATGATGGCGTTCGAGACGATCAAGTACCTGTTGAACATCGGCCGCCCGATGGTCGGCCGGTACCTCCTGTTCGAGGGTGAGGACATGAGCTTCCGCGAGCTCAAGCTGCCCCACAGCAAGGCGTGCCCGCTCTGCGGCGACAACCCGACCGTTCACGAGCTCATCGACTACGAGGCTTGGTGCGGCACCGCGGCATTGGAGCCTTCGGAAGCCCGAGCGAGCTAACCTTCGATGCTGGAGATGATCCAGCTCGACCGGTACGACGAGACCAAGCTCGAAAGCGCTCGCGAAATCGTGCGCGGACTCGATTCGGTGCTGGTCGCTTTCTCAGGCGGTGTCGATTCCTCGCTGCTTCTCAAGCTCGCGCTCGCCGAGCTCCATGACAACGCCGTCGCGGTTCTCGCGAGCTCACCGGCCTATCCCGAGTCCGAGCAGCAGGAAGCGCGCAATCTCGCCGCCCAGCTGGGGGCGCGCCTGGTCGAGGTTTCGACCGCCGAGGTCGAGCTCGAGGCGTATCGCCGCAACAACCCGGATCGCTGCTTCCACTGCAAAGAAGAGCTGTTCGAAACGCTCGAACCTATCCGCACCGACCTCGGGCTGCAGCACATCGCATACGGCGCCACCGCAGACGACGCCGGCGACCATCGCCCTGGCCACGGTTCGGCAGTCCGGCGAGGCGTCCGCTTCCCGCTGCTGGAGGCGGGGATGGGGAAGGCCGAGATCCGCGCCGCCGCGCGGCGCATGGGATTGCCCAACTGGAACAAGGCTTCGTTTGCATGCCTCTCGTCAC
>VBGM01000196.1 GCA_005880855.1 Chloroflexota bacterium
CATCTAGACCCCCGTGCTGGCTTCGACGCGCGCGCGCCATTCCTCGGGGACCAGCGCCTCGATGACATCGTCCGCCGAAACGGCGCCGAGCAGATTGCCCGACATGTCCGTGACGGCGACGGCGATCAGGTTGTAGTCAGCCATCGTGAGAGTCACGTCGGTGATGTCCGCGCCGGCGTCGACCCGGCAATCGACCAGGTCGAGATCCTCAACATTCTGAGCGGGTTTCGCTCGCACGAGATCGGCGGTGCTGACGCTGCCGATCAGCTTGCCGTCCGGCTCGGTGACGAACACGGTGTTGAGAAGCTGGTGCGGCGCCTTGTCGTCGATGCGCACGGCCTCGAGCGCCTCCTCCACGGTGGCGCCCCTGATCACCCAGACGTAGTCGGGGCTCATCATCCCGCCCGCGGTGCTGGGGTGGTACTGCAGCAGCTTGCGAAGCTTGTGCTGGGCGGCCGCCGACATGAGGTCGAACACGGGCTTGCGGCGCTCCTGCGGCAGCTCGCCCAGAAGGTCGGCGGCGTCATCCGGCGCCATCCTCTCCAGGACCTTGGCCGCCTCCTCGTTCGACAGCGACTTCAAGAACTCGACCTGGTGCTCGGTGTCCAGCTCCTCGAAGATGTCGGCCGTCAGCTCGGCGTCGCTTTCGACCGCGTCAAGGATCTCTTCGCCCTCTGCATGAGTCGCGCCTTCCACCAGGTCGGCGATCTGCGCCGGATGCAGGCGCCGGAGGCGCTGAAGCGGCATGAGCAGCTTGGCGGTGGGCACGTGTCCGACAAAGGGCTGCACGTCCTTCCAGTCGAGGATCGCGTGCTTGCGAAGATCGGGCCGCCCGCGTCGAGGGACCAGGCGGCGGAACATCGCCCGCGGGCTGCGGTCGACACCCATCAGCCTCCATCCGTCATCGACGTGCGCGAGCACGAGGTCGTGGGCCTGCACGATCCGCGCGCGCGCGACGTCCACCAGGTGCCGGCCGAGGACGTCGGCCGCAAGCAGCACCTCGCCCGCGCGTCGCTGGAACCCGCCCGTGTCCAACGCGCGGGTGTTGAGCCTCACGTCACCCGGCGCGAGCCTCTCGATGTTCTTGTTGCTGACGAACACATCGCGGCCGCCCATGCGGACCTTGATGCCGGTCACCGGCGGATAACCGCCGCCGTCCAGCTTGACGATCAGGTCTTCCAGCCGGCCCAGCTCTTCGCCGGCCTGGTTGAAAACAGGGCTGCGCAGCAGCTGCGTGACCATCAGCCTGCGTTTCTCATGCTCCGCCGAATGGGTCGGGCCGCCCAATGGCCGGCCGTCCAGGTGTTCGTTCGTGTCGCTCATTTGTAATTGATTATCCGCCGACCTTTCGCTAGACGCTCCGGTGCTGGAGGAGGTCCAGGATCTTCCTTTGCTGCTCCAGCAGCTGCAGCTGCCGCACGTTCATCGTGTGCAGTGCGGTCAGGGTTTCGTGGTCGGCCTCAGCCCGCGCATCCTGGCTTACCGAGATCACGTTCTGGCCCACCAGGATGATCGGCAGCAGCACCAGCTGGAGGAATGACTGGCTCAACCAGGAGACGCCGACGACGGTGTCGCCACGCATGAAGGCCAACAGCGCCTGGGGGAAAGAGATGAGCGCCAGGAGTGCAAATGCGTAGGCGGCCCACATCGTGCCGACGCTTTTGGTGATGAGGACGGCAAGCCGGCTGTTGAACTGCCCGACCGGGCTCGAACCGTGGACGTCGGCATGGACTTCATGACTCCTGACGAGTCGGGGAACGTGCTGGGCGGCCGTGCTTTGAATCCGGTCCGACAGCCGGCGCCTCGGTAGGTCGTCGGTCTCTGTTTCTTCTGCCATTGTTCGCCTCCTCTAATCCTTGCTTGATGAATCGGGCGCGCGATGTTCGTCTTCGTGCCCGCCGCCGGCAGCGGCCTCGAGTGCCTCGCGGGTTTCAGGTACGAGCCAGACGAGCAGTGCGACGGCGGCGACGTACTGAATCCACCACGCGCCGAGCACGGCGCTCAACCCGATGCCGGCGAGCGTGACCCCCGCCATGTACGCGCACGTGATCGTTTCAGCGATGTCGGCCCGTAGTGATGCGCTGGCGATGACCCGGTTCGCGCGGCTCTTCGCGAGTGCAAGCAAGGGCATCACGACAAGAGCGGCGCCGGCTACGGCAATACCCAGGACCGACGTCTCGGGTTTCAGACCGACGGCCAGGCCACCGGCCGAGGTCGAAACGACGTACAGGCAAAGAAGAATCAGCAAGGCTGCCGAGACCCGAGCGGTGGTGCGCTCCATGCGCTCGATCCCATCCGTGGAGCGGCCGCTCGCCTCGAAGGTGAGCCGCCGCCAGAGGACGATTCCGCTCGATAGCTCGATGACGGAATCGAAGCCGAACGCGGTCAGCAGCACGCTTCGCGCGGCGATGCCCGCGCCAATGGCCAGCGCCGCCTCGACCGCCATCCACAAGACCGTGACGACCTCGAGGCGCACGCCGCGAAGGATGGCGGCTTCTCGGGTCGCGGCTGTCGCCATCCTATTCGGGGCCGCTGGGCATCAGGAGCAATGGGCACTTGCTGCCATGTGCGAGGGTCCTGCCGATATCTCCGAACAACCGGTCGCGCATGCCGTGGCTATGGTGGCCGCCGATGATGATCAGATCCGCGCCGAATTTATTCGCCTCGGCGAGGATGAACTCCGTAAGTTGGTTTGGTCGGTGGCCGCGAACATCGACCGAGGCGTCCACCCCCGCTTCGACAAGGCTCGAGGCGATGCGCTCCCCGAACCGAAACGCTTGCGGAATGCTCTCCTGCTCGAGCGTCGCCGCCGAGGTGATGACCCGCTCCCGCATATGCACCACCAGCACCTTTGACTTGAATACCTTGGCGAGCCCGGTTACGACCGGCAGGGTCTCTTCGGCATCCTCCGCACCGCCGACCGCAACGAGGATCTTCGAAAACATGAGCTGGCCCTCCAATAGGCGAGGTGGGAGGTGATGCGGCGATTATCCGGGAGGCATACCATCCCGCACACAGATGGCTGGACGCGTGCAGCACTACAGGTCAGAGCTCCGCAAACGCCGGGGCGAGTGGGAGCCTTACCTGAAGGCGAACTCGGGGCTCCCGGGACCGCGCGCAAACCTCGAGCTCGTGGAGGCCGTCGGCGAGGAGGCGGACGCTGATCTACTCTGGCGCCTGTCGGCGTCGAGCGATGAGTTCCTCGCGTTGTGCGGAACCGCCGGGCTCGGGCGGCTCGCCGCGGACGACCCCGACGCGGTGCTGGGGTGGTTGAAACAGCTCGCCGCCGACCCCAGGTGGCGCGTGCGGGAAGGCGTCGCGATCGCCCTGCAGCGGATGGGCCGCGGCAACATGCCGGCGTTGATCGCCGAGATGGAGGCGTGGTCGAAAGGGGACCATTTCGTGCAGAGGGCCGCGGCCGCCGCGCTGTGCGAGCCGCCGTTGCTGAAGAAACCCGAAGAGGTCCGCCGCGTGCTGCTCGTTCTCGACCACATCACGCGCTCGATGGCGGCCACGCACGAGCGCAAGCACGACGACTACCGGGTCTTGCGGCAGGCGATGGGCTACTGCTGGAGCGTGGCGGGGGCGGCCAACCCGGCCGCGGGCCGGCCGCTGCTGGAGAAGTGGCTGCGATCTACCGACCCGGACATCGCCTGGATCATGAGAAGCAACCTGGGCAAGGCGCGCATGGCCGCCCTTGGCAAGGCGTGGCTCGTGAAGTGGAAGAAGGCGCCGGCTACCCGATCCAGGGCGGCGGCTGCGGCCCGGAAGCCGGCCGCGATAAGGGGCCGTTAGCGCTCGATCACCCGGCCACTTAACTGTTTGCATAGCGGGGGGCTCAAGTGAAAGGGCCGGGCTCATAATCCGGCTCACTGAGCAACGCCGGCGGAGTCAGCTCGACGCTTCCGAGGCGAGCGCGAGAGCTGAGCCTCGGTGCCACAGCGCCTTTTGTGGCAGCTGCCCTGACCGCCCTCTTGGCTGTGGCGACCTTCGGCGTCGTCGTCTTCTATCAAGTGGGCGGCGAGCACGGCGCCGGCGTTGTCGAAGACGTCGCCCCAGCTTTGACGGCGCTTATCGCCGCCGCGATAGCCGGTTTCACGGGGTGGCGGTCCGTCGGTCGCCGCCGGCTGGCGTGGTCGCTGGTCGGCGCGTCGGCATTCAGCTGGGGCCTCGGTGCCGCGGTCACCGCGACCTACGAGCTAGCGCTCAACCGAACGCCGCCGGTGCCATCCATCGCAGACGTTGCCTACTTGCTGGCTTATCCCCTGGCGGTGGCCGGAGTGATGTCGCTGCCGACCGCGCCAAGCCGAACCTCAACGCGTGGGCGCGCGCTGGTGGACGCGGGCATCATCGCATCCGCCCTGCTCTTCATCGCATGGTCTTTCGGCCTCGGATCCGTCTATCGAGCGTCGACCGCATCATCCGTGGCCGTCTGGGTCAGCAATGCACAGCCCGTCGGCGACATCGTCGTTCTCAGCGTATTGATCCTTGCCACCCTGAGGGGAATCCCGCAACGGCGGGGACGCCTCGTGCTGTGGCTGGCTGGATTCGCAGCCAACGCCTTCTCGGATGTTGCATTCGCCATCCTCTCAACCAGCGGCTCTGCCACGCCGAGAGCAGACCTTTTCGAAATCGGATGGGTGGCTGGATACGCCTTGATCGCCCTGGCCGCCTTCTGGCCGCTCCCTGCGGGTGGCCAGGCCGCCGAGGAACGCCTGGCGGGCCTGTCGCAAGTCGCTGTGCCCCTGGTGAGTCTAGTAGTGGTTGCCGTCACTACTCTTGCTGAGGCTGCAACCGGGCGTCGCATGGACCCCCTGATCGCCTTTCCAGGGGCGGCGCTTGGCATCCTGCTGACGGCAAGCCAGCTGCTCACGCATCGCGACTCCCTCGTGCTGCTTACCAAGAGCAGACGCACCGAGGCGCAGCTGCGCGAGCAGAGCTCCTTGCTGAACCAGGTGGTGGGGCATGCGCCGGCGGGTCTGGCCCGGGTCAGCCGCGACCTTCGCGTCATCGACGCCAACCCGCGGCTGTGCGCGTTGTTCCAGGCGCCCACCCCCGTCATCGTCGGTTCGGGCCTCAGCGACTACATACCGGAGGCTGATATCGCGAAAGTGTTTGGCAGCATCCCAGCCCTCAGCAATGACATAGAGACCATCGAAGCCGCCGGCGAGATAACGCGGGCAAGCGGCGGCAAGGTGTGGGTCCAGTGGAGCGCAACCCCCGTCCGCAACTCACGTGGCTGGATCGAGTACTACATCGCGATGTTCGAGGACATCACCTCCGAGCACGAGGCGGAGGCGGCCGCGCTGGCGAACCTCGCCAGCCTCGAACGCCTCAGCAAGCTGAAGAGCGAGTTCGTGACCATGGTCAGTCACGAGTTCCGGACGGCCCTGACTGGAATCCAGGGCTATAGCGAGGTCATGCGCGACGACACGGTCACGCCGGACGAGGTGAAGGAGTTCGCAGGCGACATCAACAGCGATGCGGTTCGGCTGAGCAAGATGATCACCGAGATGCTGGATCTCGACCGCATGGAAGCCGGCCGCATGAAGCTCAACCTCGGCCAGGTCGATATCAACTCTCTGTTGGGCGATGCCGCAGCGCGGGCACGAGTGTCGAGCTCGAAGCACATCATCACCGTCCTTCTAGGCAGCGGCATGCCGGCGCTCGTGGGTGACTCAGACCGTCTGTTCCAGGTCATCACCAACCTCATGACCAACGCCATCAAATACTCACCAAACGGCGGCGAGATCGTGTTGAGCAGCAGCCTCGATGGGGGCAATGTGAAAGTTGGCGTCCGTGACCACGGACCTGGCATACCTGCGGAATTCATCGACCGGCTTTTCGGCCGCTATGAGCGCTACGAGGGCAACGCCAAGAACCAGGTCATCGGCACCGGGTTGGGCCTGGCGATCGCGCGCCAGATCGTCGAGATGCACAAAGGTCGGATCTGGGTCGAGAGCAGGCTCGGAGACGGGTCTGAGTTCCTGTTCACGATCCCGTTGTCATCATGAGGCCGAGACGCCTTCGAGTCGATCCCAGGCTGATCTCATCGTGTCAGGCGGGATCCCGATTGGCGCCCCGCGAGGGACTCGAACCCCCGACCCTCTGCTTAGAAGGCAGATGCTCTATCCAGCTGAGCTAGCGGGGCGAGGCCGCCATTCCGGAGAGAATACGCGTGGGGGTGATGGTGCATGGCTGACGCGATGAAACGTCTGAAGGCGATCTTGGCCGAGGTGACCGATATCCAGCGAGCCGGCGCGGTCCTCGACTGGGACCAGGAGACCTACATGCCGCCTGGCGGGATCCAGAACCGTGCGGACCAGGCGTCGACGCTGAGCGAGGTCGCTCACCGCCGCTTCACGTCGGACGAGGTCGGCCTGCTGATCGAGGAAGCCGAAACGGCTGTTTCCAACGAGCCTTTCGATTCCGACGACGCCAGCATCGTGCGCGTGACGCGCCGCGATTACGAGCTGGATCGCAAGCTCCCCCCGGAGCTCGTGGCCGAGATTGCGCATGCGGGGTCGGCCGCGCGGCCTCACTGGCAGCGGGCGCGCAAGGAGGCCAAGTTCGAGATCTTCGCCCCGTACCTGCAGAGGGCCGTGGAGCTCAACCAGCGGGTGGCCGAGGCACTTGGATACGAAAAGCGCCCGTACGACGCGTTGCTCAATCGCACCGAGCCCGGCTTGACCACCGACCAGCTCGAGGCGATCTTCGAAGAGCTTCGGACCGCGATCGTCCCGTTGGTAGCGGGCATCGCGCGCCACGCCGACACTGTCGACGACAGCGTGCTCCACCGCGGGTTCGATCCCGACAAGCAGGTGAAGTACGCGCTGGAAACCGTCGTCAAGCTCGGCTACGACCTCGAGCGCGGACGGCAGGACATCTCCACGCATCCCTTCAGCATCGCGTTCGGTCCCGGGGACGTTCGCATCACCACGCGGGTCAATCGCGACTTCTTCAACGAGTGTCTCTTCGGCTCGATTCACGAAGCAGGACACGGAATGTACTTCCAGGGCATCGGGCGCAACATCGACCGCACGCCGTTATGGGATGGCGCGTCACCGGGAGTGCATGAGTCGCAGTCGCGGCTGCTGCGCGAGACGTTTTCCGAGCCGCTTCGCGGCGTCGAGGCCGAGGCGTTCTACCGCGCGGTCAACAAGTCATACCCGTCGTTCATTCGTGTCGAGGCGGACGAGGTGACCTACAACCTCCACGTGCTCCTGCGGTTCGAGCTGGAGAACGACATGCTCGAGGGGAAGCTCAAGGTGAACGACGTGCCCGAGGCCTGGAATGAGCTCTTCAAGTCGTACTTCGGGCTCGACGTGCCCAACGATCGTGAGGGTGCGCTGCAGGACATCCATTGGTCGTTCATCGGCTTCGCCGAGTTCCCCGGCTACACGCTGGGCAACATCATCAGCGCGCAGTTCATGGAGAAGATTCGCGCCGAGATGCCAGACCTCGATTCTCAGATCGGGCGGGGCGAGTTCGGACCGCTGCTGCGATGGCTGCAGGAGAATGTGTACCAGCACGGGCGGAAGTTCACGCCCAACGAGCTCGTCGAGCGTGTGACCGGGCACCCCATCTCACCCAAGCCATGGATCGCCTACGTGCGCAAGAAATTCGGCGCCCTGTATGGGCTGGAGTCGGTGAAGGCCTAGCGAGCGTTCAGGAAAGAGGCAATCGACCGCGTTCGAATGCCGATCGGCTGAACACTCGAGCGCAGAGGATGCGTCCCTTAGCCGGCAGCGCTGAAATCCACCGGTGCCCGAGCCTCGCGGTTCACCTCCAGCCTGAAGATGTCCGGGCGCCCGTAGTGGCCGGCGACGTCGAGCGTTCGCTTCGCCTTCGAGGCGCGCTCCGGGTCGCAATCGGCGAACAGGATCCCGTGCTCTTCGTGCAGAGGCCCGGCCACGAGCTTGCCATCCGGCGCGACGATCACCGAGTCGCCGGGGTTGAACCACTCGTCGAGGTCCGGAAACAGCTTTGCTCGTTGCGGAAAATCTGCTGGAATGTCGCGTCCTCGCATTGCCGTGCCGTTGCCGAGCACCCAGCAGCGGCCCTCGGCCGCGATATGACGCATCGTCGACACCCAGGTGCTGCCCGCGTCCCACGTCGGCGCGACCCACACCTCGCAGCCCTGCGCAAACAGCGTGAACCGCGCCAGCGGCATGTAGTTCTCCCAGCAGATCAGCGACCCGATGCGCCCCGCCGGCGTGTCCGATACCTGGAGGCCGAGTGCGTCGCCCATCCCCCACACCATCCGCTCCGGGTTCGTGGGCATCAGCTTGCGGTGGCGGTTGAGCACCTCGCCGTCCGGGCCGATCAGCACGACGGTGTTGTAGAGGGTGCCCCGGCTGAACTCCGAGTCCCGCTCGTGCACCCCGATCGACACAGTCTGCTTCAGGCGCCGAGCCGCGGCCTGGATCGACTTCAGGTGTCCCGCCTTCAGGTCGACAGCGTTCTCGAGCAGCCTCCCATAGAGCTCGCTCGTCAGGTCGAAGTCATCGCCTGGCCGCAGCCGCCACACCCATTCCGGGTAGCCCGGCAACCACGTCTCCGGAAACGAGACAAGCCGCGCTCCGCCCGCCGCCGCCTTTTCCATCAGCTCCACGGCGCGCTTGAGGGTCTTGTCGCGATGCAGCAGCACCGGCGGGTGCTGAACGACGGCGACCCGGTGCGGGCTTGCGGTCTTCTTTTTCGGCATGGCGCCATGTTGCGCTATCCGGCGGTTGGAAAATCCCCCGCCCGGGACACCATCCCGGGCATCTCCTTGCCCAGCTGGAGGCCGAGCCATCGCGAGCATTCGATGAGGGCATCCAGGTCGATTCCCGTTTCGACCCCCAGCCCCCGCAGCAGATAGACCAGGTCTTCCGTGGCTATGTTGCCGGTCGCCTTCGGCGCGAATGGGCAGCCACCCGCGCCTCCCACGGAAGAGTCGAGCGACACGACGCCGCGCTCCAACGCCGCCACCGCATTCGCATAGCCGGTGTTGCGCGTGCTGTGGAAGTGCGCCCCCGCGCTCCCGCCGAGATCACGCGAACCGCGCACGAGATACCTGACTTGCGACGGGACCCCCACGCCAATGGTGTCGGCGAGGCAGATCTCGTCCGGCGGGATCGCCATCAAACGTTCGACGAGGCCGAGGACGCGCTCGGGCGGGACCACACCCTCGAATGGGCAGCCGAACGCGACGCTGATCGTCACCGTGATCGGCACGCGATCGGAGCGCGCCCGCGCCACCAGGGCCAGGGCCGTTT
>VBGM01000197.1 GCA_005880855.1 Chloroflexota bacterium
CACACCTCGAGCAACGTGAACGTGCCCCCGCGGGGGTCGGAGATCGTTCGCTCCCACTCGGCCTTGCCCCAGCCGTGCAGGAGGTCCACCGTCCGCCGGCGCACACGCGCGAAGTCCTCGAGGGCCTCCTGGAGCGGCCGGTCGAGCTCATGGTCGTGGCTGGGGTCGATGGTGGCGCGAACATCCGCCGCGGCCAGGCCGTCGAGATGCGCGTGCCGCAGGAGGCCGTCCACCTTCGATCCGGACTCGAGGAGGTGGCCGATCAGGCCGCCCAGCGTCGGGAACGCCGGTCCGTGGCGGTAGCGCAGCCGCGCCTCGTCGAGGCCATAGACGAGATCCCCGATGCGCTCCGGTACCGAGCTCATGAGCAGGACCGCGTCGGCGGGGGAAAGCTCCTCCTGCAGTTCCATCTACTGATGCCCCCGGGAAACCGCTCGCCAATGCGTCGGCCTAGTCGGCCGGGCTTCGCTGAAGCCTGCGTCGCCTCCTGCGCGCGCTCGGTCACGCATCTACGCGATGCGCTCCCTCACGTGCTCGTCGTCTCCTTGGCTCCGGCCGCCGAGGCCGCGCCTTGTCGAGCTAATCCCCGGGTGCATCAGTAGAAATGTACATACTCAACTCAATGCAACAGACCCAGGCCGCCTGCGACGCCTGCGGCGCCCAGCTGGTGCCGAACGCCGCCTACTGCGAGCGCTGCGGTGCGCGGACTCGAAGGGCGCGTCGCCTGGTTCGGCTAGCGATCAGGGTCGAGCTGCTGTTTTTTCTGCTCGTCGTCGGGGTAGTCATCGCGTTCACCTGGACCTACGCGGCCCAGCGATAACGCCTGTTTGGCGCCAAACGCGCAAAAAAAGCCCGCTCAATGCGCACGTTTGGGTCCAAAGATGCGGAATCCGAGTCGACTAGCGGCGGTAGACCGCTCGGCCTTCGACCTCATCTTTGTTCAGGCGCTTGTTCAGGTGCAGGCCCTCGAGCAGGAACTCGATGACCGCCGCGCGCACCTCCGGGCGATCCGCCAGCGAGAGCTTCTTCAGTGCGGTCGCCACCTCGGGCAATTCGCCGATCGCGCGCGTGTAAGTGCGCGCGGGAATGCCTTCGCCGACCTCGAGCATCGCCCCGTCTTCGAATCGCGCGACGATGCCGTCGAACTGCGCCGCGGAGAAATGCCGGCTGAACACCGCGCTGATCGCGCCGCGCTCCAGTCGCGAGAGCACCTGCTCTTCCTTGCCTTCGTCCAGTGCCTCGATCTCGACACGACCCGCGGTGGATGAGGTGAGGTATGCGAGGTCTGTGATGCGCGGCACCGCCAGCGACTCACCCAAGCGCGCGGCACGTCGCACTGAGTTGCTCGCGAGGTTTTCGAAGTTCGCGATGGACATGCGCACCGACACGCCCGACGACTGAGAGATGTGCGGGCTGCGCCGCGCGAGATGTGTGAGCTCGGCGACGATCTCTTTCATGAAGCTCGGAAAGATGAGCTCGAAATCTTCGGGGATTGGATGCCGCTCGGCCTCCATGATCTGCATCTCTTCGCCGATGCTCAGCGGATAGTGCGTGCGCACCTGCGACCCGAAGCGGTCCTTGAGCGGCGTGATGATGCGGCCGCGTGACGTGTAGTCCTCGGGGTTCGCGCTCGCGATGACGAAGAGGTCGAGCGGAAGGCGCACGCGGTATCCGCGGATCTGCACGTCCTTCTCTTCCATGATGTTGAGGAGGCCAACCTGGATGCGCTCAGCGAGGTCTGGGAGCTCGTTGATTCCAAAGATCCCCCGATTTGTTCGCGGCAGCAAACCGTAATGAATGGTCAGCTCGTCGGCCAGGTAGCGGCCCTCGGCGACCTTGATGGGGTCGACCTCGCCGATGAGGTCGGCGATGGAGATGTCGGGCGTCGCGAGCTTCTCGCCGTAACGCTGGTCACGGTCGATCCATGTCACCTCGACCTTGTCGCCAGACTTGGCGACCAGGTCGAGACAGCGGCGGCAGATCGGGGCAAACGGGTGGTCGTTGATCTCGCAGCCCGCAATCGCCGGCACCTGCGGGTCGAGGAAGTTGATGAGCGAGCGCATGATGCGGCTCTTCGCCTGGCCGCGCTCACCGAGCATGATGACGTCGTGACCGGAGATGACCGCGTTGGCCAGCTGCGGCAGGACCGTGTCGTCGTAACCGACGATGCCGGGAAGAAGAGGCTCACCGCTGCGCAGGCGCGCCAACAGGTTTCGTCGCATCTCCTGCTTGACGCTCTCCCGCACATGGCCTGAAGATCGGAGTTCGCCAATGGTTTTAGCGGGGGCGGTCATCCTCAGCACTATAGACAAGCCGGACGCCAGAAAAGCCCGGCGGCGCGGTTAGACTTTCCGGCGCCTTGACTCAATCCATCCGCGACCGTTACGAGGCAGCGCACGACGACGGCCGCCCTCTCATCGGCGGGCATAGGGGCAACTCGGCACAGCACCCCGAGAACACCATGCGGTCATTCCGGTCGGCGATCAGCGCCGGCTGCGACCTCATCGAGTGCGACGTGCACCTCTCCTCCGACAGCCGTCTTGTCGTCATCCACGACCACACGCTCGAGCGGACCACCAACGGCAAAGGCCTGGTTCGCGACCATTCGGCGGCCGAGCTTCGCCGGCTTGACGCGGGCGAAGGCGAACGCATCCCGCTCCTGCAGGAAGTCATCGAGCTGGCCATCGGCAAGGTGGGCCTGGTGATCGAGATCAAACAGGTCCCTATCCAGTACCCGGGTCTCGAGGACAAGCTCGTGGCCATGCTGCGGCAGCTCGGGGCGGTCGCGGAATGCGCGGTGGTGTCGTTCCATCACCCCTCGATCCGCCAGCTCAGGGAGATGGAGCCGAAGCTTCAGCTCGGCGTCCTGGAAGGCGCGCGCCCCATCGACCCGGCGCGGATCATGCGGGAGGCAGGCGCGGACGTTTATTCCCCGCACTGGGGTGCCACCGATCCCCAGCTTGTCAAGGAGGTCCACTCCGCCGGCGGCGCCGTGGGGGTGTGGACCGTGGACGACGAGGCGGCCGTCGCCTGGTGTCAGCTTTGCCGTCCGGATTCGATCTTCACGAACCGCCCGCTCGAGATCGCTCCCATGCTTCGGTCCTACGCCACCGCCTAGCGTTACAAGGGCCGCCCGGGGGGCGTTGGCTCAGATAGGCATGCGTACCCATACGATTCGGCCGTGCTTGCCGACCGGCCGCCGTTCGAGGAGCTCTACCGGGAGTTCCTGGGCCGGATCTACGCCTACGTTCGCGCGCAGGTCCCGAGCTCGGCCGACGCGGAGGACATCACGGCGCAGGTCTTCATGAACGCCTACCAGGCCTACGGGCGGTTCGAGGTGCGGAACACGACGCCCGCGGCTTGGCTGTTTCGCATCGCTCGCAATGCGACGCTCGACCACTTCCGCGCCCATGGCAGGCGGGAGCGGCTGCGGCGCACCATCGAGCACCAGCCGATGAGCGAGGAGGATCCGGCCGGGATGGCCGAGGAGCGCATCCAGTACAAAGCCCTGCTGCTGCACGTCGCGCGCCTGCCGGAGCGGCAGCGCGACGCCATCTCGCTGCGACACTCGGGCCTCAGCTTCGAAGAGGTCGGCGTATTGATGAGCTGCAGCGAGGACGCGGCCAAGATGCTGTACCACCGGGCATTGAAGGCGCTGCGGGAGTCGGTCAAGGAACAGATGGCATGAGCGACGACGAAGAACGCGAGCTCCAGGCGCTCCAGAGGCAGCTCGACGATGCCTTCCAGACCACGCGCCCGCACCGCGGCTTCGAGGATCGCCTGTGGGCGGACCTGCAGGTCAAGCGGCCGTGGTGGCAGCGCGTGCGCGGCTCGGTCGCCGGGCTTGTCGGCGGGGTTCGTCGCGTGCCGGCCGCGCCGGCGGCCACGGTTGCGGTGGTGCTTGTGCTCGCGATCGGGATCGGCATTTTCTCGTTGGGCGGGTTCCGCGGAGGAGGTGGCGCTTCGACCGCGAGCCTCGGCATGCACGACCAGAACGGCGGTGCGCACTACGCCGCGCCAGAGGCTTCGTTCGGCCGGCTGCCGGCGCCCGCCCTGGTCCCTGGGCCCAGCGCAGCGGACATGGCGTTGCCCAAGACGGCTACCACTCCGTCCCGACCTACCGGCGCGGCGATCCCGTACTTCGGGCCTGCAAACCTGGTCTGGACCGGACGGCTGAACGTGCCGGTGAACATCGCACCCGTTTTCAGGTACCAGGAGCCGTCGACGGATGACGCGAACAAATTCGCGGCATCGCTCGGCGCTTCGCCGCAACCGGGGCAGACTGACCAGTCGCTGCTCGGCTCCTACATCGGCCCGGGGTTCATGCTGACCATCTCGTACAGCAGCCGGGTGCCGAGCCGCGAAGCCTTTTACTTCTATTCCACAGACGCACCACTGTCTCTGAGCTCGGGTCCAGCTGCGATGGGGGACGCCAAGGTCTACCTGTCGACGCACAAACTGCTGCCCACGTGGAGCGCAACCGTGGTCGCCGACCAACCGAATGGCGCGGCTCGCGTTCGTTACCTTCGCCAGTTCTCCGTGCCGGGGAATGGGCCGGTGGCGCTCGTCGACGGCCTCGGCCAACCGTACGGATTGGAGCTCGACGTCAGGAGCGGGGGGCAGACACAGGTGGCCGGGCCGCTGCCCGTTGAGCTGACCGCCTCCACCTATCGGATCATCTCGGCCGACCAGGCTGTACGGTCCGCGCTCACCTCGCCGCCTTCCGGAACAGACTCCATCACGCCGGTACCAACGGTGAGGCTGACCAGCGCTGAGCTCGTCTACGCGCTGGCGTGGGCCGGCGAAGACCACAGCTTCTATGAGCCCGCGTTCCTTTTCTCCGGCACTTTCACGAACAACGGAGCGACCTACGTGAAGCGGGTGCTCGTGCCGGCGGTGGACCCTTCGCAGCTAGCGTCCTGACGATCGGGCGCATCTCGTATCGAGCCGCGGATACACTGCCGATGTAGTGGGTCGGGTTTAGTTTTTGGGAAAGAAAAGGGCGCAGACGCGCCAGGTCCGGCAGCAAATGCGCAAGATCCAGCCGAAAGCCGCGCCGGCGGCGACCGGCGGCCAGACGCGGCGGCAGCGGGAGAGGTTCGTGCAGGCCGGTGGAATGCTGCAGGGCTACGCGCCCGATTTCGTCGTCCGGCTTGGATACATCGCCGCGGCCATCGCGGTCGTTTGCCTCGCCATCATCGCGGCGATCATCATCGTGGTGCCCCGCTTCTACGGCCTCCCGGATGCAATCGCTGCCGCAGTCGCGTGGGTGCTGCCGATCGCCCTGCTCGCCAGCTTCATCGCCCCCGCCTTTCGCCTGGCACAGAAGGATCGCAAGGCTGAGGGCAAGCTCGTACAGGGCCAGCTCATGGGCGCCAGCTCCGTCAGCACGTCCATGGGCCTCGGCATGCTGATGGTCCAGACGCGCGGCGGAGTAGAGCAGTTCCTGGTCCCGCCCGCGAAGCTGAAGCAGGTGCCCGGCAACCAGGTCAACGTCGTCCTTACGGTCACGCCCAACCTCCGCCACGTAAGGTCGGTTGGGGTGATGGGCCAGCGCATGGTGGGCCGCGTCGAGCCGCCGGTGCCGCCTGTGATGAAGCGACTTCAGCGCCTGCCGGTCATCACGCCGATCGCCCTGGCCCTGGCGGCGATCATCGGCGACGACGCGGTGGCTCTTTCACCCATCCCCAACTCCGCCGTGCACGCCGCGCTGGCGATCATCGTCGGGGCCGCGCTGGCGGGAGCGGTGTATGGCGTCTCGTACCTGCTCCAGCGCCGGATGATGACCGAGGTCCAGGCGCTCGCCCCGAAGACATAAGAGCTCGGCTCTTCGACCGTTTGGGCCCAAAAATGCGGAAAAGCTGCCGGCTGGCGTCCGGCTGGCGTCAGACGGGCGGAATTCGCGTTAGGCGCCGGGGCTGGTCGTCGAGGGCTCAGGCGCCGCCGGCGGCTTGGGGGCCGGGGGCGTTTCGACGGCCTTGGGCGTGACCTTGGCCGGCAGGTTGGTGGTCGGCGGCATCAGGGCTCTGCGTTCCGGGTAAAGCGCCACCAGGAGCAGGGCGCACGCCAGGCCGAATACCACCGGCCCGATGTTGAACGGCGCCCCGAGCAGGAAGTGGGACCCGATCTCGAAGCCGAACACGACGATGCCGTAGAGGATCCCAGCCCTCACCCAGCCGATGTTGGCGGAGGGGTTGATGGCGGCCGCCATGAGGCCGATGCCCAGCACCGCGCCGGCGGCCGAGGTGTGGGTGCCGACCTGTTGATCGAGGGGGATCAGGGCGGTGCCGACCAGCGAGGCGGCGGCGCCGCCGACCAGCGCCATACCCATGAG